>NZ_OY780933.1:321250-642500 GCF_963676065.1 Maridesulfovibrio sp. | reverse complement strand
CACCTGAAGACGATACGGACGGTCAACTTGTTAATTTAATTGCAGAAGATTGCATGCTTCCGGTGCAAGGGGATGTGTGTTGCGGATTTGGCGGGATTATGCAGCTCGGTGCCCCGGAGCTTTCAAAAGAGGTGGGAGAGAGTTGTTTATCCCGGCTGACAGAGCCGATGGAACCGGGGGGACAGATTGTGAGCGGTTGCTCCGCTTGTGTGATTCAACTTGTCACTCTTGTAAAAGATGATTATTTTGCCGCCCACTGGCTTGATATTTTGAAATAAAGACTTATTAAATAACATCCGTTTTTAATAAAATGCCCGCGAGATAGGTGTTTTTAAAAAATATATAAGGATTCCAAGGGAAATAACTCCTTTGGCCGCCGGAAGTATCGCCCGGCATCAGCGTTAAGCGCAACAAAATTTAGCCCGTCAGGGCTCCGGAGGCCGCCGGAGGCTTTCCGCATAAGAAAAAGGATAATCTTACATGTTTAACTTGATTGTTTCCAAGCTGTTCGGTTCACGAAATGAAAGATTCATTAAGAAATTGAAGCCGCAGATTGATCAGATTGCCGCTCTTGAACCGGAAATGGAAAAACTCACGGACGAGCAGTTTCCGCAGAAGATTGCCGAGTATAAAGAGCTGATTGCCGCAGGTTCGTCTCTTGATGATATTCTGGTCGAGGTCTTCGCGCTGGTGCGTGAGGCGGGCAAGCGTGCCCTTGAGATGCGCCACTACGATGTACAGATGGTCGGTGGCATGGTCCTGCATAGCGGACGCATCGCGGAAATGAAAACCGGTGAAGGTAAAACCCTTGTGGCGACCCTCCCGGCTGTCCTGAATGCTATTTCCGGTAAAGGGGTACACCTGATTACCGTCAACGATTATCTGGCCAAACGTGATGCTGAGTGGATGGGCCAGCTCTACAATTTTCTGGGGCTTTCCGTTGGCGTCGTCGTGCACGGCCTAACCGATGAAGAACGGCAGCAGGCCTACGGCTGTGACATCACCTACGGTACCAATAATGAGTTCGGTTTCGATTACCTGCGCGACAATATGAAATTCTACAAGGAACAGCTGGTTCAGCGCGAACTGAATTTCTGTATTGTCGATGAAGTTGACTCCATCCTCATCGATGAAGCCCGTACCCCGCTGATTATTTCCGGTGCTTCGGATGAAGCCACTTCCATGTACGGAAGAGTCAATTCCATAATTCCTTTGTTGAAAAGGGATGAAGATTTTGAAGTTGATGAAAAGGGTCGTTCCATCACAATGACCGATGACGGGGTCGTAAAATGTGAACAGATTCTGGGCATCGACAACCTTTATGACTCCCAGCATATTTCTTTTCAGCACCATATCATGCAGGGCATCAAGGCTCACCATCTTTTCGCCCGCGATGTTGATTACATTGTGAAAGACGGTCAGGTTGTGATTGTTGATGAATTCACCGGACGTCTCATGCCCGGACGCCGTTTCTCGGACGGACTGCATCAGGCACTTGAAGCGAAAGAAGGCGTGAAGGTCGAATCCGAAAACCAGACTCTCGCTTCCATCACCTTCCAGAATTATTTCCGCATGTATAACAAACTCGCCGGTATGACCGGTACCGCGGATACTGAATCTGTTGAATTCGCGCAGATTTATGATCTGGAAGTAATTGTTATTCCCACAAACACTACAATGGTTCGTAAAGACCATCCTGACTCGATCTATAAAACTCAAAGCGAAAAATACAACGCTATCGCCGACGATATTGCCGCCAAGTATAAAAAAGGACAGCCTGTACTGGTCGGTACTGTTTCCATCGAGAAATCAGAGCTGGTCTCTAGCCTGCTTAAGAAACGCAAAATTCCTCATAACGTGCTCAACGCGAAGCATCACGAGCAGGAAGCTGAAATTGTTGCCGAGGCAGGTCACAAGGGTCATGTAACAATCGCGACTAACATGGCGGGTCGTGGTACTGACATTAAGCTTGGTGAAGGGGTTCTGGAGCTGGGCGGTCTGCACATTATCGGTACTGAGCGTCATGAATCACGCCGTATCGATAACCAGCTGCGTGGTCGTTCCGGACGTCAGGGCGATCCCGGTTCTACCCGTTTTTATCTTGCCCTTGATGATGACCTTATGCGTCTGTTCGGCTCTGAGCGGATTGCGGGAATCATGGATAAGCTGGGCATGGAAGAAGGGGAGCCCATTGAAAATGGTATGGTCACCAAGGCCATTGAGAACTCCCAGAAGAAAGTTGAAGGGCACAACTTTGAAATCCGCAAACAGCTTCTTGATTATGACGATGTCATGAACCAGCAGCGTGAGGTTATTTACACCCTGCGCCGCGATATCATGAATTGCGAAGACATGAGTGAAATGACATCTGAATTTTTGGAAGAACTTTTTGAAAATGCTTTCTATCCGGTTGAAGAAGCGCATGGTAAACCTCTTGATGAAAAAACCGAGGAAATGGTCCGGGTCCATCTCGATGAACTCTGTGGCCTTAGCCGTAATGAAGAATTTAAAGAAAAACTGCCAACCCGCGAGCAGGCAGAAGCATGGGTGAATGAAATCCTCGACATGCTTAAAGAAAGTTCCGGTGAGCATTACTCCGAAATTCAGCGTTATTTTATGCTGGAAGCTCTCGACCGTAACTGGAAGGAACATCTGCTTAATATGGATCATCTTCGCGAAGGTATCGGCCTGCGCGGTTACGGCCAGAAAGATCCTAAGCATGAATATAAGCGTGAAGGTTTTGAACTTTTCCGCGATATGCTGGGCCGCATAAAAGAAAATACTATCCGGGCTCTTTGCCATTTACGTATCGAAACCGAGGTCCGCGAGGACGAATTCCAGCACAAGGAAAAACAATCCGATCTGGAATATTCCGATTCCGAGTCCACCGAGACCAAGAAAAAACCCAAACGCCGCAGCGAGCCGAAAGTAGGCCGTAACGATCCCTGTCCCTGCGGCAGCGGCAAGAAGTACAAAAAGTGTTGCGGTAAGTAACCTTATCAGAATTCGATGAAAGGAAAGCCTCCCGTAATTTTTTACGGGAGGCTTTTGTTTTTGATTAGCGTGACGATTTTGGCTCTATGTGTTTAGAGAAGTGTATAAAATTAAAACTTTTCAAAATCACTGTCTGCGGTATCCATATCCATTTCCAGCGCCAGCCCTACCTCTGACTGATCCTGCTGCACGTGTGAGGATACGGGCGGCAGGGCACGGGGAGCGGTGTTGTTGCTATCGACCCGGAAGAATCCCATGGTCTGCTGCAGCTCTTCAGCCTGACTTGAAAGCTCTTCAGAAGTGGAAGCCATTTCCTCGGAAGCGGAAGCATTCTGCTGGGTGACCTGATCAAGCTGCTGAACAGCCTTGTTGATCTGCTCTGCGCCACTTAGCTGTTCACTGCTGCCTGCGGATATCTCCTGCACCAGTTCGGCTGTACGCTTGATTCCCGGTACCAACTGGTTCAACATATCGCCGGCCTTTTCCGCAACGTCAACGGTGCTTGTGGAAAGGTCACCGATTTCTCGGGCTGCTTCACCGCTGCGCTCAGCCAGTTTCCTCACTTCCGCGGCAACGACAGCAAAGCCCTTGCCGTGTTCACCCGCCCGAGCGGCTTCAATGGCTGCATTGAGGGCCAGCAGGTTGGTCTGGCGGGCAATTTCTTCAATGATGGAGATTTTTTCCGCAATATTTTTCATGGCCTCTACTGCGTGAGTTACCGCGCCTCCACTCTCCTCAGCCTGTTTCGCAGACTGCACGGCTATGCCTTCTGTCTGCTGGGCATTTTCAGCATTTTGTCGGATATTGGCTGTCATCTGCTCCATTGATGAGGATACCTCTTCCACATTTGCGGCCTGTTCTGTGGAGGCTTGTGAAAGGGACTCGGCTGTGGCGGAAAGTTCTTCACTGCCGGAAGCGACGTTTGAAGTGGCGCTACCGACTTCTGCCACTACTCCGGACAGGCGGTTGACCATATTGTTCAAGGCTGCGGCAAGGATGCCCACTTCGTCTTTCTGGTTAACATCCAGGGTACGGGTGAAATCTCCATTGGCCATGCGCTGGGCAAAGTCTACGCCCATCTGAATGGGGCCGGTGATTGCTTTGGTCAGAATTATTGCAGTTAGCAAACCGAGAATAAGCGTAATGAACGCGCCGATGAAAAGAAGTTTCGTGGAAGATTCTATCTGGGCCAGCATCTTTGTTTTTTGATCCGAGCGTGCAGCACGGCACTGCGCATCTGCTCTACGCGCAGCTTCGACCATGTTTTTTTCAGATTCAACCTGCTGTGCCATGATCTCAGTATAAGTCAGAAAATTGGTGTAATAGCTGGTTATATTATTAAAAACATCCTTAACCTTAGCAATATTAGCCGGAGCTTTAAATCTTTTTTCGAGATTCTTAATGAGTTCACTAATGCGGCTAATATCGCTTCTGACTAATTCCAGATATTTGGGATCGGATGAAATAATGTATTCTTTTTCGTTCTTACGGGCTGTTATGAACCATTTGATGGCCCGGTTGGCGTCATCGGCCTTGGTCAATTTGTCATTGATTTCCCGTTGCCCTGCGTTGTAGAGATTTCCTATGTTGTGGAATTCTGACCTGTTAATGCCGGCTGTAATTTTTGTTTCTGTTCCGATGAGAATGGCTTCCAGCTGTTTTTTCTGGTCCGAACGTACTTTTTCAAGTTCGGAAAGGGTTGTTCGGGCATCGGAACGCATCAGATCCATGGTTTTGGTCCTCTTCTGGACCAGTTTTGTATAATTATCAAAAGCGTTTTTATAATTATCCAAAGCCAAGGTCAGTTCGGTCATCTGATCCTTATTGATCTTTTGTGAAAATTTCGCGTTTGTGGCTTTTACCTGCGATTTAAGTGTTTCAATCAGCTTAGCGTGCTGTTTAAGGTAGTCTTTATCAGCGCGAAGCATGTAATTTTTTTCACTCATGCGTGTTTCAAGAATGAGACGTACCATGCGGTTCACGTCATCGGCTTTATCAACCCTGTTTTCGATCCCTCCCATACCGTCATAGCCGACATAAGCCATGGCAACACTCAAGACGATTAAGAGAGAGAAGCTTAGCCCCAGCTTCATTGCCAGTTTCATATTTTTAAACATAAGAGTCTCCTAATAAACCTGTTCTTTTGTTATGTTGCATATAAAAGTGCTATTTATATAACATATGCCGGGTATAGACAGGAAGTAAAATACTAAGAAAATACACCCTAAGATTCATATTTCTTGTTATGGATTGAAAAATGAGGGTAAATTTGTATTGATAGAATAATTTATGAGGTGTAGAGAGCGGCATCAATTTTTGAATAAGGCACTTAAACCGAATCTTAACCCATAATAAAAATTAAGTGAGTGAAAACCATGCTCGCAACGTTTCTTCAAACGTATTTGAAACTGTTTTTTGTTCTGACCCCGTTTTTCGCCATCTCGGCATTCCTCTCCCTGACTCAGGATATGGCACCTATCGAACGGAAGAAAACCGCGGTGAAAGTTACTGTCGCGGTCATTATCAGTTCTGTGATTTTGTATCTTTACGGCAGATATATTTTCGAGTTGTTCGGAATTACTCTCGATGCTTTCAGGATAGGAGCCGGCGCGGTTCTGTTTCTTTCAGCTCTTAATATGGTGAACGGCGGGGGCAAAAAATTTGATGCAGGAAATGACGATGATGATATTGCGGTAGTGCCTTTGGCCATTCCCATTGTCGTTGGTCCGGGAACCATCGGTGCCCTGCTGGTCATGGGATCATCCGTTCAGGGATACAAAGATATGGTCCTGGCCTGCGCCGCGCTTGTTACCGCTGTATTAACAGTAGGAATTCTGTTATTTATATCCTCAAGCCTCAAACGTCTCTTGGGAAGACGCGGTTTAAATATCATGAGCCGTTTGACCGGACTGTTTGTCGCGTCCATTGCCGCCCAGATCTTTTTTACCGGGGTGCGCAATTTCATGCTGAACTAGTTGTTACGCTAAGGAGGATTCGCATATGGCTGGTACGAAAAAATTATCTGATCGATTTCTCGTTGCACTTTTTAGAAGGGGGAAGGCTGAATACCTGCCACCATCTTATCTTGAAGCTGAAGGAGGAAAGGTGCTAGCGCCGGGCGAAAGTGCTAAGCTCCTGACTTTTCTGACTGAGATGGTAGGTAATGGGATTCTTGCAGAAAAGGACGGGGAGTATAAGCTCCTGAAAGATCCTTTTGTTTAGGCATTTCAGTTTACCGCTGGAAAATATTACCGGACTGGGCATCGTATGATGGCGGCAACCGGTCCTGAGAAAAAAAACGGCCGTAATACCAATGAGGTGTTACGGCCGTTTCTTTGTTTTACGAAAATTTGTCCAGTTTGAAATGTCTATGGATAGGCGAGGGAGGGCGGACAGCTTTTAATCCACAGGCACAAAGGAGCATTCCATGTTTTGCTCGTCGTCCACTTCAACAATTGCCACAGATGGCGGAAGATCGTCGCGCGGCGATGTCAGACTGCCGGGATTAAGCATCTGCACTCCGTTTACAATTGACCAGTCTTGGATGTGGGTATGGCCATAACAGACCAGATCAAAATCCGGTCCGAAAGAATTTGCCACGTTTATCGCAACCTGTGATCGTGACCCCCACCCGTGAGCGATTCCAATGCGTATGCCTTTGAAGTTAACAGACTCCAGAGGAGTTAGATAATCGGAAAGCGCCCATTCGTCGCAATTGCCCAGAGCGGCATGGAAATTGTGATGCTGGCAGAAAAACTGCCACATTGAAAAGCTGACCATATCACCGCAGTGCAGGAGCATGTCAGCGTTTGCGAGATATTTATCAAAAACCTCCGTGAGTCTTTTGTTAGGCTCACGGAGGTGGGTGTCAGATATTACTGCAATTCTCACGGGATTTAATTCTGCGGCGTCGCATCCGGGTCAGTGGTCATTTTAGGTTCGGGCTTTTGGGGATCAATCTTCGCGTCATGAACCTGCTTGGCCCTGAAGCTCAGGTAAGCGTCCCTGAGTGCAAGGTAAGGATCAATTGAGCCTTCCTTGAGCGATTCATATTCACCGATGTGGAATGAAAGTTTGTTGATCTGGTTGTATGCTCCTGCTGAGGCGGAGTAGTACCAGGGAATGCCGAACCACCAGAAGGGGTTCAGCACAAAAGTATCAATCCCGAACCCTGCGGCATCACGCACGGTGGAGGGCCCAAGGAGAGGAAGTACAAAGTACGGCCCGTTGGGGATTCCCCACACTCCGAAAGTCTGGCCCATGTCTTCATCACCGAGGTAAAGAGGCATGGTTGATTGGGCCTCGCCGACCACGTTTCCGAGTCCGCCGAGTCCAAATATGGAGTTGGCTACGAATTTTGAAGTCTCCGCTCCGGCGGTATAGAATTTACCCTGCAGCACGCAACTGGCAAAGCGCACAGGGTAAAGCATATTTTGGAAAAAGTTGTTGGTCCATGTGCGCGGTCTGAGAGGCACCAGCCACTTATATCCTTTAGCGACGGGCTTCATGACATTGAAGTACATGTAGTCGTTGAATTTGAACATGGCACGGTTGTAACCCTGCCATGGATCAGAAGCATCGGCTTCTTCGTTCGTTTTGGAATCGCCCCACATATCCTCGCTGAATTCCTCGTCAGCGTATTCTTCGGGATTGTTTTTGACAGTACCTATAACACCGGAGCCGACCTGCGCGACCATCGCCTGCTCACTGTTTTCCGCTGATCTGACCTTGGAAGGAAAGGTCAGCAGAATAACTGCCAGTACCAGAAAGGCGAGGATGGTAGTTGAGTAGTTCCTAATCATGGTTATTCCCGTTATTTTTGGCCGTCTTCGGTCGCGGCTTTGGGGGTGTTAAGCTCTTTGCATTTTTTCTCAAGACGGTCAAAGAGGTCTTTTTTACTTTTATCGAAAGTCTTGTCATTGGTAGTGTCAAGAATACCGTTAAACTGAGTCCGGTAGTTCTTAACAAGGCTTACGCCCTCAATTTTAACATCATAAACATTCCATTCACCGTTTTTGAGCTTCATGCGGTAAAAAACCGGGATGTCCTGCTTATCGGTAAGTAAGCGTGTCTCAACTTGAGCGTATTTTCCCTTAATAATACTCTCTTTGTCAAATGCGACTTTCTCACCGGAATAATCTTCGATCCTGGCAAGATAGGTCTGTTCCAGAAGTTTGGTGAAAAGAGATATAAAACGTGTTTTTTCTTCAGGAGAAAATTGGAGCCAAGCCCGTCCCACGGAACGTTTGGAGAGCTCTTCAAAATCGAAAAAGTCTTTTATGGTTTCGCGTATTTGGGCGATTTGTTCATTTCGCTTGTCCGGGTGTCCTTTGTACTGAGGATTGTTAAGGATTTCGATAACACCCTGAATGCCTGCCCGCAGACGAATCATGGGAGAATTTTCGGCTGCTGCGAAGCATGTCCCGGTGAAGCTGCAAAGAAGCAGAAAGACGATGAATATTGATAATGTTCTTTTCATATTGAGAACCGATTATTTATAAATTAAATTGTTTTTAAACCTTGCCAAAAACATAGTTACTGATCAAGTCTTCAATATCAATTGCTGACTCGGTTTCAATTATCGCTCCGCCCGGTTCGATGGGGTCACCCACTCCGCCGGGGGTTATTTTAATATATTTATCCCCGATAAGACCACTGGTTTTTACCGATGCGATTGCGTCATCGGTAAGCTGAATGCGATTTTCAATACTGAAGGTAAGCACTGCTTTTTGCTTTTCCAGATTAAGGTCGATGTTACTCACATATCCGATGGGAACCCCCATCATTTCCACTGGGGAATTGACCCGCAGGCCTGTGATATCGTTGAAGCTGGCAGTTACTTTATAGTGGTCATCGGCAAACATGCGCACGTCGCCAAGCTTGACGCTCATATAAACGATAAAGAGCAGACCGAGTAAGACGAAAATTCCGACCGCTGTTTCTTTGGGATATTTTTTCATGCCGAGGTCCATATGCATTTAATTGCTGTTCAAATCGCCAATGTATTTGGCACAATTCATTTTCATTACCGCAGGATCGAGCGGGGCCATGGTCAAACGGGGATTTTCCCGTTTCTCGCCTTCACGATCCAGAAATTGCCTTAGATAAGGATCATCAGTAGCCAGTAGATCCTTTTTTTGTCCTTTAAAGAGAGTGCTTCCCTCTCCTAGAACCACAACGTAGTCAGCTATGGTTTCCATGCTGGCCAGATCATGGCTGACCACGACGATGGTCATGTCGAACCGATCTTTAAGTTCCAGCAGCAGTTCATCCAATTCCGCAGAATTGATAGGATCAAGGCCGGAAGTAGGCTCGTCGCAAAAAAGAATGTCCGGGTCCATAACCATGGCCCGAGCCAGTCCTGCCCTTTTGCGCATACCACCTGAAAGCTCATTCGGAAAGTAATCCATGTAATCTTCCAGACCGACCAGTTTGAGCTTTGCCTTAACTACTTCGTGTATTTCCGACTGCTTGAGACGTGTATGTTCCCGCAAAGGCAGGGCTACGTTATCAAACAGGTTTAAGGCGCCCAGCAGGGCCCCGTCCTGAAAAAGCACTCCTATGCGCTGCTTCAGGCAGCGGAAGGCTTTACGTTTAAGCTCGTAAATATTGTGTCTTCCGAGAAAGACGGCTCCACCCATAGGTTCGTTCAGCTTAAGAATATTTTTAAGCAGGGTAGACTTCCCGCACCCGGAACGCCCGAGGATAACTGAAATACCACCGCCGGGAAGGGTAGCGTTGATATCTGAAACCACCGGTGATCCGTCATAGCCGATGGTCAGGTCTTTGATTTTAATATCCGGTGCCTTTGTATTCATCCGGTCCCTCTAGAAGAGCAGAGAAGTCATGACATAGTCGGCCATTAAGACCAGCACACAGGACATAACTACTGCGGTTGTCGTTGCCTGGCTAACGCCTTCGGGACCTTTGCCGTCTTTACGGTGGTGAGTAAAATACCCCTGAAAACAGCACACCGTGCAGACCAGTACAGCAAATACGATGGATTTACTGAAGCCTGCTGAAATATCTTCCCAGCCAAGAGAGGTTTGCACTCGGTGCCAGTACACCCCGGAGTTTCCTCCGAGCAGGGCAACCCCGGTCAGGTAACCGCCTGCGATACCGATCAGGTCGAAAAAAGCGGTCAGGATGGGAAAGGAGATGATCGAGGCCAGAAGTTTAGGACTTACCAGATAGTTCATGGGGTTTATATCCATGAGTTCCAGAGCGTCTATCTGCTCAGAGATACGCATGACCCCGATTTCCGCAGTCATGGAAGAGCCTGCTCGTCCGGTAAGCATAATCGCAGTGAGCACAGGTCCTAATTCCCGGACCAGTGAAAGGGCCACCGCAGCACCTAAAAAGCCTTCTGATCCGAATTTTGCCAGCGCGTAATAGGTTTGCAGAGCTATTACCATGCCGGTAAAAAGTCCGATCAAGGATATAACGGTTATGGACTTGACTCCGATGAAGTAAAGTTCCTTGACCGTTTTAGTTATGATGCCCAGTGAACTGAATATATGAGCAACGGCATCCAGCAGGAAAATGAACATGGCCCCGGTTTCGGCGAGGAGATTCATGCAGCAATTACCCAGCATGCTGAACGGCATGAGTATTTTATTTTCAGTTTGAGGCATTGTTTATTGATTCTGTTCTTTTAATGTGTATGCGTTAATCTTGTTGAAGATCTGCCTAAACCGCTCAACTAGCATAGTGATCAGGAAAATAAAAGGGGTAAAAGTTAGCAGCGGCAGCATTTAAGCATGAGATCGGGACAATGTCTTAAATTCTTTATAGTCAGTCTTCTTCGTCCAGACTTTTTTTATTTTCCCACCAGCTGGGCGGAGGCCCAAGAAACCACCAGTCTGTATGGTCAGTTTCAGCAATTTTATCGGCGAGTTGCTGCCCTTCTTCTGTGCGCAGTCTCTTTAAAGCCGATTCCAGCCATTTGGCAGCATAAGGATTCCCCATATCCTTTTCTTCCTTGAGATTGAGAATAAAATCGAGCTGGTCGGCATCATGAGCCAGTTTTGACTCGAGAGTATCGCCTTCTTCCAGTTCTTCCCAGTGGGGAAAGATTTTATCTTCCAGCCCGGTCCCGCTCAAGGTATGGCGTAATGACTGATTCCGGTCACTTTTGTTGTAGATGCTGTTTACGTAATTGAAGTCGCCGGTGCGCGCTTCATGCAGATCATGGAACAGGCACATAAAAACTGTGCGGGCCATATCAGCCCCGGCCATATCGGCCAGTACGTAGCCTAGAACCGATACCCGGTGAGAGTGGTCAGCGACGGATTCGGAGCCACTGCCCAGAAACTGATAACCGGTACGCGGGGTTTTACGCAGCATGCCTACTTCAAAAAGAAAATCGGCAAGTCTGGTCATCTTATCGCGGTTTGCGAGTTGTTTCATCATATAAATGTCTGGTTCAAACCTAATGTTATGGAGAATTTATGATCTATAATCCGCATTGATATTGATGTACTCGCGGGTAAGATCCGAAGCCTGCAACAGGGATGATCCTTCACCGTCACCAAGAGTTATGTTCACCTCAACATCCTGTTTGCGCATTAACGGTTCCAGCAGCGCATCCATATCGCCTTCCACCGGTTTGCCATTTTCAAAAACCACTATTTTTCCGAAACTTAAAGTCAGCTTTTCAGGATCGAAATCCGCTCCACTTCGTCCAGCTGCGGCGACGATCCGGCCCCAGTTCGGGTCTTCACCGAATAGGGCGGTTTTAACCAGAGGTGAATTACCTACAGCCCGGATCATGAGTTCAGCATCCTTGTCGGAAGCTGCACCTGTAACTTTTATGTGCATTACCTTGGTGCCACCTTCGGCATCCTGCACAATCATGTATGAAAGCTGCTGGCAGATATCAAGAAGCAGGTCTTCTAAAGATTTCTTGGTTGCATCGTCGTCTGCCTTTACTCCGGAAGCTCCGTTGGCAAAAGCCATAACCGTATCATTGGTGCTGGTATCTCCGTCCACAGTGATGCAGTTGAAGCTCTTATTAATGCAGCGGCGTAAGGCATCCTGCCACCAAATGGGATCGACCTCGGCATCGCAGGTGACGAATCCGAGCATTGTAGCCATATCAGGGGAGATCATGCCCGCTCCTTTGCACATCCCGAGCATGCGGACCGACTGACCGTTACATTCAATTTCGCCCCAAGCCAGTTTAGGGAATTTGTCTGTGGTCATAATGGCTTTTGCGGCTTTGACGGGATCATTTTCAGTCAGAGCTTTTTTGAATTTAGGGGCGACTTCGCGCCATCTGTCCATATTAAAGCGTGGACCGATAACACCTGTAGAGGCGGGAAGAAGGTCCCGTTCACTGATGCTGAGATACTTGGCTGCTAGAATAAGGCTTTCCTTGCAGTCCTCAATTCCTTCAGCTCCAGTGCAGGCATTGGCCAGTCCTGCATTGATCATGGCTCCGCGAACAAGGTGCGATTCAGCCAGGATTTCTTTGCCCACTGTAACCGGGGCGGCTTGAAATTTATTTTTTGTGAAAACGGCAGCCGCAACAGCAGGAACATCGCTGAGAATTAAGGCTAAATCGTCACGGCCACTGTATTTGAATCCGCCTTCAAGGGCTGTGAATTTGTATCCTTTAGGAGTTTTAAGCATGGTTGGTCATCCTTGAAAATTGTTACCCGTATAATGATGGGCATTAATGAAAAAACAGTTACTCTCTAGAAATAGACTGTGCAAGATAAAAGATATGATTGAAAACAACAGTTGGTGAAATTTATTTAAAAAAAACGGGTCTGTTCACAAAGAACAGACCCGTTAATAATCTTAATGTGTGTCCGTATTAATTCAGGATATCTTTGCGAACGTACTCGATCTGTGCTTTGGATCGCAGGCTGGTGAGGAAGGCGTTGAATACTTCATTACCGCGCTGTTGATAAATAGCATCTATAAATCTGTCTTTCTGTGCTTTCCATGCATCATCCTTGGGCGGAATACGCTCGTCTAAACGGGCTACGATAAATCCGCCGGGCAGTTCAAATACGTCAGACAGCCACTGATCTTTTTTCGCTACAAAAGCAGCCTGAGCCAGCTTCGGATTCATTCCCAGATTGGGTACAAAGCCGTTACGGCCGAATGGCTCAGAAGTTTTAAGGTCTTTTTTGATAGTTTTCAGGGTGCCGGCGACAGTCTTTTCGTTTGTCAGCTGGCTCATAATGACCATGGCTTTGGCTTTAGCCGCCTGCATAGCCCGCTGCTGTGAAAGGAAGCTCTCGATATCCTGCTTCTGGTCTTTGAGCGGACTCAAGGACGGCGGAATATCTTTTTCTTTCTCCACAAGAATGTAACCGCCGTCGACAGCAACAGGCATATCGGTTGAAGTACCTGATGCCAGACTGATAATGGTCTGGGCTGCACTTTCTGTCATGCCGAATGCCTGAGCAAGATTTTTAACAGTGGCTTTTTGGCTTTCTTGAACAGCGATACCCAGATCTTCGGATATCTTGTCCAGCTTCATACCGGAAGCAAGCATGTCAATTGCATGATCGAGCTTGTCGGTGATGGAATCGGCAGCTTTTTCTTCAGCGATAATGTTGCTGATATCATCTTTAACCTGATCTAATTCTTTCTGACCTGCTTCATGCACATCTTCAACTTTGATTAAGTGCCAGCCGAAGCGGGTGCGGACAGGTTCGCTGATTTCGCCTTTTTTGAGCGCGAAAGCAGCTTCTTCAAAAGGCTTGACCATAGATCCGCGACTGAACCAGCCCAGTTCTCCGCCTTTAGTGCTGCTGGGACCTTCGGAATATTTCTTAGCAAGTTTGGCGAAATCCTGACCGGATTTAGCTTTGGCCAAAATCTTTTTGATTTTCTTTTCAGCCGCAGCAACATCTTTTTCCGATGCGTCTTTATCTACTGCGATCAGTATGTGACGGGCATTGACTTCGCTTTCCTGCTGAAAATCGTTTTTGTTAGCATCATAGTAAGCTTTAATTTCTTCAGGGCTTACAGTCTCGTTGATGGCAAGGGCTTCAGGTGTGAAGGAAAGGTATTTGATCACAGAACGTGCAGGGATAGTGAATTTATCAGGATTGGCCTTATAAAAATCCTCTATTTCCTTCTCGCTGATCTTAGTATTCTTGATGAAATCAGCACCTGAAATATAGTAGTAGTCAATTTGGACTTTTTCAGATGCGGTATCGAAAAGTTTGCGAGCCTCAGTTTCTGAAGGCTTAACCGGCAGGGTTATGTATTCCTGCAGTTTGCGGATAAGCGCACTGTTGCGAATATCATCTTCAAAAGTGGCTGCGGACATGTGCCTGCTCTGCAGGAATGCCTGATAGCGGTCCATGTCGAATTTACCGTTATCGTCATTAAAGCCTGGAATTTGTCTGATGCTGTATGACAGCTCGTTGTTGGAAACGGAGATACCGAGCTTCCTGGCTGCTGCATCAAGAAGTTTCTGGCTGACCATCTGGTCGAACACTGCTTTTTTGAACTCAGGAGACTGAAATTGTTCTGAATCCATATTGGGATTCTGGGCCCGCATAGCTTCGGCTGTTTCGCGGTAAACCTGCATGAATTCCTGAGTGGGAACCGGCTGATCATTAACATAGGCGATTACCGGGTCGGTGTTGCCGTTGAATCCGCCAGCGCCGAAGGCAAAAATAAAAACTGCGATAATGATACCGAACGCTATTTTGATGCCCCAGCTTTGGGCACTTTGGCGCAGAATGTCCATCATGGCTTCTTCAATCTCCGTTTGCAGCAGGGCTGCTTTCTAATGTTTATTCTATTAAACAGGCAGGAAGGTCGCTTACACGGCCTTCCTGCCATAACTCACTTACAATTGTTTGCCGACGTAGTTCAGCAGTCCACCGGCTTTAATAATATCCAGTTCTTTCGTTGAAAGATCGTTTTTGACCTTGATTTCGATGCCGTCAGCAGTGACCACGGTTTCGCCGCCCGGGGTTATGCTGGTGGTATCGATGGTCAATTTACTACCTTCAGATAGTTTGTCGTAATCACTCTTTTCAGAGAGTACAAGGGGTAGAATACCAAAATTGATAAGATTTGCCCTGTGAATACGAGCAAGAGATTTGGTAATAACTGCTACAACCCCTAGATGACGGGGGCCGAGGGCTGCATGCTCGCGACTGGAACCCTGACCGTAGTTTTCTCCGCCAAGAATGATTCCGCTCTCGGCGGCCTTCATGCGACCGACAAATCCTTCATCAACGCGGCTGAAGATATACTCACTGATGGCCGGGATGTTAGAGCGTAGAGCAGTAATCTGGGCTCCTGCGGGCAGAATGTGGTCGGTGGTAATGTCATCTTCGACTTTCAGACGGATTTCCGAGGAAATCTGATCCGGAAGGGCGGAGAAGGTTTCAAGGGGAACAATATTCGGTCCGCGCACGATTTCAACTTCAGCACCGTTTTCAGGCGGGAAGATGAACAGGTGGCGGATGGAAGGAACTTCATCCGGGAAATCGATTTTGGCCGGAGGAGTACCCCATGTTGCGGGATCGGTAAATTCACCGGCAAGAGCAAGCTTGGCAGCAGTCTGCGGACTTGCGAGGTATACCTGCGCATCCTGAGTTCCGCTGCGGCCTTCAAAGTTACGGTTGAAGGTACGTACGCTGACTCCTGCTGATGTCGGAGAACCGCCCATTCCGATACAGGGACCACAGGTGCATTCCAGCAGTCTGGCGCCGGAATCGAGGAAGTTGGCGATCAGCCCATCGGAAGCAAGCATTTTCAGAACCTGCTTTGAGCCGGGGGAGATCATCAGGTCCACTCCTTGCGGCAACTGCTGACCCTGCAGGATCTGCGCTGTTGTCTTCAGGTCGGAGTAAGAAGAGTTTGTGCATGAGCCGATGGCGGACTGGTTGACCTTCAGTCCGGCAAGGGACTTAACAGTAACAACCCGGTCGGGCATATGCGGCTGTGCTACCATGGGTTCAAGTTCGGAAAGGTTGATTTCGACAACTTCGGCGTATGTTGCGTCTGCGTCGGCAATCAGTTCGGACCAATCTTCTTCGCGGCCCATGGCCTTGAGGAAAGTTTTGGTGTTGTCATCACTGGGGAAGATGGAAGTGGTCGCACCCAGTTCCGCACCCATATTAGTGATAACAGCTCGTTCAGGTACGGAGAGAGTTTTTACACCTTCGCCCGCAAATTCAAAGACTTTACCTACGCCGCCTTTAACTGTCTTGATCTGCAACAGCTTAAGGATGATGTCCTTCGCGGAAGCCCAGCCTGTGAGTGCTCCGGTCAGCTCGACCTTAACTACTTGCGGCATGGGGATTGAGTAAGGCTGACCTGCCATAGCCAGGGCAACTGAAAGTCCGCCCGCACCCATGGCAAGCATGCCGAGTCCACCGGCGGTGGGGGTGTGACTGTCGGAACCGATCAGGGTTTTACCGGGTTTAGCGAAGTTCTCCAGATGCAGCTGGTGACAGATTCCGGTTCCTGCGGGAGAGAACACTACACCATGTTTGGCTGCGACGGTGCGCAGGTACTGGTGGTCATCAGGGTTGCGAAAACCCATCTGCAAGGTGTTGTGGTCGACATAGCTTACAGAAAGTTCTGTCTGCACCTTGTCAATGCCCATGGCTTCAAATTGCAGATAAGCCATCGTACCGGTGGCATCCTGAGTAAGTGTCTGATCAATTCGTAGCCCGACTTCTGTGCCCGGCTCCATTTCTCCACTTAACAGATGAGCAGATATGATCTTTTCAGTAATGTTTAAACCCATGATACCTCCGGTGTGATTGCGCTTTTTAATAAGCTGATTTGAACTAAGTGTTCTGTTGTACGTAGAATTCCCGTGAATTTCATAAAGTGCCCGCTAAAGCTGTTATGATCGACGGGGCAGTTATCCTTCCATTCCGAGGCGCATTCGGTTGATTTTTCGTTGACGTATGTCAATCTCTGCTTCCAGACGCAGTTTGTCCTGCTGAGATTCAAATATTTCTTTTGCAAAAAAGATTTCTTCAGAAGGTTTTTCACTAGCCATCAGCGTTTTAGTCCGCTGCTTGCAAAGATCCAATTCCTTCTTAAAGTTTTCAATTTCAACTTCGATTTCGGGAATACTAATCGATTTTAATTCTTCTTCTGGTTTTTGATTCATCTTTTGTCTTAACCTCAGGGGCTTTGAGTCCGTCAATTTCAGGCAGATTGTTGTAGAGAGTCCAATAACGGGGCCAGAGATCATTAATATCGCCGGGGTTGTCTATGGATATTCCGGGGCGCATCCATGCCAGAAGTCCGAGAGCGATACCGAAGAAGGGGGTCGGTGCGGACCATGCTTCATCCCACTTGAGTCTGCCGGGAATGACAGTCAGACTGTCTTCGCCACGTTCATACCTGATGCCGAGGCGTTCGAGCAGTTCAATTCCCTGTTCAAAGAGCACTTCATCATCGATGTTGCTCAGTTTGCATTCGGAGCGCGAATTCAGCGCTAAAGCGAGTCCGATAGGGAAGAGAGCGTTTGCATTTCCGAAATCGAAAGATGCGTCAGCTGCGGCTTCACCTTTGGTCGCGGTGATGCTTTCAGCAGAAATACTAACATTAACTCCGCCGGTTCTAAGAGCTTGCAGCGCATCGTCAGCAACTGCGGATTTGGGCCAGTTTCCGTTGATGGTAACCTTCCCGTCGCTGAAAGCGGGGATGGATAACAGCGCGGCACAAAGTTCGGGCTCCAGCGCAATTTTCGGCTGCTCAGGGATGGAAATTTTCTCAGTTGCGGGGATGCGGCATTCAGTATCGCTAAGCGAAACTTTAACAGCGCATTTTTTGAGAACCGAGACCACTTCCTGCAGCAGTTCCATTCCGTGCCAGTTTTTCGGGAATTTAATTGTAAGGCCCTGAGGATATGTCCATGCTGCAAGTGCGAGGGCGGCAACAAATTCAGAAGGAATATCATTAGAAATTTCAATAGAAGAAGCCATGCGTCCGCCGCATTCAAGTCTGGCCGGCAGGCCATGACTCTGAAGATCAAGGGTGTTCAGTCGTGCACCAAGCGGAGACAGGACTTCGGCGAGAGGTCTTGAATCATATTGTTTAAGGATGGGGCCGCCGGCAATTTTGAATTTGCCGACAGTTTTCAGTCCGAAAGCAATAGTGAGGAACATAGTCATGGCGTCGTCACCGGCGAAGACTAGCTTTTCCTCAAATTCAATGCCGTCTCCTGCGCGGGATTCAACGGCATCACCGTCCCAGGAGATATGCGCGCCAGCCTGGTTGAAAGCCTTGATAAGTTCAGTCAGCTGGTCATTGACGCACAGGGGTGCCATCCTACTCTCAGCTCCGGACACCGCACTTAGGGCAATCCAGAATTTGGACTGCAGCAGAGAGCCGGGACCGTCAAAAGTGACGTTTACCGGTTTGCGGGGAGGAGAAAGAATGTAGGTGGAAAGCTTGCGGTTTTCCGGTTTGGCAACGGCTGCGTATGCTAGGTTGTTCAACTGCTCGAATACGCGACGGGCAGTTTTAATATCAAATTTTTTATTACCTGCTTCTGAGGTCCATGTTTCAAAAATTCGTCTTTCCATATCCGGGTCGCCAAGAGGCAAACCTTTTTGTTTCCGTTTGGAAGCAGCTTTACCCATGAGGTAATTTCTGCGGGATACGAGGGAAAGGAGTCGTGCGTCCAGCTCTTTGATTTCGTCGAGCAGGGACTGTCTGCGCGGTGCGGAGGCACCGTTTCTGTCAAATTTTTTATATTCGGGCATTCTTTTTGTTTCCTGAAATGTGATGTAGAGAAGTCCAATTTAATAGCGCGAATTCAAATAATGGGCAACCCTTGCTTTTGCGTATGAAAAAGACTCCCTATCTGCCCGTAAAAAAAGAAAAAAGGGGAGAGGCGTTAGCCGCCTCCCCCCTGAATAAGCAAGTAGTGGTACTACTTAAATTACATGGCGTCGCCGGAAGCAGCACCCTGCATTTTGACTTCAACTTTTTCAGTGAGGCCTTCGTAGTATTCACGGAGCTGTACGAGAACTTCGTCACGACCGAAGTGATCTACGATTTCAGCGCCTTCAGAGAGAGCTTTACGCAGTTTGGTACCGGAAAGGATTACGCGCTCTTCTTTGTTGTGGGGGCAGGTTCTCAGGGAAGCCATGCCGTCACATTTGTAGCAGTAGAAAGTCCAGTCAATTTTCATGGGTTCGCAAAGAAGTGCTTTGCCTGGTTCGGGGCAAGCTTCAGTTGCGTAAGGAATTTTGTCGAAAATTTCCTGAGCTTCGAACAGACCGTAGAAGTCACCAACACCAGCGTGGTCACGACCGATCAGCATGCGGTTAACACCGTAGTTCTGACGGAAGGTAGCGTGGAGAAGGCCTTCGCGAGGACCAGCGTAACGCATATCGAGGGGGTAACCAGCCTGGATAACGTTTTCTTTAACAAAGTAGTGCTCAACGAGAGTGTCAATAGCTTTAACACGAACGTCAGCAGGAATGTCGCCCGGTTTGAGGTTACCGATCAGGGAGTGGATCAGACAACCGTCACAAACTTCGATGGAAATTTTTGCCAGGAATTCGTGAGAGCGGTGCATGGGGTTACGCAGCTGGAGAGCAGAAACTGTGGACCAGCCTTTTTCGTCGAACATTGCACGGGTTTCTGCGGGACGCAGGTAAACGCCTTTGTACTGTTCGGGGTATTCACCTTCGGAAAGAACTTTAACGGGACCGGCGAGGTTGTACTTCTTCTGAGCCATAACCATCTGAACACCGGGGTGATCTTCAAGTGCGGTTTTCCAGAAGATATCGTCAGCAGATTCTTCGCCTTCACCTTTGAAGACCTGGTAGCATTCCCATTTCTTGTCTTCTTCGGACATTTCGTATTTTTCGGTGATCTGCATGGTAGCGTATACGGTACCATCGTTAACGAGAGCAATCTCGTCACCGACTTTGACGCTTTCGTCATCGGAATCGAGGGTAACCGGAACAGGCCAGAAAGTGCCGTCTTCCATCAGGAATTTTTCACAAACGCCTTTCCAGTCTGCTTTACCCATGAAGCCGTTCAGGGGAGAGAAACCACCACATCCCATCATGATGAGGTCACCCTTTGCGCGGGCGGAAATTTCGATCTGCTTCAGACCTTCTGCCTTTTTCTGTTCAGCAGCGAGTTCTGCTCCTTCGAGCAGGCAGCATACAAGACCTTTACCACCGTGAGGGGCTACGAGCTTAGACATGTTTACGTCTCCTTGTAGTAATTATTTTTTTCAACACCTTGGCCCTTCCGCAAGACCTCCAGATTAGAAATCCTCGGCCTCCGGGTAAACTGTGGAGGCTGCGCTTCATATAAATGAGGCGGGTCTGCGGAACGAAAATTCGTAAAAACAAATATCATGGAGTGGACTTTCAAGAAAGCCCAAAAAGCATTTTCTCCATAAAGCTTAAAAGGCGTTATGAATGGTTTGTGAAAGAAATGTCAAGGGCAAATTTGAAAAGGGGTGAAATTTTTCACTTGCTCTGTTCTAAAGAGTGAAGATTAAGGGAAATCTATTCGTAAAAATTACTTTGATTATAGTCTGTTATGAAGGACACAAAAAGAGGTCCAAAAAAAGATCTTGAGCAGGGGCAGGCAGGGTTTAACTGTTAGCTGTTTTTTGTATGAAAGATATTCGAGATCGTTTGTCTTCATTATCTCTATTCTTAAGCCTATCAAGAATTGTGCATATTATATGATAAGTATTTTTGAAGTTAGTCTAGAGAAAATCAGGTGAATCTCTACGTTCTTGGTGTGTAAAATCAAATTGTTAGAGTTGTTGTGAAGAAAATCTCATATTCTGAAAAAAAGGCTTGCAATTAAAGGCTAGATTGAACTAAATACCAACCCATGATGGAACACATTATTGTTTTGTTGCGAAAAGACCGGTGCTGTTTTTTGCGGCATCGTGAACTGGCAACAGTGTTTCAGAACCATTTGTATTGCGGACTTGAGATTAGCTTGTTCTAAATTTCACTTTCGTCTTGACACCGTGTGTGGGGCTTGATAGTTACTAATTTCACGAGCCTTGAACATTAGGCAAGATTATAAATGGTTATAGGATGTCGGTGATTGATAACATTAAACCCTTTTAGGAGGACTAGGTATGCCGACCTTTGTCAATCCGGAAAAGTGTGATGGCTGTAAAGGTGGCGAAAAGACCGCCTGCATGTACATCTGCCCTAACGATCTGATGATCCTGGATCCCGAAGAAATGCGGGCTTACAACCAGGAACCCGAAGGATGCTGGGAGTGTTACTCCTGCGTTAAAATTTGTCCCCAGGGCGCTATCGAAGCACGTCCCTACGGTGACTTCGCACCCATGGGCGGTACTTCTATCCCCATGCGTTCCGCTGAAGACATCATGTGGACCGTTAAATTCCGTAATGGAAACGTAAAACGCTTCAAGTTCCCCATCCGCACTACCGCTGAAGGTTCTATCAAACCTTATGAAGGTAAACCCGAGCCGGGCGATCTCGACAGCGAACTCCTCTTCACCGAAACTGAACTGGCTAAGCCCAAAGAAGTTCTCGGACAGAAGTTTGACGTTGCTGATGCTGACAAGACCACAGCTTGGAAGGATCTGGATTAATCACTGCTAAGCATTGGCTTAGGTGTATTAATTCACGTAATCTAAAACCTAATTAAGGAGGAAACATGCCTCTTCTCCCTAGTAAAGAAGCTTCTAAAGGTGTTGCTCTCGCAGAACCTGAGCTTATAGAAAAAGACGTCGACCTGCTCCTCGTCGGTGGTGGTATGGGTAACTGCGGTGTTGCTTATGAAGCATGCCGTTGGATCGAAAAAGTTGGTGGCGATATGTCCATCATGCTTCTCGATAAAGCTGCTATGGAACGTTCCGGTGCTGTTGCACAGGGTCTTTCCGCTATCAACACATACCTTGGCGAAAATGACGCTGATGACTACGTACGCATGGTTCGTACTGACCTCATGGGCCTCGTTCGTGAAGACCTTATTTTTGACCTCGGCCGTCACGTTGATGATTCCGTTCACCTTTTTGAAGAGTGGGGCCTTCCCTGCTGGATCAAAAAAGACGGTAAGAACCTCGACGGTGCAGCTGCTAAAGCAGCTGGTCTCTCCCTGCGTAACGGCGACGCTTGCGTTCGTTCCGGTCGCTGGCAGATGATGATCAACGGTGAGTCCTACAAATGTATCGTTGCTGAAGCTGCTAAAATGGCTCTCGGCGAAGATAACTACATGGAACGTATCTTCATCGTTAAGATGCTTCTTGATGCCAACGAACCCAACCGTATCGCTGGTGCTGTAGGTTTCTCCACTCGTGAAAACAAAGTATATGTTTTCAAATGTAACGCAGCTGTTGTAGCTTGCGGTGGTGCTGTAAACGTTTACCGTCCTCGCTCCACTGGTGAAGGTATGGGTCGTGCATGGTATCCCGTATGGAACGCTGGTTCCACCTACACCATGTGTGCACAGGTTGGCGCTGAAATGACCATGATGGAAAACCGCTTCGTACCCGCTCGTTTTAAAGACGGTTACGGTCCGGTTGGCGCATGGTTCCTGCTCTTCAAAGCTAAAGCAACCAACTACAAAGGCGAAGACTACTGCGAAACTAACCGCGCAATGCTCAAGCCTTACGAAGATCGCGGCTACGCTAAAGGTCACGTTATCCCGACCTGTCTGCGTAACCACATGATGCTCCGTGAAATGCGTGAAGGCCGCGGCCCCATCTACATGGATACCGCTACCGCACTGCAGAACACTTTCGCAGAACTCTCCCCCGCTGAACAGAAACACCTCGAATCTGAAGCATGGGAAGATTTCCTCGACATGTGTGTTGGTCAGGCTAACCTCTGGGCTTGTCAGAACATCGAACCTGAAAACTCCGGTTCCGAAATCATGCCCACCGAGCCTTACCTCCTCGGTTCTCACTCCGGTTGCTGCGGTATCTGGACTTCCGGTCCGGACGAAGACTGGGTTCCCGAAGATTACAAAGTTAAAGCTGACAACGGTAAAGTCTACAACCGTATGACCACCGTTAACGGCCTCTGGACCTGTGCTGACGGTGTTGGCGCATCCGGTCACAAGTTCTCTTCCGGTTCTCACGCTGAAGGCCGTATCGTTGGTAAGCAGATGGTACGCTGGGTTGCTGACCACAAGGACTTCAAACCCACTCTGAAAGAAAATGCTGCTGATCTCGCTAAAGAAATCTACCAGCCTTGGTACACCTACGAAGCAGGTAAAGGAATCTCTACCGACCCCGTAGTTAACCCCAATTACATCACTCCCAAAAACTTCATGATGCGTCTTGTTAAGGCAACTGATGAATACGGTGGTGGTGTTGGTACCATGTACGTTACCTCTAAATCCCTGCTGCACACCGGTTTCCATCTTCTCGAAATGCTCGAAGAAGATTCTCACAAACTGGCTGCTCGTGACCTCCACGAACTCATGCGCTGTTGGGAACAGTTCCACAGACTGTGGACTGTACGCCTGCACATGCAGCACATTGAATTCCGTGAAGAGTCCCGTTACCCCGGTTTCTACTACCGTGGTGACTTCATGGGTCTCGATGACTCCAAGTGGAAATGCTTCGTCAACTCCAAGTATGACGTTGAAAAAGGCGAAACTACCGTCTTCAAAAAAGCATACCACCAGATCATCCCCACCTAAGCCGGGAATGACTATATGCGGCTGCGGGCTTAAAGCCCGCAGCCGTTCTTTTACGGCTTGCACTGAAATGGTCTGAATCCGTATTGCGACCTAAGGTCGGTGTCCGGGTTTGGGCCATTTTATGGCTAAGGGCCTCAAAGAGTTCAGGAGGATAGAGAATGTCAAATAGCATACTTGTTGTAGGCGGCGGGTTCAGCGGTATTACTGCTGCTCTCGAAGCCGCTGAAGTAGGCCATGAAGTCTTCATCGTAGAGAAGGCGCCGTATCTGGGTGGCCGGGTGATGCAGCTGAATAAATATTTTCCGAAGCTGTGTCCTCCTTCCTGCGGATTGGAGATTCAGTTTCAGAGAATCAAAAACAATAAGAACGTAAAGTTCTTTACCTTGGCTGAAGTGGAATCCATCAGCGGTTCCAAAGGCAATTATGACGTCAAGGTCCGTATCAAGCCCAGATATGTAGGTCCCGGAAGTGTTGATCTTACCGAAGTCATTGAGAAACTGTCTAACGACATCAGTGATGAATTCGAGTTCAAGCTCTGCGACCGCAAGGCTCTTTATACTGACGTACCTTTTGCTTTCCCCGCAAGGTATGTTTTAGAAAAAGAAAATTGCACTGATGATGACCTCAAACTCCTCGAAGGTGTCGATGTTATCGACCTTAAAGATGAGGAAAAGGTCATTACTCTCAACGTAGGTTCCATCGTCTACGCTACCGGCTGGAAGCCTTACGATGTTACCAAACTTTCCAACCTCGGTGCAGGTACCGTAAAGAACTGTATTTCCAACATGGCGATGGAAAGACTTGCAGCTCCCAGCGGACCTACCGATGGTAAGATTGTGCGCCCCTCTGACGGTGCACAGCCCAAAAACATCGCATTCGTACAGTGTGCGGGTTCCCGCGATGAAAATCACCTCAACTTCTGTTCCTACATCTGCTGCATGGCTTCCCTGAAGCAGGCTGCATATGTTCGTGATCAGTTCCCTGATGCAAAGGTCACCATTTACTACATCGACCTGCGTACTCCGGGCCGTTACGATAAGTTTGCCAAACGCATTCTTTCCGATGACAAGATCAATGCCGTTAAAGGTAAGGTCGCTGAAGTTATCGAAGAATCCGGTTCCGGCAACGTTCTCGTCACAGTTGAGGATGCTGAAACCGGTATCAAGGCCCAGAACGAGCATGATCTCGTAGTGCTTGCCACCGGTATGCAGCCCAGTCTTGCTGGTACCCCGGTTCCTTCCGGCGTACAGATTGACGATCAGGGCTTTATTGTCGGCGGTGAAGAACAAGGCATTTTCGCTGCCGGGTGTGCAAAGCAGCCTCTGGATGTCATGAAGACAGCCCAGTCAGGTACTGCTGCCGCTCTCAAAGCGATCCAAACGGTGATAGGGAGGTAAGTCGACATGCCCGAAAAAATCGGTGTTTATTTCGACCAAGCGAGCGTATCTCCTTACCTGAACGCTGAAGAAATGGCTGAATTTGTTGGTCGCGTTTACGCGAACGACTGTTCCGTCGTAAAGGTGCACCCGCGTCTTAACAGCGAGGAAGGAAGAAAGCTCATTCAGGAAGATATCGACGCTGGCAACGTTGACGCAGTATGTATCTGCGGCACTAGCCCCCGCGTTGACTGGGATATTTTCGACTTTGACAATGTTGCAGTCGAACGAGTCAACTTGCGTGAACAGTGCATCAAGGTTTTCAGGAATCCCGACGGCACCATGCCAGATCCTAACGGCGAAGTTCCTGAGCTCCTCAAAATAATGGCAAACGAATACGTCAAGATGGGCGTAACCAAACTGCTCAAAACAAATGAGCGGGAATCCCAGGCCTTTGACGCTACTAAAGTCGTTATGGTTATGGGTGGCGGTTTCACCGGTCTTACCGCAGCTCTTTACGCTGCCAAGACCAATCACGACGTAATTTTGGTGGAAAAGGAAGCCAACCTCGGTGGTAAGGCTGCCGGAATGTATAAAACATTTCCCCTTTCCTACCCCTACACTGAAGCACATGAAACCGGAATTGACGCGCTGATCTCTGAAGTTCAGTCCAATTCCAGAATCAAAGTGCTGACCTCCTCACAGCTTGAGGCTCTCGAAGGCGCTCCCGGTAAATATACTGCTAAAGTTAAAGTCGGTGGCAATGTTGAAGAGATGGCTGTGGGTGCTTGTGTTCTGGCAACCGGTTGGGTTCCCCAGGATACTAAATATGTAGAGCCCATGGGCTACGGTTCTTCCAGAGTTGTGACTGCTGCTGAATTTGAAGCTATGGTCAAGCAAGGCAAAATGACTGCAAAGTCCGTTGCTTTCGTTCTTGATACCCGCCTCAGCGAAAAGCAGTTTGCTGCTGAAGAAGAAGCATACGCTAATCGCTCTGATGAGCAGATTGCAGCTGACGATGCAGCCGCTGCCGAAGCTGCTGAAGGTGAAGAAGAAGAGGATTTCGTCTACGAAGACATGGAATCCTACAAACATCTTCCTTACAGCTCTGAGCTTAACAGCCTTGTTGCTCTTAAACAGGCTAACTACGTACGCGAAAAGAATGAAGACGCTATTGCCTACATCATCTATGATCACATGATGGTGCCTGGTGTTAACGAGCGTTACTATCGCGCAGCACAGGATAATCCCGGTGTTATGCTGACCAAGGGTTCCGTTACTTCCATCAAGGAAGAGGGCGCCGGAATGGTCATCTCCGCCAAAAATACCCTGCTGGGCGAAAATATTGAAATCGAAGCTGAACTGGTCGTTGTTCCTACCGGTATGGTTCCCACCACCGCGCATGATCCGACCATCAACCTCGTTTACAGACAGGGTCCCGCATTCCCCGATCTCAAGCAGTTCGACGGTTATGCAGACTCCAACTACATCTGCTTCCCCTACGAAACACGCCGTACCGGTATCTATGCCGCCGGTTGTGTGCGTCAGCCCATGTCTATGGGACTGGCCCGTGAGGATGCAGCCGGTGCTGTACTGAAAGCGGTTCAGTGTATTAACTCTGCTAACCACGGCGTTTCTGTACATCCCCGTTCCGGTGATAACACCTATCCTGTTTTCAATTTCATGCGCTGCACACAGTGTAAGCGTTGTACCGAAGAATGTCCTTTCGGCGCACTTGATGATGATGAAAAAGGAACACCAATGCCGAATCCGTCTCGTTGCCGCCGTTGCGGTACCTGTATGGGTGCCTGCCCTGAGCGCGTAATCGGATTCGACAACTATAATATCGATATGATCGGCTCCATGATTAAACAGGTTGATGTACCTGATGATATGGAAGTCGGTGGTCCCCGCTTTATCGTATTGGCCTGCGAAAACGATGCCTACCCGGCACTCGATATGGCAGCAATGCGCGGTAAAGGCTGGTCCCCCTATGTTCGTGTCGTTCCTGTCCGTTGCCTCGGCTCTGTAAACACCATCTGGATTGCTGATGCAATGTCAAAAGGTGTTGATGGAGTTCTTCTGCTCGGTTGTAAATACGGCGAAGACTACCAGTGCCACTTTGTTAAGGGTTCTGAGCTTTGTAACCGCCGCATGGAAAACGTCGCTGATTCTCTGAACAGACTTGGCGTTGAACCCGAGCGTGTTGTTCAGGCTGAGCTTGCCATCGATGAATACGACAAAGTTCCCGATATGATCGATAACTTTGTTAATGAGATGATCAAGATCGGTCCTAACCCGTTCAAGGGCTACTAGGAGGTAGACGCGATATGGATAAAGATATTCGCATTAAACCGGATCTGAAGTTCATCAAAGAACTGCAGGAAGTCGGTGGCGAAAGCCTGAAGAAGTGCTATCAGTGCGCAACCTGCTCTGTAGCATGTCCCCTGTCGCCTGCTGATAATCCTTACCCGCGTAAGGAAATGGTTTGGGCTCAGTGGGGCCTCAAAGATAAACTCGTTAACGACATTGATATATGGTTGTGTCACAACTGCGGTCAGTGCTCAGACCTGTGCCCCCGTGGCGCTCGTCCAGCAGACTTGCTCGCAGCACTGCGTAACATGGCCTATCAGAAGATGGTAACCCCCTCCATTTTCGGTAAATGGATGGCTTCTCCCAAGCACTTGCCCAAGCTTATTGCTATTCCGGCAGCGATCTATATGGTCATCTGGTTTATCATGGCGGGAGTGCGCGGTTCCTTCTTCCCTCTTAAAGATGGTGAAATTGTCTACGGACATCTGTTCCCCGGCGATTTTACTATTGACCCGATCTTCATGATTGCCTTCGGCTTTATGGCTTGGACCTTCTATAAAGGAGTGAAGAACCTTATTGCATCATTTAAAGATCAACCGAAGGTATTTGCTGTAGGTGACAAATCTGAAAAGCCCAGCCTGCTTGAGTGTTTCATTGACGTTTGCAAAAACGAACTGCTGACTCACTCAAAGTGGAAAGAATGTGGCGAAACAGACGAAGCTGATGAACAGAAGTTCAACGGTCACCGCTTCATCATGCTCGCTTTCATCTGCCTGATGGTGGTAACTGGTGTGGTTGCTGTAACTCACTGGGGTGGAAAAATTATTCCTTTCCTCGGTCATATAGGACACACTCCCATGCCGCTGTGGCACCCGGTCAAGATTCTTGCTAACGTTGGCGCAGTACTGCTGGTTTATTCTCTGGTACTGCTCACCAAACGTCGTTTGAATCAGGACCAGTCCGTACACGGTTCCAGCTATTATGACTGGTACCTGCTCGGTCTGATCTGGACTATCGCCGGTACCGGCGTAATGTGCGAACTCCTGCGTCTTCTCGGCGTCGCAGTTCTCGCATATCCCATGTACTACGTGCACTTGATCGCCGTATTCATGATGTTTGTCTATCTGCCCTGGTCCAAGCTTGGACACCTTGTCTACAGGACCGCAGCTTTAACTTATGCAAGATACATCGGCCGTCTGCCCATGCCGGTCCGTGAAGAAAAGACTTTTACTCTGTAATAGAGCAAGGAGGAACTAACCATGTCTGAAGCACGCAAAACTTTCCCCATGAGCACTTTTGTGTCCTATATCAAGGGTGGCGAAAGCAACAACTCTGTACAGGAACTTCTGGGTTACATGACTCAGAAAGACATTGATGCCGAATTCGAACCTTTTGCAGCAGCACTTGCAAAAGCATGGATTTACGAACAGCATCCTGAACTGGCTAAAATGAAAACCGGTCAGGTTACCGGCCTCGGTGATAACGTTTCCGTTGGCTCACTGCCCGGCGATGTAATGATCCAGGTTGATGCTATCTTCGCAAAGCTCGCTGAATACCGTTCCACTATCACTGAACAGGCTGCTAAAGTTCAGGATCTGGAAACCAAACTTGCTGCAGCTGAAGGCAAACTCGGTGAAACCGAAAAAGCCATGGCTGAATACAAAGGCAAGTGTGAAGCTTTTGAAGCTGCTGGTAAGGACGAAGGCGATAAAGTCCTCGTTACTTCTCAGGTAAAAGTTGAAGAGTACATCGGCAAAGTTGATGAACTCCTCAAGATGATCGAAGATGTTAAAAAGAACGGTGTTGTAACCGTTGCAGCCGGTGCTGTTGCTGAAGGCGCGGCTCCTGCAGCCGGTGCATCCGCTGGCGCTCCCGAAACCGGTGGCGCACCCACTGAAGATTTCGGCTTCGGTTCTGATCCCTTCGGTGATGATAGCTGGTAGGCCGTTTAAGCCTATTCACTTCATTTATTTGAAGAATATAATGACCCTGTCCGCAATGCGGGCAGGGTCATTTTTTTTTAAAATAATCCAACAGAATAAAATTTTTTCCCATATAATTAACATAAGTGAGAAGATATTTGCGCGGGCATGAAAGTTGTTATGCTGCAATTAATTAAAATACTCGAATGATATTCATGAAAAGCTTGATTTAAGAGATTAAATGTTAGCGTAAGTGAAAGAGGCGTTCGGTAGAGGCTAAATTAGCCAAATATGGAAAATAATGCTAAATATATGGACAAATTTGTAAGCAAAAAAATGCTTTTATTACATGTTATAATATGTATGATCAAATGTGAATCGGTTGCTGTGGATACTAATATTAGAGAAAAGCTCTAGAATTCAGAATATAGTTAAATTCGAGTTCTGCTTTTCTTTAATCAAGTTATCGACTCTGTTGCTATAAATTTAGTATGTATGTTGATTATGCAATCAGTAATACAGTTTAAGTTACAGTAAAACATTGTTGTTGCGAATATTAATTCTTTAGGTTGAGCTAGTAAGGAATAAAAAACGTATTCCGGCTTGATTTCAAGAAGAATAATGTGTATAGGTATGTCCAATATGGCAGAACTTCATTTACACGACGTGAGCGTCCGCTTTGGTGGGCTGCAGGCTTTGGCAGAGGTTAACTTCTCTCTCATGCCGGGGGAAATTATGGGGCTTATCGGCCCTAATGGCGCAGGTAAGACCACAATCTTTAACGTGATAACCGGGGTCTATTCAGCTTCCGGGGGACACGTGGAGTACAATGGTGAGAATCTCACCGGGCTTAAGCCGTATCAGGTACTTCATAAAGGTATCGCCAGAACTTTTCAGAATATCCGTCTTTTCCAGAACATGACAGCTCTTGAAAACGTAATGGTTGCCCAGCATTCCCGCTCTTCGTGCGGGATCTTCGGCGCCATTTTTCGCACTCCCGCTCAGAAGAAGGAAGAGCAGCGTATCAAGGCGAAAGCCATGGAAGAGCTCCGTTTCGCGGAGTTGGAAGACTATGCTGACGAGGTTGCGTCCAGTCTTCCATACGGGCATCAAAGGCGACTCGAAATTGCGAGGGCACTGGCTTCAGAACCTAGTTCCATTCTCCTTGATGAACCCGCTGCCGGCCTTAACCCGGCTGAAAGTGCCGAGCTGATGGAAACAATCCGCAAAATTTCCGAAAGGGGTATCAACGTACTTATGGTGGAACATGACATGAAGGTTGTCATGGGTATCTGCCAGCGTCTGGTGGTCCTTGATCACGGAGTGATGATTGCAAAGGGTAACCCTGAAGAAATTCAGAAAAATCCTGCTGTAATTGAGGCATATCTGGGTAACTAACCTTATTCACTTTAGGGAGGCTCTTTTTTATGAAACGTTCTATCATTACAGCTTTACTTGTGGCAGCAATTCTCACGCTGAGCGCAGGTATGGTATTCGCGAAAACCCTCAAGGTCGGAACCATGGGGCCGCTGACCGGTCCTTACGCAGCTGACGGTAACGACATTAAAAACGGCGTGCTTACAGCTGTTGAAGTTGTTAAAGCCAACGGCGGAATTCCCGGTTTTGATAACATAGAGGTTCTTCCTCAGGATACCGCATGCGAACCCCGTCAGGCTGTGGCAACCGCAAACAAACTGATTAATGAAGAAGCGAACGCTGTTGTTGGTTCTTACTGCTCCAGTGCGACTCTGCCCGCTTCCGAAGTTCTTGATGAAGAATCAATCATCATGATTACCCCGGCCTCCACTAATGAAAAAGTTACTTCCCGCGGTCTTCCTTACATGTTCCGCATGTGCGGACGTGATGATGACCAGGGTGCCATTGCCCTTAAGTTCATGCAGGAGCAGCTCGGTGCTAAGTCCGTATACATCGTCGACGATAAGACCGCATACTCACAGGGGCTTGCTGACGGTGTTGAAAAAATGTGTGAAGCTGCCGGAATTAAGGTTCTCGGTCATGAACACGTTAACCAGGGCGATAAAGATTTTTCCGCTATCCTGACCAAAGTAAAAAGCGTCAATCCTGATGTTTATTACATGTCCATGCAGAACTCCGCTACCGGAGCGCTTATGCTCATTCAGGCAAAGCGCATGGGTATTAAGGCTGCACGTCTTGCTCAGGACGCGGTTTACCATCCGCAGCTGATCGAAATTGCGAAAGATGCTGCTAATGATGTTTACCTCACTTTTGGTTTCATCGATGACAATGCTCCCGCATATAAAGAATTCTACGCTCAGTACCAGCCTAAGTATGGTGAGCCCGGTGCATACTCCGGTTATGCATATGACTCCGCCATGGCATACTTCAAGGCTCTCAAGGCCGCCGGTTCCGCCGATTCTGAAAAAGTAAAGGCTGAACTCATGAAGCTCGACTATGACGGTGCAACCAAGCACATCAAATTCAAGCCTAACGGAGACTCCGGTTCCAACTACATCATCCGTAAAGTTGATAACGGCAAGTTCATCAACTACTGGAACCCTGTTACCGGTAAGCTCTACTAAAGATTGTCCGGAAAATTCATGTAAATGAATTTGATCTCCTTAAAATAAATAAGGATTTATTTTAAGGGGGCACACTAGAAGCCAAAAATGTCGGCCCCTGTCCATAATGGACGGGGGCCATTACGAACAGCCCCCGGAATTCCATGGAATATTTTTTTCAACAACTCATCAACGGTATTACTCTCGGCAGTGTTTATGCACTGATCGCGCTGGGGTATACCATGGTGTACGGCATCATTCAGCTTATTAACTTCGCACACGGGGAGTTTTTTGCTGCCGGCGGTTATGTCGGTGTTATCTTTATGAGCTACCTTCTGGCACAGGGTGCTCCCGCATGGGTCTGCCTGTCCGGCTCACTAATTTTGGCGATGGCTTATTGCGCTATGCTTGCCATGGCAGTGGAGAAGGTCGCCTATAAACCTCTGCGTAGCTCTTCAAGACTTTCAGTGCTGCTTTCAGCATTGGGTATGTCTATCTTTTTGCAGAACGGACTTATGCTTACTCAGGGCGTTTATGACCGCGCATACCCGACAGAGCTTACTCAGGGCGGATTTGAGTTCGGAACAGTCATGCTTTCATATATGCAGCTGTTTATAGTCAGTCTGACAGCTTTTCTGCTCGTTGCCCTTAATTTTCTGGTCTTCAAGACCCGCATAGGTAAGGCCATGCGTTCCACTGCGCAGGACAAGATCATGTCTGCTTTGGTTGGAATCAACTCCAACCGCATCATCAGCCTGACTTTTGCAATCGGTGCCGGGCTGGCCGCAGCGGCCGGGATAATGGTTGGCCTTTATTATGGGTCAGTTCGTTACGATATGGGGTTTGTTCCGGGTATCAAGGCCTTTGCAGCCGCAGTACTTGGAGGCATAGGTAACATCACCGGCGCGATGATCGGAGGCTTTATCATCGGCATGGTCGAGATTTTTGCCGCAGGTTATATCTCCGGTGAATACAAAGATGTTTTTGCATTTTTGATCCTTATCGGTGTGCTCTATTTCAGACCCTCAGGAATCATGGGAGAGAACGTTGACGATACCAGAGTTTAAAAAGCACTGGACTTCTTTAGGCGTTGGGATGATCTGGTTGTTCGTCCTGCTCTGGCCCTTGCTTGGGGTTAAGCCTGAAGGATTGGAAGTGGCGACCACTTTTGCGGTCTGGTGGAAAATAGCCCTTGGCTGTTCATCCATCCTCGTAGTCTACCAGCTCAACAGCATCGGTTTTTTCAATTTTATAACCAAGCCTGCCGGTGCAGCAGTGGGCGGGGTAAAAAAAGCAACCTCGGCTATGCCTTTCGCTGTATGGGCTTTCATGCTGCTTGCCTTTGCTGTGGCATACCCGCATCTTTTCGGGCGTTATGCTCAGGATGTAGCCATTAACTGCATGATTTACATCTGCCTTGGGCTGGGACTCAATATAGTTGTTGGTTTGGCAGGTATGCTCGACCTCGGTTATATCGCTTTCTACGGACTGGGAGCTTACACTTACGCATTGCTTTCAGTTTCCTATAAGCTGTCGTTTTGGCTTTGTCTGCCACTTAGCGCGGCAGTGGCTGGAATCGGCGCTTGTATCATCGGTTATTGCTCCATGCGGATGCGCGGGGACTATCTTGCCATTGTGACTCTCGGTTTCGCGGAAATTGTGCGTATGGTTTTCAATAACTGGATGAGTCTGACAAATGGTCCTAACGGTATAACAGGGATCAAGGCTCCGGGGATTTACTGGCCGGATTTCGGTAACGGGATGACTTTTGAACATCTCTGGCTTAAAAAACTTTCCCTGATCTACTACGTGATTCTGGCGCTGGTAGTATTCACTATTATTGCGATCTATCGGTTAAACCATTCACGTATCGGGCGCGCGTGGGAGGCAATCCGCGAGGATGAGACCGCCGCAGAGGTCATGGGTATTCCCACATTTTATATGAAGCTGCTGGCTTATTGCTCCGGTGCCTGTTTCGGCGGTATGGCCGGGGCTTTCTATGCAGCACGCATGCGCTTTGTCAGTCCTGAATCATTCACTTTCCTTGAGTCGGCGATGGTTTTGTCCATGGTTGTGCTCGGCGGTATGGGGTCCATTCCCGGGGTTATCCTCGGCGCTCTGGCTCTGATTGCCCTGCCGGAAATATTCAGGGATTTTGAACTTTATCGCATGCTTGTTTTCGGTGGTGTTATGACTCTGATGATGCTTTTCAGGCCCCAGGGACTACTGCCTCCCAAACGCAAAATGAAGGCTGGAAAGGATTAAGTCATGTCTGAACCTATCTTAGAACTCCGTGATATCCACGCGGGATATGGCAGCATCAAGGCCCTTAAAGGGATAAGTATTAAGGCGATGGAAGGGGAGATTGTCTCCATCATCGGTGCAAACGGAGCTGGAAAATCCACGACCCTTATGACCATCTGCAATATAGTCAAATCTACTGCGGGAGAGGTCTTCTATCAGGGAAAATGTATCAATAAGATTGCTTCTGACCGTTTGCCGGCGATGGGCCTGTGCCAGGTCCCGGAAGGGAGGCGCATTTTTCCTCGGCTCAGTATTGAGGAAAACCTCGATATGGGAGCTTTTTTTCGCAATGATACAGAAATAGCCGACGATATGGAGAGAGTCTTTGCCATGTTTCCGATTCTGCGTGAAAGGCGCAGGCAAGCAGGAGGAACTCTTTCCGGGGGAGAGCAGCAGATGCTGGCCATCGGCCGTGCACTGATGAGTCGTCCTAAGGTCCTTTTATTGGATGAACCTTCCCTCGGGTTGGCACCGCTTATCGTTAAGCAGATCTTTGATATTATCCGTGAAATCAATAAATTGGGAACGACCATCATATTGGTTGAACAGAATGCCAGAGTGGCGTTGAGCATGGCTCACCGAGGTTACGTATTAGAAACCGGTAGTGTAGTCATGGAAGATGAAGCGTCCAAACTTCTCAATAATCCGGATATCCAGAAGGCTTATCTCGGGGAATAGAAACACATGTAGTTTAAACCGAAAAAGCCCCGTGATTTTATCATGGGGCTTTCTCGGTTTAATGTAATTTTTCTCCGGTCACAGCGTGCCTCAAGCCCGTTGTTCATGTGAAAGTAATAAATGCTAGAGCATATATATTTTTGGAATTAAAACTTGCATGAAAGATGTTGTTTGTGGTTAAGTCGTACTCAGAATAAATACAGTCATTTCCCGAAAGATATGGAGGCAAATTATGGCTGGAAAAGTAGTAATTGATCAGGATGAGTGCATTGGGTGTGAAACATGCGTGGAACTTTGTCCGGAGGTTTTTGCCCTTGATTCAGAAGGGGAAAAGGCGGAAGTAATCAAAGAAGATGCGGTTGACCTCGATTGTGTTGAAGAGGCGATTGATTCCTGCCCGGTGGAGTGCATACGGATTGAGTAGCTGTTTTGGTTGAATTTTATATTATGTGAAGGCGCTTTTGAGCGCCTTTTTTTGTGCCTTTTTTCCTGCCGCAAAAATTAACAGAAAACACACATTAATGGTAACGAACTTATAGACAGAAAAAATAAATAAGGTATAGTTAAGGCTGGAGATCCTATGTGTTATATCTATTGCAGGGAGAAGTACCGTGAGAATCAGGACAAGGATGATCTTAGCTATTGTGTTGCCCATGATAATTTCTGTGGCAGTTGTAATGTTTACTGTTTCTATGCAGTTTGACAGTACTGCCGAGGATTCATACCGGAAAACTGCAAGTCAGGAACTTAAGTTAATTAATAACTATATTGCAGAAATATTGAAGAAAGCTGAGAACGTCAGCAGGTTCGTGGCTGAACTGGATGAAACAAAGAATGCTATAGGTAAGTGGACTAAGTATTTTGAATTGGAAGGTCCATCAAAACCTGCCCAGTTTGCAACAGATCCTTCAGAAATCAAGGTCAACCGGCTGGCAAATAATCTGATGGATGCCAATCCTGCTTTTGCCTATGTTTATCTGGGCTTTGAAGATGGTGGATACACACAGGACGGCTCCGACACATTAAAAAATGATTATGATCCGCGTAAAAGGCCTTGGTATAAGGAAGGTAAGACTTCTTCTAAGGAGTCGTCATTGCTTTCTGCGTATATGACAACCGAGGGCTTTCCCAATATCGGGTATGTGACCAAGATAAGAAACAATAGCGGAAATTTTATTGGTGTTTCCGCGGTGGATATTTCACTTGGAGACCTTACAAAAATTATTAACAATCTTAATATCGGTGAAACAGGTTTTGTCGTTCTCGTTCAAGGTGACGGAACAATTTTGGCGGACCCCAAGACTCCGGAAAATAATTTTAAGAAAGTTAATGAAATAGATAACACAGCACTGAAAGAGGCTTATAATTCCAAGGAGGCCTGGTTAGGTTCTCTTGATTTTAAGGGAAATAAATTTTCCGCAGAGGTTTACAGATCCAAGGAAACCGGCTGGACGCTTATAGCCTTTCTTCCTCATGATGAAATTTATATGGCATCCAGGGAAGCAAATAAAACTATGCTGATGATTGCAGCTGTGGCGGCTCTTCTCTTCGGAGCTTTAGGAGCAGCGATGGTTAACCGCAGCCTTGTGCGCCCAATTCATGCCATGGGCGGTTTTGCCAAGGAGATTGCCGCAGGAAATTACAATGCAGAGCCTGAAGAAGCGTCTTACCGCGCCGAACTGCGAGAGCTGTTGGATAACCTGCAATCAATGACGCGGGAGCTTGTTAAGACAATTTCCCTTGCTGATGAAAAGACCCGTGAAGCTGAGGAAAAAACTGTTCAGGCCGAGGAAGCTCTGGGCGAGGCTGAAGAAGCCACTCGCAGAGCTGAAAGCGCTAAGCGCGAAGGCATGATGCAGGCCGCCGGTCAACTTGAGGAAATAGTGGAGCGTATCTCTTCGTCTTCCACCGAGCTTTCCGCAAATGTCGAAGAATCGAGAAACGGTTCTGAAATGCAGCGGGAACGGGCAGCCGAGAATGCCACCGCTATGGAAGAGATGAATGCCACCGTTCTTGAGGTTGCATCCAATGCCTCGAAAAGCTCAGAAGAAGCTGATCGGGCTAAGAGCGAAGCTGTTCACGGTTCAGAAATTGTAAAGAAAGTGGTAACCTCTGTAGGTAACCTTAAAGTTGAATCAGAAAAGCTGAGCACTGAAATGGGGCAGTTGGGCGAAAAAGCAGAATCAATCAGCAGCGTCATGAGCGTTATCACAGATATTGCTGATCAGACGAACCTGTTGGCGCTGAATGCGGCCATTGAAGCAGCCCGGGCCGGGGAAGCTGGACGCGGTTTCGCTGTTGTAGCTGATGAAGTGCGCAAGCTCGCAGAAAAGACAGTTAGCGCGACATCTGAAGTAGGCGAGGCTATCGGTTCCATTCAGCAGTCTTCAAGAAATTCGATCAATACCATGTCCGAAACGGCCGAGATGGTCGATTCTACGACGACATTGGTAAATGAAGCCGGGGAAGCATTGACTTCAATCCTTGACATCATTGATCTGGTTGCGGAGCAGGTCCGCTCGATTGCGACGGCTGCGGAAGAGCAGAGCGCAGCTTCAGAGGAAATTAATATGTCAACTTCAGAAATCAACCGCATTGCTGACGAAAACTTCAACGCGATGGAACAGTCCGCAGAAGCCATGGCCAATCTGTCGGAACTTGCCAATATGCTGAATAATCTGATTGAAGACTTGAAAAATTCATAGAATCATAATTTATAAGACATCAGGCCGGGTGAATTCATTTTCGCCCGGCCTTTTTGACGTCTAATTGACTATTGACATTTTACACCCGTCTGGAAGGGGATTCAGTTCGTGTATTATTCTTGAATTATAGATGAAGCGGCGACAGGTGTTACTTTTGCAATAGCCATGTAAAGGGCTGATGCAGGCCTATTCCTGCATGGATGAAGGTTTCCGTAGATATGCAAGACTTGCCAAGATGGGGATTAGTGCATAAATATGGAGTAGGAAACATTAACAAAAACCCGTACCAATAATGCGGGAAGGTGAATACAATATATGAATTTTTCTTTGGGGTCGAAGTCTTTTCGGGTATTATTCCGCGCTGTTGCCGTTACGTTGATTATGATTATTTCTGTCCTTGCCATGGACGGCGGTGCCGAGTGCGCTACTTTTTCTGAAAAGAAAAATGAAAAAAAAGCAACGCTTCCTAAAGAAGTTGACAATGGTCTAGATTATCTTTTTGCCTTCCTCGACGGTAATGAGTCCAATCTTGATGGGTCCAAGATTCAAGCTTTAATTAAATACGTTGATGATTCTCCGGCAACGGATGAAATTATCAAACTTCCCAAGCGCGATTCAGCCAACGGGGCAGCAATGCGTATGCAGGTTAAAGCCGGGTTGAAACGGATTCTTGAGTACACATACAATCCGGAAATTCCTAACTACGCTATTTATCCGTCAGTAATCCGGGTCAGTGGCTGGCATCAGGACAGTCAGTTCTACGCTGAAAAAGTACAGCCATGGAAATACCTTGATGATTGTGCGGCTCCGAGGGTCTGGCGTGGTAAGGAATTTGAAGTCAACACTCCCGATTCATTCGGCGGCGGATATTATCGCTATGACCTGAACCGTCTGTTGGTTCTGCTTAAATATAAGGGCCGCGATGTCTTTCTTTCCGTTTCCAAGCAGATCGATAAATCCAGCGTTGGTATGAAGGGGCTGGTAGTGGATGATAACCAGTGGAATTATTTCTACAGCGGCATCCCCGGTCTGACTTCAGGCGGTATGGGCTGGATGGATACTTATATGTACGATTCCATGTCTTTGAATCTGTACATTCAGGATAAGAATAATCCCGGCCAGACTGTCAGCTATCTGTTTAAATGGCTGCGCGCAGGGTGGGCCGGATTGAACGTGGTTCGCCCCAAGCACATCTTTGAAGGCAGCCAACGTTTCGGTCGTGCTTTTACCGGTTTGATGGAATCTGATAATCTTCCGTCCCCTGAAAAATTCGCCGAAAAGGTGCGCGAAATCGAAGCGATGTCCGACAAGGACATCAACAGTTATATCTCCGAATATTCAAAGCAGGTCGAACATATTGCTGAAGAACATCCGGTGCTGTCAGATAAATTCCCCGAGGTTTATGAAAACGGTAAGTATGCCGATAAGTTTACCCGTGAAGAGCGCATCGGTGTTCTGGTCAAGGAATATGTCAAGCAGGCCATGGGCAAGCAGTGTCTGATCTATGAAAAAGTAGTCTCCAACTAGCAGCGAGGTAGCCATGCTCAATTCTGAAAATGAAGCTAAATTCAAATATTGCCCTTACCTGATGACAAGTGATGACAAAATGAAATTCTGTCAGGGCACGATGTGTATGATGTGGCGTTTCGCTGACGGAGATAAGGGGTATTGCGGGCTGGCAGGAAAGCCCGAAGAAAAGAAATAGTCTGTTACGGTGATCAATTCATAGTATGCCCAAACCTTATGTTTTCAAACTAGAAAAGGTTCTGGAGTTCAGGGAACAGGCAGAAGAGCAGGCCCGGCTTGCCCTTGCGGAAGCCCTGCGTTTGCATCAGGAGCAGAAGAAAAAGCTCCTTACTGTTGAAGAATTGATTTCCGCCCACCAAAAAAAAAGATACGAGAATCTTTCAGCCAATGATATGTGGCTCTGGCAGCAGTATGATCTAGCCCTTAAAGAGGATTTGCATACTATCCAGAATCGTTTAAAGCAGTTGGCCCTTAATTTGCAGAAATGTAGGGCAGAAGCTGTAAGAAAGTCAAAAGATCGTAAACTGCTCGAAAAGCTAAAAGAGAATCAGGCGAAGAAATATTATGAAGAAGAAAACCTCAAGGAACAAAAAGAGTTCGACGAAATGGCAACAATTCGTTTCAAACCTGAAAATTTCTAAGATCCTTGTTTGTTTAATTTTTCTAGCTATTTTCAAGCTCTCTCTAATCGGCTCTATCGGGTTTGATCTTAGCGGCCATTCCAAGAATGTGCAGCAGGTTGTGGAGGCTGTGGTGGAAAGCAACGTAGTTCATGATGTTGTTACTCCCCCGCAGGCAATCGCCGCAGAGCCGAAAGTCAAAGACAAAGCTTCCAAAACTAAAACCGAATCCGCCAGACCCTCCGGTATGCCCGAGGCAGACTGGAAAGCTTTGAAGGCCAAGGAAGATGAACTGGCCCGCAAGGAACGCTCCCTGCGTACTCTTGAGCAGAATCTGGATAAAAAACTTGCGGAGCTTAACTCCCTTGAAAAACGTCTAAAGAAGATGATCGCTGAAGCTGATGTGCTTAAGGATAAAAAGATTAAGCATCTGGTCGGCGTTTATACTGCCATGAAAGCCAAGCAGGCTGCACAGGTTATAGAATCCCTAGATACCGACCTTGCTGTCAAAATTTTGTCCGGCATGCGTGGACGGAGTGCCGGTGCCATTCTTGGATATGTCGCACCCAAAAAAGCCGCCAAGCTCTCCGAAGAACTGACCAAGCTGCAGACTCCCTTGGAAGGTAAGTAAATTACGCTCCGGCAGGGGCGTCGAAATCCGAAATGCAGAGAATTAAACTTATTATCGCTTATGACGGTACGGACTTTTGCGGCTGGCAGCTGCAGCCGAATCTACGCACCGTTCAGGGTGAACTTGAAAAATCCATCGCCCGCGTAACCGGCAGCCCGGTCCGCGTTCACGGGTCAGGGCGCACCGATAGCGGTGTGCATGCGCTGGGGCAGATTGCCCACTTTGACGTGGAAGATCGATTCGCATCGGTACTTTGGCAAAGGGCTCTTAATTCCCTGCTGCCTGATGATGTGACCGTATTACAGGCGATACCTGTTTCTTCCGATTTTCATTCCCGCTACAATGCTGTCCACAAGACTTATACCTACACCCTGTGGCTGGAAAATAACTTTTTCCTGCCGTGGCGCAGACACTATGTCTGGAAATGCGGCCCCCTTGATTTTGAAGCAATTGATAAGGGCATGCAGTATTTTCTGGGTGAGCACGATTTTTCCTCATTTCAAAATACCGGTACTTTGATCAAATCCACCGTCCGTACAATTCACGATTTTAAACGCTACCCCGGTCAGAACGCGCAGGAGATGGTTCTGGAAATCTGCGGCTCCGGTTTTCTGAAACAAATGGTCCGCAACATAACCGGCTGTCTGGTCACTATCGGGAGGGGTAAAGCCAAACCCGAAAGTGTCCGATCATTATTACAGATGAAGGACAGAACTGCGGCACCGGCCACAGCTCCAGCTCAGGGCTTGTGTATGGCCGGTGTTTACTATGGAGATGAGGGTTGTGGCGGAACTGACACTGGACGGAACCAATCTCAGGATAGCGGAGTCGGAGAACAAATCTGATTCCCTGCTAAGAGTCTTCCCGGATTCATACTGGGATGAAAGGTTCAGCCGTGCCTTACTGAAAAATAAATATGAATTGACCGCACCTTCGGTGGCTATGGAGGTGCAGTCGAAGGTCAAATCACTAAGCGAAACTCTCGCTTCTTTCCGCTGGCCGGATCAGGGCTTTACCCTGAGCAGTTCCCGCCTTGTAGTCAATGATCCCCTGCTGGATAAAAATGTTTCTGCGTCCCTGACTGATAAGGACGATGTGCAGCGCTACTACCGCTATTATTCACGAGGTTTTAGCGGTGAGGCTGAAACTGCTCTTGATGCCGGTACGTATAAATTTGATATGACGTTGGGCGCTTCCTCAAAAAAACTTGAAGTCGATGTTGTCGAGGGGATGACTAATGACGAAGTGCTCGAAGCGGTTCGTGATGCGGTAAATGAAAGCTCTCTCCCGGTACAGGCGCGCATATTCAAGCAGAGCGCGGTAGGTTCAAATCCGGACGATCTGTTGGGCATAGGTTCTGCGCTGGCTTTTTCCGTGAACACCGCTTACGTCGTTACTGAAGAGAACCGCGGAGACAGTACCTTACCTCTTGATATCGCCAACAAACTTTCTTTTCGTGACAGCAGCGGTCATCTGATTTCCAATCTGGATCTTTACGCCACCAACAAGCCTATCGGCCCGGCGGAAGAGGGGCTTTATAATCTTTCCGAAGCGTCATCCGGCGGCCCATCTCAATTCTTGAGCAAATCTTTCGATGCCAACGCCATAACAACCCTGACTACCGGCGATCATTCCATTGATTATACAATCGGCTCCGAATCCGGGAGCATCGATTTTTATGTAGAAGCGGGTGATGATTGGAATACGGTGCTGAATCGTATTGCCGATAGAGCCGCTTCTGTTTCGGATAAGATTACTGCCGAGGTCGTTGATGGCCGTCTGGTTTCACCGGTTTATACCGGAGATGATTATTATCTCATCGACGGTAAGGCGCTAAGTCTCACTGCTGTCAGTCCCAAGATAGGTGAGCGGTTGGTTCTGGACCCCGGTTCAGGACTTGATGCGCTTGGACTGAATGTGACCGCTCATCCCGGCGCGGATGCGCAGATGACAGTTGACGGGTATAAGGAAGTGCGTGCGCCCGGTGAATTTGCCTTGGATCGGGGTCGGGTAAAGGTCGAACTGGATGGAAATTTCGGCGACAGCCTGCCCTTGAGAGTGATGGACGCCGTGACTGAGATGGAAAAGAATGTAGGGCTGGTAACTGATGGTTACAACGATCTGCGCAAATCCATACTGCCTTCCGAAGATCTTTTTCGTGAGGGATTCGCCGATATGTGGCGCGATCCGGTAACGGACAATAAAGTTGATCTGGAATGGATGGGTCTCAAGGAAGTGAAGGAAGATAAGCTTCTCTGGTTTGATTCCGAGGCGTTTTACGATGCACTACTTGCCGATCCTGATAAGGTCCGGGATTTGTTGGAAGATGAAGACTCTGGACTCTTTGCTAACTGGAACGATGTGAATGATCGGGTTATTGAAAATACGGTCCGGTCCTACCTGATTCCGGAAACCTCGCTTCCAGGGCCGTGGCTGCCTGAACCTGCTCCCCGAACTGAGCTTGAGCTGGAAGTAAAAAAGGAATTGGTCGATACTTTTGAGGATAGTTTTGATTTCGACTTTGATGATCCCGCTGATGATACCGGGCGTTTGATCTCTACAAAGGGGTAGTTGTCGCCGGATTTGCGGTTAAGATCGAATTTAAAATTTTGTTGCGATAATGGTCCGCGCATCGGCATCAAACCGGAATTTCATTCGCGGGACGGGCTTGCTGATCTGTACCGTTTTTCCCCCGATCTTGATTTCCACGCCGGGATGTACTTTGCGGTGAACCCGTATGGAAAGCTTCTCAAGTGACTTGTAGTAGTCGTTAAGTTCTTTGGAAAGCTGCTTGCGTATCTCTTTAAGCTTCAGCTTAATGCGACCGCGGAGCATGAGAATCTGTTGCATCTGTTCCTGCTTGGCCGGGGGAGTGGATTTGAGGATGGTTTCATTATCACCCTGACCAACAACGGAGTTTATTTTCATAAGCCGTTCCCGCAATTGTTCCCTTTCCTTCACCAGTTTCGTGTTTACCTTTTGCTTGGCGTTGATGGCGACAACTGTTTTTACACCTATTTCTGATCCGATTTCATTGGTTTCAATGCCGACCTCTGAAGTGACGACTCCTCCTTGGATAGTACCCCTGCCGCCGAGTGCGCTGATCGGTCCCTTGCAGCGAATAAGGCAGTTGCTGATCTCATGGGCGATAATAACTTCATCGTTGCATTCAATACGGGCGTTGGACGCGAATTGGGCTGTAATTGTTCCACCCGCCTTGGCTACGCCCTTGCCGGACATGACCAGCCCTCCCTTGACTTCAATATCTCCCCCGGAGGTGATGTGGGCTCCTTCAACGGAGTCTTTGACTACAATATGGTCCGGGACTTCCACGGTAAATCCTTCCCTGATGGAGCCGTTTACATGGACCGAGCCCTTCTCCAGCTTGATATTCCCGGTGGAATAATCGACATCACCCTTGGTTTCCAGAACATCTTTGACCGCAATGATATTATCCTGAAGCTGGACGATGCCTGTCTCCGTGGCTTTGTAGGTAATCCCGTCCGGCATGGGGGCAACGTGAGACCCGGTTTTTATTTCTAGGGGATTGCCGCCGGGAGGGGGAGTCAGTCTTCCATAAACATCCTCCCCGGCCTTACCCTCAACCGGAGGATGGATTTTGCCGATTATATCTCCGGGACCGACCATGGGATGAACCCCGCGTTCCTTAAAATCTACGCGGTCATCATCTCCGGTAGTGCCTACGGAGGAGCGGATAACGTCTTTGCGGTTAAATTCAAAATATCCGTCTCTGCCGGGAAGCGGTTCAGTTCCTCGTACTATGACCGCCTCTTGAGCCTGACCTGTTTCGCGGGCTTTTTTTAAGGCTGCCTGTCCGGCCATATGCTGCAAAGGACGGGAAATATCCATTTGATTTAAAGCGGGTTCAAGCGCGCTAAGATCATAGCGCCTGCCGAAACAGTCATGCGGATAGAGCATGGTGGAAACATTCATAAAGTCGGCAGAAACCTTAATAAGCGGCTCAACCTTAATCTGCTGCTCTTCTATTTTTACAAGGCCATAGGTGTTGGCGATCAGCTTTTTGTTACCCGGGTCAAGGATGCAGTTGCATTCTTCTGCTCCGGCGAGGGTTATCGGCTTCGGAGTATGTGTTTCTGTGGCGGGAATTTCCTCTCCTTGCAGGTTTCTGCCCGGACTGGAGGGGAGTGCTTCGTGCAGGGTTCCGAATTCCATGCCCGGAAGTACCGGGAAGCTGAAATCCGCGTCAGTTATGATCTGGCCATCTTCCGCGTTCTGGGGGTAAAGGGCCCGCACAAGGGCCACATTGATAATACTTTTTCCTTCTCCCGCCCTCTTCAAAGCAAACATAGCCCCGTCGTGATCCAGTTCTCCTTCTATGCCGGAGCGTTTCAGTTCGGATTGCATCAGTTCAATGGATAGGGGCGCTCCGTCTCCTTCCGCAGGGGTGTAGGCGGAAATATAAGCGGCCATTTTATCAGGGGTAAGCTGGAATTCCAGCATGGCATTACGGCTCTCGACAATTTTATTGTCGCTTTTGTTGCGTAGGTCAGCTTGTCGTACGGGAGACTCTCGGTCTGTCATGTATCACATTACCTATGTGTTAAGCTCATACCGTTATGCCGAAATTGGAGAAGTATATGTACTTAATCCATATATTAGATTTATTTTTTATTCAAATGCAACTATTGCTTTACAGCTCAGTCGCATTCTGCTCTTTCCTGCACATCTCCCAAACAAGGTCTTCGAGCATATAAAGCAATTTTGCGTAGATCCCGCCAGCTCCGGGAGGAGGGCCGAAAAGCCCGTTGCGCTGTTCGCGTAATGCCTTGGGGAAGAAAGTCTCCGGTTCAAGTGAACGCATGGTCATGGCAAAGCGTTCAGCGAGTAAGTATCCTGTAACACCTTCTTCAAAGAGGTTCATGTACTTCATGAAATCGGCTTTGCATGAGTTCCACTTTTCTATGGCAGCATCATTGGGGGTGTGTGAAGTTACCTTGCAGATAAGGGCATAGAGGCTGTTCAGCGCCGCCCCGGGAATTCCTCTTCTCCAGCCCAGCAGCCATGGGTTGCGCCAGAAGAGCAGAAAATGACCTTGTCCGGTTGCGATGATTTTTTCCAGAGAATTGCGCACGGAAACAAGATCCGGATCTTTCCATATTAAAGGAGTGTCGGTAAGTTCCCATGCCGGTAAAGTGGGGCGTTCTTGCGTTTTCTGTCCCAGCATGCGGTCAAGAATGTGCGAAAGCCAGATGTTGGCCTGTGCTGATGCCGGTGTTTCCAGATGAGGATAGCTGAGAATAAATCTCCCTTTGCCCTTATTCCCGGTAACAACCGCCGGGCGGTCATGCAGGAATTCCGGCAGCAGCGATATTCCGTACATGTTGTGCCAGTCGTTAAGAGTCCCCTCAGGCAGTGAACTTATGCACAGATCTGCGACCCAGAAGTCGTTACCCGGTTCGCGGTAGCGTCCAAGGGCTGCGGTTGAATCACATTTGTTCGGTGAAAACTGTCCCGGCCACCAGACCGGAATCAAGGCGTTTTCTCCCAGAGCGTCCGGAACCAGCGGGCTGCTCTGGTCCAGCTGTACATTGATGTGTCCACTTAAAAAATGGTGCAGCCTGTTTTCAAAGCCTTTGCGCTGCCAGCAGCTTAGGCCCAGCCCACCGGTCTTTGAAAGACCCAGACCTGCTCCGCCACAGAATCCGAGATAGTTTCCGCCTTCGCTTACATACTTCTGAATTTCAAGGATTCCCGGACCGCCGAGTTTCATTGCTTTTCCTTTGGCCCAGCCTCCAGGTACGATAAGTGCCGCCGGAGGCTTGCCTGAAAGCAGCCCTTGCGCTATTTGATGCCCACGCACCAGTTCGTGGTCGACATTCCATGATTCAAGGGCTCTTTTTATAAGCAGTCCCCATATGTGGGCGTCGTCCCATAATATATAGATACTTGACATGTTCGTGTCTCTTTATAAATGTGTGTAGCGCAAGTTAACGAGGCGAGTGCTTTGTTCCCGGACCTGATCCGTAAATACACGTAAAAACAGGGCAGGAAAAGCACATCTTTTTTTATAAATTTTATTATAAAACCAACTTAATACATTTTACGCAGCGGAAAGTTGAATTACAGCGATCCGGTACGTGTTTCTGTGTTTAAGAATTTATATTTGAACAGGAGTCATTAAATGGCCGAATCAAACCTCCCCAAAGGCTATGAACCTTGGGATGTAGAAAAAAAGTGGCTTGATCACTGGGAAGAAAATAAAACTTTCACCCCCGACCCCGAAGCTGACGGCGATCCCTACTCCATTGTGATTCCACCGCCTAATGTCACTGGTGTACTGCACATGGGCCATGCTCTGAATCTCACCCTACAGGACATCCTGTGCCGTTACCAGCGCCAGCAGGGCAAGAATGTTCTTTGGGTTCCGGGCACTGACCATGCGGGAATCGCTACCCAGAATGTTGTTGAGCGCCAGCTTAAGGCTGAAGGCAAAACCCGTGACGATCTGGGTCGCGAGAAATTTATCGAGCGTGTCTGGGAATGGAAAAAAGAAAAGGGTGATCATATCCTCAAGCAGATTCGCCGCATGGGCGCATCTGTTGACTGGGACCGCGAATGCTTCACCTTCGATGAACAGCGCGCCAAGGCCGTGCGTAAGGTTTTTGTACAACTTTACGAAGAGGGCCTTATCTACAAGGGCAATTACATCATCAACTGGTGTAATCGCTGCCACACCGCTCTTGCTGACGATGAAGTGGAACATTCCCCCAAACCGGGACATTTCTACAACATTAAATATAAACTTTCCGACGGTTCCGGCGAGCTGATTATCGCCACCACCCGTCCCGAAACCATGCTTGGCGATACCGCCATCTGCGTCAACCCCGAAGATGACCGCTTCAACCACCTTATCGGCAAGACAGCTATCCTGCCGCTTATCGGTCGCGAGCTGCCCATCATCGGAGACTCTTACGTAGATATGGAATTCGGTACCGGCGCCCTGAAAGTGACCCCGGCCCACGACATGAATGACTGGGAACTCGGCCGCAAGCACAATCTTGAAGTGCTGGCTGTTTTTGACGAAGACGGCAACATCAACGAAAATGCTCCTGAAAAATACCGGGGCATGTTCAAGGATGATGCGCGTGATGTTATCGTCGAGGACCTCAAGGCTGAAGGCTATCTCATTTCCATTGACGATCACGAACATTCCGTAGGTGAATGTTACCGCTGTAAATCCGTCATCGAACCTCATGTTTCCGAACAGTGGTTCGTAGCCATGAAGCCGCTGGCTGAAAAGGCCCGCGCCGCTGTTCCTGCCGAAACACAGATTTTCCCTTCCAATTGGGAAAAGGTCTACTACGAATGGCTGGATAACATCCGCGACTGGTGTATCTCCCGTCAGATCTGGTGGGGACACCGTATCCCGGCATGGACCTGTGAAGAGTGCGGCGAACTCATCGTTGCAATGGATGATCCTACTGAATGCACCAAGTGCGGATCTTCCAAGCTTACACAGGAAGAAGACGTACTTGATACATGGTTCTCTTCCGCTCTCTGGCCTTTCTCCACGCTTGGATGGCCTGATGAAACACCGGAACTGGCCAAGTACTATCCCACTTCCGTGCTGATTACCGGATTCGATATCCTCTTCTTCTGGGTTGCACGCATGATGATGATGGGGATTCATTTTCAGGATCAGATTCCTTTTCACCATGTTTATATTCACGCCCTTGTGCGCGATGAGCACGGGAAAAAGATGTCCAAGTCCACCGGTAACGTAATTGACCCGCTGGAAATGTCCGACAAGTACGGTACTGACGCTCTGCGTTTTACCCTGACTTCTTTTGCCGCGATGGGACGTGATATCAAACTTTCCGAGCAGCGCATTGAAGGTTACCGCCATTTTGTGAACAAAATCTGGAACTCCGCACGGTTCGCTCTTATGAACCTTGACGGCAAAAAGCCGGAAGCTTCACTCGAAGATGCAACCGGTCTCGCAAACGCATGGATTCTGCATCGCCTCGAAGAAGTGAAAGATACCATGAGCGAAGCAGTGGAAGCCTACCGCTTCAATGAAGTGGCCCAGACCATGTATAAGTTCATCTGGAACGAATTCTGTGACTGGTATCTCGAAATGATCAAACCGGACCTCTACAGTGATGACGCTTCCCGTAAAGATGCGACTCTGAAAGTGCTCTGGACTGTTCTTTCAGAAACCATGGTCCTGCTGCATCCGGTGATGCCTTTTGTCACTCAGGAAATCTGGTCCGTACTTCCCGGTATCGAGAACGGTGATATCGCCACTGAAGCCTACCCTGAAAAACGTGACAACTGCCGCAACGCAGCCGCAGTTGAACAGATGGAACTGTTTCAGGGAATCGTTTCCGCTGTGCGTAATATCCGTACCGAGCTGCTCATCGCTCCTTCCAAGAAGCTGGAGCTCATCGTACGCACAGCCAATGAAGAAACAACTGCTCTGATCAATGACAACGCCGAGCTGATCAAGGCTCTCGCCCGTCTGGATTCTGTCAGCGCAGGTTCTGATGTGGAAGGACCCAGCGCATCCGGTACCGCTGTTGTGCAGGGGAATGAACTCTTCGTACCTCTGGCCGGCGCAGTTGATTTCGAGTCCGAGATCGCCCGTCTGGATAAGGAATTTGCCAAGCTGGACAAAGATCTTGTTGTGATAGAAAAGAAATTATCCAACAAGGGTTTTGTCAGCAACGCTCCCGCAGCGGTTGTAGAAAAAGAAAAAGCCAAGCTGGAAGAAATTAACGATAAGAAAGCAAAGCTGACCGAGCTTAAAGATAGACTCGTCAGTGTAATGGAATAAGAATTCAAGGGAGGCCTTCGGCGATCCTGCCGGGGGCCTTAAACCCTTTGAAAAGGGTTTGAATCCCAAACTTTTTTATTAGGGCTTCGCCGGACAGCTTTGTTATTCGATATGGATAATATGAAGGTGACCAGATAACGTAGCGACAGCCTATTAAAAGTTTTAGGAGAGTCCAGAGAAACCTTTTTCAAAAGGGTTCTTTGGCCGCCGGAGGCGAAATCAATTCGTCAAAAGCGCGAAGCGCATCAAATTGCTTTTAACTAGAGAGGGTGGATATATGGGTTTGGTTTATCTGATTGGTGCGGGTCCCGGTGATCCGGGCCTGCTGACTGTTAAGGCCAAGGAAGTTCTGGAAACTGCGGATGTCCTTATCTACGACTATCTGGCGAACATCGAATTTCTGAATTACTGCAAAGCGGATTGCGAAATCCTCTATGTAGGTAAAAAAGGCGGCGATCACACCCTGCCGCAGGATAAAATCAACGAACTGATCGTTGAAAAAGCCAACGAAGGCAAAGTTATTGCCCGCCTTAAGGGCGGCGATCCTTATGTTTTCGGCCGCGGCGGTGAAGAAGCTGAAGAGCTGGTTGAAGCCGGAATCGATTTTGAAGTCATTCCCGGTATCACCGCTGGTGTTGCCGCTCCCGCGTACGCCGGTATTCCGGTTACCCATCGCGATTTCACCACATCCGTATGCTTCATCACCGGACACGAAGATCCCACCAAGGAAAAAACCGGTCATAACTGGGCGGTTTATGCCAAATCCACCAGTACTCTCGTTTTCTATATGGGCGTGAAAAATCTGCCCATGATCGCGGAGAACCTGATCAAGAACGGACGTGATCCCGAAACCCCGGTAGCGCTTGTGCGCTGGGGAACCCGCTGTAACCAGCAGTCTTTCGTTTCTACCCTTGAAAATGTCGCCGAGGAAGCTAAAGAGCGTAAGTTCAAGGCTCCCTCCATCATCGTAGTGGGCGGCGTCTGCTCCCTGCATGATAAGCTGGCATGGTTTGAAAAACGTCCTCTGCTCGGCAAGGGGGTTGTTGTAACCCGTGCCCGTGAACAGTCCAGCGGACTTGTTTCCACACTTGGCAAACTCGGCGCATGTGTCCACGAATTCCCGACCATCAACATCGAGCCTGTCGCTGATTATGCTCCGGTGCAGAGTGAAATTAAAGCCCTCTCAAACTGGGATTGGCTGATTTTCACTTCCGTTAACGGCGTGAAACATTTTTTTAATCAGCTTGATGAAGCCGGTCTCGATGCCCGCGCGTTTGCCGGAATCGAAATTGCTGCTATTGGCCCCGCAACAGCTGACGCACTCGTAGCCAAGGGCATTAAGCCCGACTTTGTGCCTGAAAAGTACGTTGCGGAGAGTGTTGTCGCCGGGTTGCTTGAAAAGGGCGTTAAAGGCAAGAAGGTGCTTATTCCCCGCGCCAAAATAGCCCGTGAAGTGCTGCCCGAAGAACTGCGTAAGGCCGGAGCAGAAGTTAAGATCCTGCCCGTCTACGAGACCGGACTGTCCGAGAATGATCCCGGTCCCATTGCCGAGGCCCTTGAATCCGGCAAGATCGATTACCTGACTTTCACCAGCTCCAGCACAGTTGAGAACTTCTTCAATCTGATTGAGCCGGAAGTTTTCCACAAATACAAAGACAGTGTGAAAATAGCCTGTATCGGGCCTATCACCGCTAAGACCCTCGAAGGGTTCGGTTATGAGCCGGACATTCAGCCCGAGGATTACACCATTCCCGCACTGGTTGATGTTCTGGTGCAGGAAGTTTCTGAATAGTTATTTAAAAGGAGGATCTACGTGGTCCTCCTTTTTTATTTGCCTCTCCTTCCCCATCCCCTCTTCCCAAAAGACGTTTTAGTTATGCTTCGCTGGGGAATAACGGCAATATGAATTAAAATTTGTACGATTAATTATTTAAATCGGCGAAGCCCCGATAAAAGTTTCTTTGGACCCCGGAGGGAAAATGAGTCTTCCTATTGCTGTATTAATTTCTGGTGGTGGATCTAATCTGCAATCCATTATTGAAAAAATGGAAGATAACATCCTTGACGTGGACATCAGGATGGTTCTTTCAAATAAAGCTGATGCTTATGGTCTGAAGCGGGCTGAAGCCTACGGCATTCCAACATCTGTTCTGAACCATAAGGATTTCGGCTCCCGTGAGGAATTTGACGCGGAGATGGTGCGGGTTCTGAAAGAAGCCGGAGTAGAAGCTGTTGTTATGGCCGGGTTCATGCGTATCATTACCCCGGTATTTTTGAACGCTTTCCCCGGTAAAATCATTAATATTCATCCCGCGATCCTGCCTAGCTTTCCCGGCGTTGACGGGCAGAGTGAGGCCGCAGAATACGGAGTGCAACTGGCCGGCTGCACAGTCCATTTTGTTAATGAAAAAATGGACAACGGCGCAGTGATTATTCAGGCTGCCGTTCCCGCTTATCCCGGCGAAAAAGAGGACGATCTACGCGAACGCATTCTCAAGCAGGAGCACCGCATTCTGCCTCAGGCTATCCAGTGGCTGGCCAAGGAAAGACTGACCATTGAGAACCGTTTTGTGAAGCTTGCAGAGGCTGATGTGGCTGCTGCCGAGCGCGATGTTTTCAGTCTGGTTAATCCTCCGCTGGAGAAAGGCTTTTAACTTTTATCCGCGTCTGCCTTGAGATAATTTTCAAATAGCGCATGGAAAGGTTGATTTCCATGCGCTGTCTTATTTTCTCCTGACTTAATTCTTTATCCCATAACCGCCAGCAGCAGCTCCATAAAATCAAGCTCCATTTGCAGCATTTCATGATCCTTTTTACGCAGCCATTCGGAAAGCCATGCAAAGCGCAAGGAGGGGATGTAAGCGGGCAGTGATTCGTAACTGTCATCGCTTATGTCAGTGTTGTCATACAGACCATCCATAAAAGCCGGAATAAGTCCTTCACCGAGGGCTCCTGGGTTTTCGAAAGCCACACAGCCGATCATGTTGGCTACGTCATATATTTCAGGGCGCATACCGGAGAATTCCCAGTCAATAACAGCACCTATTTTCTGACCTTTCCAAAGCACGTTCAGGGGATGAAAATCTCCGTGACAGAAAGCTTTGGGAAGTTTCGGGAACTGCTCCATTTTCGGGAAAAGTCTGGCGCAGATGGGTTCCAGCCGTTTGAATATCTCCGGTTCCCGTTCTTTGACGGTTGCAAGCAGATCACGTGTATACTCGATCAGCGCGAAAGAGCGGTCATGCCCCTGCATGGTTTTGCCTTTGGTGTGCTCCCGTAGTTGAGCAATAAATCCGGCAAGCTCTGTCCCTCGTTGGGCATCGTAAACGTAGTCCGGTCTCGGCAGTTCATCCGATTCGTAAAATGGTGAAAGCTGCCATGGAAATCCCATAACTTCAGCGATGACCTGACCGTCCTTTGTCTCCTGATAGGGCAGCAGCCAATCCATTCCTGATTTTTGCAGAGTCAGCAGGTTTTCTGCAATTGCGCTACGGGTTTCCACCTGTTTTCCGGCAATGCGTTCCATAAGCCAGAGGCGGTTTTCTGTATCTTCAATTACCGAGCGCGAGACGGCTCGTTCCGGACTACCGGGAATATTTTTGTCGGTATGGCGTTCCTGGGTGGTTAGACCCCAGGGGGAAAGAGCATCAATCATGGCACATCCTCATATTCAAAGCAGGGAAGCCGATTAAAAGTTTTGGAAGAGTCCAGAGAATTTATTAAAAAAGTTTCTTTGGTTTCTGAAAGAGCGCAGGAAGCTGATTTTATTGTCAAAAGGTGAAGCGTATCAGAATACTTCTGCCTCAAACCAGAAAATATTGGTTTCCGGGTCCTTCCATGCAGTCGGTTCCATGCCGGCTTTCTGGCATGTCTGGGCGAGGAATTGTTCGCGATCCCATTTCCAGTCCACAGCAACTTGCGGCAGCAACAGGCCGGATTGCATTCCGCGCTGCATTATGAGCCCATGCCTCCCAATAATGATCTGCTCCACATCTTTACAGATATCGAGAGGGCTGAGGATGGATATTTCGATTTCAATCTCATCAAATTCTGAAGGGTTCAGCGGAGGAAAACGAGGGTCTTCAAAAGCTGCGGAGCGGGCCATCTTCCAGATGGTTTTATAGAGCGGGCCGTTTCCCTGCACGTTTCCGATACATCCACGTAACTGCCCGTTTTTGGTCAAAGTAACAAAGGCCCCGTATTCTTCACGAAGGTGGTCGGTAACAGGTTCGGGGGTGGACTCCTCCTGCCTGTTCAGCCGACAAAGAATGCTTTGGCGGACTAGACTTTTGAGATAGTCTTTTTCTTCTTGAGTAAGGGCGAAGCTGAAATTATCTGACATGTTAAAACTCCGGTGTTATGGCTTATTGGCTTCTTTTATCTTTTTGATAATGTAATCGTAACCTTCGGGGCGGTGCGGAATCTTGCATACGGTGCAGTCCTTAATGCCTTTCTCGTTTATTCTATAGCGACCGCCGCAATCCTTTATGAGATAGAGGGGACAGAAACAGAACAGGCAATTGAAAGATGCCTCGTCACTTGTCTCATGACAGGGAAAGTATCGGCAACTGATGTTTCTGAAAAAGCGGTGACTATTCTCCATGGCTATTCCCGGTTGAATTCGTTTACCTTGATGATAATCAGTGTGATGTCGTCTTCCTGATCCATTCCGTCCTGAAATTTGTAGACCTGAGCGATTATTTCCTGCTGTATCTCAGCGGCACTCCTGTGAGCATTGGAAAATATTATCTGGTCTAGACGTTCTCGTCCAAACATTTCATCTCCGGAATTGCGGGCTTCCCAGATTCCGTCAGTGCCGATGAAGATGATTTCCCCTTCGTTAAGGTCTACTTCAAACTCTTCATATTCGCTTTCATCAAATATACCCAGCGCCAGCATGGGCGATCCCATAAGATCACGTTTTTCTCCGCTGGCGGGGTTGTAGATTGTAGCCGGGTCGTGACCGGCACGAACATAGGTGGCTTTGGAGTTGTCCGGGGAAATTTCAAGACAGAACAGGGTCATAAATCGACCGGTCTCGCCGATATCCGAGCAGAGTAATTTGTTTACCTCGCCGATACGGACTGACAGCGGTTCCTTGTGTAGTGATGTATGCTTCAAGTGCGCGCGTCCGGTAGTCATGAGCAGGGCTGCGGAAAAACCGTGCCCGGTCACATCGCCAAGTAGGACTCCGGTGCCTTTGCTGATCGGCGGGGTATAGTAGCCGAAGTAATCGCCACCGGTTTCATCGCAGGAAATGCTGATTCCCGAGATATCCAGTCCCGTGATCTGAGGAGATCCCTCAGGGAGCAGGCTGGTGTGGACTTCCTGCGCCAGTTCTAGAGATTTGCTGATGCGCATGTGGTCCTGCAGTTTGGGGATCATATGATTAAAGGCATTGGCGAGTTTTTCGCGCTCATCCCCGGTTTGAACCTCTACATGTACGGAAAGGTCTCCTTCTGAAATTTTTTCGGCGGCATCGGTCATGGCCTGCAGCGGTTTCAGGATTTTGCGACTGCCGAAAAAGGCAACCAGCGCGACTGTGAGTAGGGTGAATAAAGAAGCCGCCCCTACGGTTACGTAAAGGTTTTTACTTAGGATCAGGGCCTGCATGGCCGCGTTGTCCGGAACTTTGGTAATGACCTTTTCCGGGGTGATCAGCACATAGCTTCCTTCATTGCGAAAAGGTGCAAAGGCCCATACAGAATCCACGCCGTTGTATGGCATGCGGATGACTCCTGATTTACCTCTACTGATGGAGGAGAGCATTTTATCCATGGATTTTTTGTCTGAGGATTTCAGGTAGCGAACTTCATTAGGCAGCTCGCTCATCCAAGAAAAATTAGCTTCCTTGTGCCCTGCCTCGGCCCAGACACGCAGTCCCACTCCCTCTTTTGTCCTTACCGGGCCGACAACGAAAGACTGGATGGCGCTGGACCATTGTGATGAAAGATCATCTTTGCGGAGCAACTCTATTAGTTGGATATCGATGGAGACCACGCCTATGATTTTTTTCTTACGGTCACGGATCGGCTTGGACAGGGTGTAAACCTGCTGTCCTGTGCTGGCGTCAATGAATTTGTCCCATATGATAGACCCTTTCTCCTTCGCTTTAGTGAACCATGACCGTTTGCGGGTATCATAGCCGGCCGGGTATTTGCCATGACCGGGATAGGCCATGTGCAGACCGGAATTAAGGGTGATGTATATGCGGTGCAGCGCGGTTCCTGCCTGATTGAAATAAGACTTCAAATCAGGCTTGAGCATATACAGCCGGGCCAGATCAGGTGACTGTTTTAATTGCTTCTGTCCTTCTGGGTAGAAGAAGACAGGTTCTTCCATACTAACCGGGGATGGGGTTTTGCTGCCCGGTTCACTGAGCGTGAAATATTGCGGAGAAGGTCCGAAGTCATCAGGCTGTCTGCCCTTTGTATCAAAATCTTCAGCAAAGTAGACCTTGGGTTCTCCTTTCGGCGGATCATTGAGTACATCTTCGGCTTCCGCTCCGATGGCTTTGAGGGCGAATTCGAGTGAGACAGCCTGCTGCTGGACCAATTTGGCTGAATCCTTGGCGGACTGGCGCATTTCTTCCGTCAGGATTTTTATCATGTCCGCCCGCAGATTGCTGGACTGGACATGGCCCAGATCCTGAATGCCTTGCCGGCTGATTATTGATACCACCAGTAAGGGAATCAGGCTGAATGACAGTAGCAGGATGAAAAGTTTTAGGCGCATGCTCATAGTCTTTTGCTTTCACTTATCAGTTTTTTTGAGGTTTTGAAAAAAAATATAAAAAAGGTCGCTTATGAAATCTGAAGATGCTAGAATATAAGAGACTTCAGCAATAATTACCGTTTGTTTTGTGTTGTTTTATTGTATCTGCTTTATTGCCGGACGGCAACGAAGGATTGAGAATTGCATCAGAACTTGTCAGGGAGTGGATGTGCCGGAAAGCCGACATCCACAAATTGTGAATAAAGTTCGAGAAGACTTCGGAGGTGCTTAATGAACACCGCATTGCTGGAAGAACTGCTTAGGAAGAAGGCACAGCGTCTGCAACAGCAGGGATTGGATGTCTCTGAAGCTCTGGACCGTGCCGGGGATGAAATTCTCAACTGTATAGCCACAAGCGGAGGGCACGGCTCCCGTTTCTGCCTGCGTATGGTCTTAAGCGGTGCCAAGAAGAGGATCAGCCCGGAAATATGTGCCTGTTCTGTTTCGGAGGGAGACAAAAGAAGGCCGCTGATTGCGTGTGTCGGGCTGTGATAAGACTGATGCGGTCTTCCTGATCAGTGCCTGAGTGTGCCTAAAAGAAGGCTGAGGCCTAGGACGGCATAAACTGCGCCCAGAGTTTCCGGTTGCGCGGACCGTCAAATTCACAGAAAAATATCCGTTGCCATGTGCCTAGCATGACTTCGGAGTTTTCCACAATGAGCATCTGATCAGGACCGAACATACTTGTTTTTATGTGTGCATCGGAGTTGCCTTCCAGATGTTTGTAATCTCCGTGATGGGGGACCAGTTTGCGCATGTTGACGGTAATGTCACGTACAACATCCGGGTCTGCGCCTTCATTGACCGTTATCGCTCCGGTTGTGTGCGGGCAGTAGAGCAGCAGGGCGCCGGATTGCCAGTCGTTTTCTTTGATCATCCGGCGAACAGAGTCAGTTATATCGACCATTTCTTCCCGGCTTCCGGTATTAATCTGTATTGTATTCATCATTCTCTTCCTTCCGAGGTCTCGTGTTGTTCCTCGGCCAGCATTACTCTGTTTCGGCCGGCATTCTTTGCGGCGTATAAAGCTTCGTCAGCCCGGGCCAGCGTGTCTTCATAAATATCCACCCCGAACCTGATATCAGTATTGTAATGGGCCACTCCGATGGAAATGGTGCAGGTCAGAGGGTGCTCATCAGTATTGAAGGTCCTGTCTTCTATGCCCTTGCGAAGCCTTTCGGCCAGAATGCGTCCTGATTCAATATCCGATCCCGGAGCTACTACCACAAATTCTTCTCCGCCATATCGGGCGACGATGTCCGAAGTACGTATTATTTCTTGAAATGTCTTACTCATCTGTCGCAGCACAATATCGCCCACATTGTGACCGTACGTGTCATTTATATTTTTGAAACGGTCAATATCGAGGATCATGATGGAGCAGGGCTGACCGGCACGGATAGCTATGTTTAGCAGTCTGGAGCCTTCTTTCATCAGGTACCGTCGGTTGGGCAACTGGGTGAGCTGGTCCGTGATAGCTGATCTCTGGAGTTCCTGCACGGTGCTCTCCACTTTGTTCTGCATGGCGCAGAATCCTTGTATAAGACGTTCGACCTCTTCCGGTGGGGAATCTATACCCGCATCGGCGCAGTCACAGCTAAATATTCCTTTGGTCATTTGCCGGGCTATTACATCCAGATTTTTAAGGGGAATAGATATGGATCGGACCAGCCGTAAGGAGAACGGAATCAGGATCAGCAGGGCGAGAGCTGCTCCGGCGCATGCGGTCAGCATGAAAGAGTATATGGGGGCCATTACTTCAGAGTAATCAATTTCTGAAATCACCAGCCATCTTCCGTCATTGACCCACTGGCTGGCCCCGATTACTTTTTTCCCCCGGTAATCGCGGTAGGCTCCTTGGGGTTGTTTTCCGTTCAGCGCCGCTTCAAGGATTTTTGTGCTGGTTTTAATTTCTATGATAGCGCTATTTTCAACTCTACCGGATTGTTTTAGCTCATCCAAAAAGCGTGATTCGGTGAGCATGTATCCTTCCCGGTTAACTATATATGTTTCACCGGTGGAGCCGAAACGTAGGTTTCTAACCATTTCATCAATGGCGGTCAGCCGTGAAGCCAGTATAATCACTCCGTCAAAGGAGTTGTCTTTGAGAGTTACCGGATAGGAGAAGAGAACCACCGGTTTACCGGAAGAACGGCCAATGATTACTTTGGTCACGTGGGGATTTCCGGCTTGGCCTTGAATAAAATATTCACGGTCAGACACATCAATCTTCGACGTGGATGCATTTCTGCTGTTGATGATGATGCCGTTTGCATCAACCCAGGCGGCAGCGCTGATATCAGTGTGGGTCTCATCAAAAATTTTAAGCATCTGCCATATTCTTTCCGGATTACCGCTGCGGACGCTATCGCTCTCTGCAAGAAATTTTACATCGAACTGCCGTTCTTTAAACCATTCCGCAATGACGGTCTGATGCGATTTTACCTGATCTTTTAAATCCTGCTGCGCGGACTGCAATATAGCTGACTTGGTGAAAACAATAAGCATAACAGTAAGAAAGATCAGGGAAATACCGATTATGAAGACGGAATACCACCTGATCATACCGCTGATTGTTTTAGGGAAGAATTGTAAACGCATTCAAGGCACCCCTGATAAAAAAATTCAGCTTAAAAGATTACCACGAAGTAGACAGGAGAGCTACTACCCGGATTATATTTAAATTCCTTTACGGAACATGTGGCTGAATCCGGAATCGTAGAGCAGAGATTCGCTGTCGCTATCCTTGCCCGGCAGAATCAGGAAAATTGTTTGCCGTGTGAAATTGTTGCGTGTTGCTGTTTCGGCCAGATCAGCGAGAGTCGTCGGCACCGATTTCTCATCAGGCCATCCGATGCGATAGCCGAGGATTACCGGGGTTGAGGGGGCCATTCCTCCTGCAAGTATCGCTTCCTGAATTCCCGAGGGGTTGCCTGCGGAAAGGTATACTGCCATGGCTGAGTTGTGGGCGGCCAGCTTTTGCAGGTTTTCCGTTTCCGGGACCGGAGTCCGCCCGGCCATGCGGGTCAGAATCAGGGTTTGTGTTCCGCCGGGCACGGTGAATGATGCTCCTGAGGCTGCAGCGGCCGCGCAGGCCGAAGTCACTCCGGGGATAACTTCATATTCAAATCCCGCGGAGCGAAGCAGACGGGCCTGCTCCTGTACTGCTCCGTACAGTGCGGGATCACCGGTATGAACGCGGGCTACTATATCGCCTTTGGCAGCGTATTCCTGCATGATACGGTCGGTTTCTTCCAGAGACATGGAGGCGGAGTTTTCTACCCGCGCGTCTTCGCGTGCTTCCGCGATTACTGCCTCCGGTACCAGTGAACCGGCGTAAAGAACAAGCCCCGCTTCGCGGATGATGCGTTGACCCTTGACGGTGATAAGTTCCGGGTCGCCCGGTCCGGCGCCGATAAAGTATATTTTGCCCATTTATTTTCCTTCGGGCTTATCCGCCCAGAGTATGGTTACCGGATTATATGCTTTGTACCGGACATCTCCGGCCAGCTTATCTGAAGTCGATGCTTGAATCTGCATGGATTGCCAGTTCCAACCCAGTTCATCAAAAAGTTCCCGTGTGCGCTGGATGCTGCCCATGAGGATTGCATGGATGACTATCCTGCCTCCGGGCTTTAGTCTTTCGGCGGCATCGCGCAGGGCGGAATCATCATGCCCGATGCCCCCGCCCATAAAAATGCGGTCCGGTTCGGGCAGTTCCGCCAGAATAGACGGCATATCTCCGCTGACCGCCTCCACGGACCATGCCCGTAAATTGCGGATGTTTTCCTCGATCATACGGACTCGGGCGCTGTTTTTTTCCACTGCAAATACCCGTGAATCAGAGGCCAGAAAAGAAGCCTCAATTGCAACAGAGCCGCAGCCTGCCCCGAGATCCCAGAGAGTATGTTTTTCTCTAAGATCAAGCAGCGCGATGCCCGCCGCACGAACGGGAAATTTTGTGATCAATCCCTTCTCCCGGATAAATTCATCATCTGAGCGTCCGAAGACCGGGGTGCTGTGATCTTTGTTGTCCGCTGTCAGGATAATTATATTCAGGTCTGAGCATTTGTAGTTGAGAAAGGATTCCGGCCGGCCCTGTGCGACAACTTCGTCAGGTGTTTCCAGATCGGAAAGCACGGTAAAGGTATAGTTGTCGATCCCTTTATCTGACAGACGCCGGGCGATGACCTGCGGAGTGTTGATATTATCAGTGTATATGGCGCAATCTTTCCTGCGTTGCATTGCTCCGAAGAGCGGGGAAAAATCATTGCGCCCGTGTAATGATATGATTTCAGAATCCTTCCAACTGCGGCCGAGCCGTGAAGCGCCGATCTGAATTGCGGACAGGGCGGGAGTAATCTTCACATTTTTTTCGCCCAGTAAAGGAATTATTGACTTGGCAATTCCGAAGAGCAGGGGATCACCATCTGCCAGAAGGACGACTTTTTTCCCTTTGTTCAGCAGTTTTTCAAGAGTCCGGGCATATTCTTCCATACCGGAAGCGAAAGGAATTTTTTTCCCCTTGAATTTCGGAAAAGCTGCCAGCAGGCGTTTTCCCCCGCTAAGCACATCAGCTTTGGCGATGGTTTCGAGGGCTTCCTGCGGAGCTTTGAGACTGCCCGGATGGAGGCCGATTATCTGCAATGGATGGTTCATGTTCTGTTTCATATAATCTATTGATCGGATATTAAAGGAAGAATTTAAATATAAATTTTTTTTAAATATTAATTAGCAAAAAAATAAGAATCTGTTATTATGAAATTGACCTCTTCCTTCTTTTTTGCGGAGGTAATGTGATATGAAAAGGTTAATCGCCATATCTCTCCTGATCGGTTCTCTTCTTACTGCTTTCTACGGATTCTCTCTTACAGCCCCTTTAATGGCCGGAAAACACATGTCCGACGTAAATGATATTATAGGTACCTTGCGCATTGAGCAGGTTGTGAACAGTTACAGCGCCGGTACTGAGAATCGTTGCACTCCGTATTACGTGGTGGCCTTACTGGCTGGTGCGGCCGGGATTTATGTCCTTTACTCCATCGGAGAGAACGATGAAGAAGACTTTTTTTGATTATAATCGTTATATATTATGTTGCCGTCAAAATCAAAGAGAGCATATTCTATCGCTACCTCCGAGTTCCCGTAGAATGCGCATGCATTCAGCTTTGCTTTACGGACCAGCATGCTGATGAAAGCATCGCGCGATTTTTCGGGGACCATTTCATATATATTCCGGGCCGTTATCGCGGCCCGGATTTTCTTTGTCAGTTTATCGCTTAATCCCAGCTCGGTACACCATCTGGCCAGCAGGTCAAAATCAATGGCCCAATCCTTGGCATGTGTATAGGGAAAGCCCATGGCATGCTTGACCAGCTTGCCGATGAAAATGGCCCAGCGTACCTTACGCATCTTTTTCAGGCGGGCCTGCTGCATGGAGAATTTAAAAAAATCAGCGGCTTGAATCATGCCGATTTGAGGAGTTTCAGGAAAATTTTCAAGATAAAATTGTTCACTGCGTCTTCCGGTACTGAAGACAATTGTATCAAGCCCTGAGGCGCGGGCGACATTCAGGGACTGGGCTATTGAGGCCTTCCACGATGCGTTACTGAACGGTCGCACTATTCCCTGAGTTCCCAGTATGGAAATTCCGCCCAGAATACCCAGTCGTGCGTTCATGGTTTCTTCTGCGATGGCAGCACCCTGCGGCACTTCAATGGTTATATGGACCAGCCCTCTAAAATCTGCTGAACTACGGGATATTTCTGCTAAGACTCCGGCAATGATCTGTTTTCTGGGAACGGGGTTGATGGCAGCTTCACCCACTGGAACCGGGAGTCCCGGAAGGGTTACTCTGCCGACACCTTTCCCTCCGTCAAGTTCGATCCTCAACACGTCCGATTTGCTGAATTTAATAAGTGCGTGGATTTCATGACCGTGGGTGGCGTCGGGGTCGTCGCCGCCGTCTTTGATGACCACTGCGCGTGCTTTTTCGCCGGAGAATTCTACCCGTGCCACTGGAATATCGAGAGAACCTTTTACCGGGAGAGGAATTTCAATCCTCTCAGGCGTGTGCCCTCCAAGTAGAACCCGTACCGCGGCCATGGCCGCTGCTGTTGCCGCGGAACCGGTCGTGTAGCCTTCGCGAAGCTGTCCCTTTTCAATATTGCCTTTACTCATCTTCGAGCAGCCTGCCTCTGGTGAGTATATTACTGCCGAATTTGTTGCGGGCCTGATCTATCGCTTTGTCCAGTTGTTCCAGTTTCTTGTTTTCCTGCGGCTTTTCAGGGTCATCCAGTAGGGAAAGCTGCCTGCTTCGTTCTTCAAAATTGGAAATACCGATGCCGATCAGCCGGACTGGGCCGAGGGGCAGTTCCTCATCCAGCAGTTTGCAGCCGGTCTTATAGATTGTTCCGGCATGGGAAGTTCGTGAATCAAGGGTCCGGCTGCGCGTTATCTGGCGAAAGTCGGGAAATTTTATTTTCAGGGTGACGGTTCTCCCCTTAAGCCCGTTTCTTCTGATATCTGCTGCAATTCGTTCGGACTGCTTGAGTAAAAGTGTTTTTAACGTGTGTATGTCGGAGACATCTTCGCCAAAGGTATTCTCTGCGCTGGATGATTTCATTGCGCCGCCTTCGGTGACCGGTGTGGGATCTATTCCCGCACCTTTGTCGTAGAGGACCGGACCGCGTTCACCGAATCTCTCTTTCCAGAATTCGCGGGGATAACGGCGCAGGTCCGCGGCGTAAACGATGCCGAAAGAGCGTAGCTTCGGAAGGGCTTTCTTGCCTACCCCGGGGATTTTTTCTACCGGAAGAGTCTTCAGGAAATTTTGAACCTGGTCCGGCTCGATAATTGATATGCCGTTAGGTTTGTTCAGGTCTGAGGCTATTTTGGCCAGAAATTTAACCGGGGCTATGCCGACCGAAGCGGTCAGTCCGGTGCTCGCCAAGATTTCTTTTTTGATGGATTCCGCTATTTGACGCGGGGGGCCGAAGAGTTTTTCCGTGCCGGTTATATCGATATAGGCCTCGTCGATGGAGGCTTGCTCCACTACTGGCGAGTAATTGGAAAGAACTTCCATTACTTTGTGTGAAATTTCTTTATATCTGTGTCTTCGCCCGGTAACTACTTGTAGTTCGGGACAGAGTTTAAGAGCCTGTCCTACAGGCATGGCCGACCGAACCCCGAATCTACGGGCTTCATAGGATGCAGCGCTTAATACAGCGCGCTTATGCAAAGACCCCACACCCACCGGTTTGCCGCGCAGGTCCGGATTATCCAGTTGTTCCACGGACGCGAAAAAGGCGTCCATGTCTATATGCATGATGTTCTTCTGCATTAGGGTGCCCGTTGCGGAGTAAGGCGGTCAGCTTAAATGTTTTCCATTCGGGAAGAATGGATACACGCTTCCACAAAATTTTTCGCCACCAGCGGATTGCTTGCAAAATGCAGGTGGATATAGCTGCCCAGAGTGTTGCCGTTGGCAATAAAACCTTCGTTAGTTGAAACTGTTTTTTTGCTGGTGACCTGATAGGAGGTCTGCGTGGTTTCTTTTATTCCTTCAAGGGCGGAGTAATGGAATTCGTGCCCCCTTACTTTGGTTCCTTCCGGGCCGAGGATCGTTTCACGCGCGAGCTTTACCTCCCGGTAGCCAAGCGCTTGAAAGCGGGATTGCATGGAACAACGGAAGGGGAAGACCCCGCACATGGGGAATAGTCGGTCGTCTTTGCTGATGGATTCCATGAGGTACATGAAGCCGCCGCATTCGGCGTAAACCGGATGACCAGTTGCGGAAAAATCAGCAATAGCCCTGCGCAGTTTTGTATTTTGGGCCAGATCAAATGAAGCCAGTTCCGGATAGCCGCCTCCGAAATAAAGACCTGAAATTCCTTCGGGCAGTTCTTTCGCTTCAATGGGGGAAAATGGTATCAACTCAGCCCCTGCTTCACGCAGCAAACGCAGATTCTCTTCGTAATAAAAGGAAAATGCATCATCGCGTGCCACTCCGATTCTTACCCGGGGGATCATTGGGACTTCATCGAAGCGCGGTTGCAGGGGGATATCCGGCAGGGCTTCTATTATCTGTTCCAGTTCCAGATTTTCCTCCACCCAGTCGGCGAGGGCGTTGTATTTGAAATCCAGATCTTCAAGATGGTCCGGGGTTACCAGTCCCAGATGCCGTGACGGGGTGGAAATCTCTTCCCGCCTAGGCAGGCAGCCAACAAGCGGGACATCGGTCAGGGATATGGCTTCTTCCAGAATCCGGGCGTGCTTACTGCTGCCCACACGGTTGAAAATAACACCTGCAATGGGTGTCTCGGGGTCAAAATTACAGAATCCCTGAACCAATGCGGCTGCCGAACGGGCCATAGAACCGGCGTCAACAACCAGTATGACCGGCAGGTTCAGTTTTTTGGAAAGATGTGAGGTGGAGCCTGTTTCATCCAGCGCGGAATAACCGTCATAGAGTCCCATGACGCCTTCCACAATACAGGCATCCGCGTTCTGGGCGTAGCGGGAAAAAATGTCGCGCAAAGTGTCGCCGGAAAGCATCCAGCCATCGAGATTGTGGCATGGTCTGCCCGCAGCACGGGAGTGATGGCCGGGATCTATGAAGTCCGGTCCGGTCTTAAAAGGTTGGACTTTGATATTGCGTCGGGCGAGCGCGGCCATAAGCCCCAGTGCCACCGAGGTCTTACCGCAGCCGCTATGTGTCCCTGCGACAATGAATCCTTTTATTGAGCTCATTGGAACTCTATAAAGCTTTTTCCTTGATCAGCCCAGCTTATTTTTATCCAGATAAGCGATAAACTTTTTGCCTTCGGCAAAGTTCGGGTTTATTTCAAGGCATTTATTAATTTCTTCTCGTACTTTTTTATACTGCTCATCCTCGAAATACGCACGGGCCAGATTGTAGCGCAGGTGCTCATCTTCAGGACTGAGCGCGATGGCTTTTGAATAGTATTCGATAGCCTGTGGAATCATTTTTGATTTACGTAGGTTGATACCGAAATCATTGAACATATGTTTATGTTCGGGGGTAAAGGGGGCATCCATGGCAACAAGGCGGGCAAAGATATCATTGGCCCGATCGGTTTCACCTCGCTGCATGAGGCATAGGCCTACTCCGAAGTTGCCGCGTACGTTCATCTCATCAACTTTGATGGCATTGGTGTATTCCATTTCGGCACTGAAGGAGTTGCCCTGTTGGCGGTAGCGGTCCGCGCGTGCAAGGGTTTTCTGCAATTCCTTCATGTTGGGAAGAACCTGCTTGTGGTACATTTCCGGCTCTGGAGTATAAGATTCCAAAAGCTCATCGCGGGTGATCTCTTCCGGGTCACCGGTCGGCACGAAATTACTGTTCAACGGGCGGACCTGAAAAAGGTCGTCATCCATCTGCTCAACAAAATAGTAGCCGATCTGGGCCACCCGGCGAGTTGTTGTTCCGGTCCCTACTTTGGCAATCTTTTGGCGGGAAAAAACTCCACTTAGATCTTGAATCTTATTGTTGTCGGTCATTTACAGGCTCCACAGTTCTTTCTTTGAATATACTGTAACGTTCTTTTTCAAAATTGAGAAGAGTCTTGATTTATAATCTAGTTATTCTTTGTCGGCCCGGCCTGCTATCCATTTAATTTGACGGCATATTCCCATGAGTAGATTGAATTCATTACGTTTAATATCCATTTTGGACATAAATCTTCTTACCGGCATCATCCAATAGTCAGGGTTGTCTGCCTTTAGAAAATCGATGGCCAGCAGGGTTTCCTGCAGGTTGGAGGCTAGTATTTCCTGTTCCTCGAATGATGTAGACCGCTCTTCAGGAGGACCGGATGGCGTGAAAGGTTTGTCCAGCGCGTTTTTAAAGCATTCATATAAAATAATGAGCACGGCCTGAGATAGATTCAGGGAGCTGTTTTCCCGGCTGGTGGGAATATTGATCAAGCGGGAGCAGAGCTGGGTTTCGTCATTGGTCAATCCCCGGTCTTCCGGTCCGAAAACTACGGATACTTTTTCGCCGGCCCGGAGTTGCTCCACGATCATAGGCGCCGCGGTGGACGGGGTCATAACCCCTTTGCGCCATCCCCCGGTGCGGGCAGTGGTTCCATATACACGGGTCTGTCCCTTGAGGGCTTCGGATAGGTCATCAGCAAGAACGGCTTTTTCCACGATGTCCCGTGCCTTGACTGTTGCCAGCGGCAGGGCCTTATCCATATTCCATGATGCGGGGCGTACGAGGGTGAGGTTGTTACAGCCCATATTGGTCATGGCGCGCGCCGATGACCCTACATTCTCAGGGTATTTGGTGCCGAAAAGTACAATACTCAGGTTGTCCAGCATATCTGCTCCGGGAAGAAGTTCTTTCGTCTGCGACAGAGGCTGATTCCTTTCAAGGTCCAGACGAAGTGCTTTAATAGATTCATCCTTACTTGATGTCCAGTTTCGTTTTTCCGCAAAATCAATTTTTGCCAACTCTGCGAGGGAGGTGTAAAAGAGGGCATGGACAATACTTTATTATCACAAGAAATTCTGACAATAGCGGAATCAGCCGGACTCACTGCTGAAGAAGTGCGTGATCTGTTAAGCGGAAGCGGCGCGATTCCTGAGGCCCTGAAGGATGTTTTGGAAAGGGTAGGGAATGCCGTCTCCGAAACCTGTTCAGATGATTAATCCCGGTTCGCGATAGTCCAAAAATATTCATAATTTTGATTCCAATCCCAGTCTTTATAAGGCTTTATCCAAGAACTGGCGGGGTGTTTAACAACGTAGCGCGTAAAAAAGCCTTCCGAATGGAAATGATTTTCATCATACCAAAGGAAGGCCGATTACTTCAAACTTAATTGTTTTCGCACTTATCGGGCCTTGGAGGAGGGAATGATCGCTCCCTCGGCATCGACTTCACCAAGTAATTCAAACTCGGGGAAAAGACTGGGGTCAAAGGTATATGAGTAGTAGTCCTTAAATTTAATAAGGTATGTTTTCCATCCGTACTGCCTCCTCATGCGGGCGGCTTCCCTTACGGCATTTGACATTTGATTCTCCGTACTGGTTTATTAACTTTATAAAATATTTATGATCATCAGGACCTTGACGACAGGCCCCGGTCAGGAACGGGGCTGATCCTTTTTCCGAGGCTGTGAAAGAGATGCTTCTGCTTCCTCGGTCCTTTTTCCGTTGGAAGCGCAGAATCCCTTGAAAGCTGTTTTCAGAAATTTCTTTTTGTCGATTGATGAAATACTGGCAGTTTGGGTCATAGTGCTGCTCCTGTCTTGGGTAAAATGTCTGAAATCCGTTATAATGATTTTGATAGTCGTTTTCAAGTAAAAAATAATATTTAGGAAAATATCACAATATAATCTTTTATTCTCATCTCTTAAGGTGATTTTTGGTGGCTAGTCTTCTGCAGATAGTTTTTGATTTTCCTAAAAAAAGAGCCGCTCCATAAGGAACGGCTCTTTTTCTTATTCATCACAATCTCTTATACGTCTTTGAGTCCATTGATAAGGTTTTGAAGCTCTTCAGACAGCCTTGAAAGATCTGATACCACATCCTTGGAGAGCTGCATTGCTTCGGCCGTTTCCATGGCGATTCGGTTAACCTCTTCTGTTCCCCGGTTGATCTGTTCACTGGCCGCGGACTGTTCTTCACTGGCAGTAGCAATTGCCCTAACCTGATCCGCAGTGGAATCGACAAGTTCAACGATGGTTTCAAGGCTTTTTCCTGCCTTTCCGGCGTATTCCGTACTTTTGGAAACCATGCCCGCTGCGTTGTTCATTTCGTCGATATTCCGTCGGGTTTCAGTCTGAATAGCGTGAACGGCCTGCTCGACTTCCTGAGTTGCCTGCATGGTTTTTTCGGCAAGTTTACGGACCTCATCTGCAACGACTGCGAATCCTCGTCCTGCTTCACCGGCACGGGCAGCTTCAATGGCCGCATTCAAGGCCAGCAGGTTGGTCTGGTCGGCAATATCGGTGATCACTGTGATAACCTGCGAGATACCTTCGGCCTGTGTCCCAAGTTCATTAAGTCCGCTGACCATTTTGCTTGAAGCCTGATTGACAGAATCGATTGAAGAGACCACATCTGCTACAATACCACCGCCCTCTTGAGCGTTTCTTTTAGCATCCATAGCACTTTCCGCCGCTTGCGAAGCATTCTGCGCTACTTCGAGCACTGATGCGTTCATTTCTTCCATGGCGGTTGCGGATTCGGATGTGCGCTCGCGCTGGATTTCTGAACCTTGCGCGGATTCTTCAATCTGGGCGGAGAGTTTTTCTGAAGCGGAAGTCACCTGCGCCACGATCTCTTCCAATTGACTTGCAGCATGGAGCATTCCTTCGGCCTTGGCTCTGTCGGCTTCCTCTTTTGCCTGACTGGCTTCTTCAAGGGCCTTATTCGCTGCCAGGGTCTGCTCTTCGGCTTCTTTGGATTTTTCTTCTGCTGTGGAGATCAATTCAACAAGGGTTTGCACCATTGAGTGCAGGACGTCGTGCAGCGTCAGCAGCTCACCGCTAAAGATATTACGGTCAACTTTGCTTCCAAAATCGCCTTCGGCAACTTTCTGCGCATGATCAACCATTGCCCCGATGGGTTTGGAGATGGAGCGGGCTATGAGGAGAACCACAGCCACAACCAGTAGTAGGGCAAGGGCGGACATGAGTAAGGTTTGTTGGAGAAAAGCATTGGCCTCGGCATAAATTCTGTCTGTGGGAATTGCCAGTCCAATGGACCACGGGGTGGAGGTTCCGGAAATTACAATGGGCTCAAATACGTAGTAGTACTCTTTGCCGTCCAGGGGGGAAACTATCTTTTTGTGAAAGCGTTTACCGTTTTCGATAGCATCCAGGATTGCTCCCCGGTCTTTTTCCGGGAAGGCTTCGGTTATATTCTTGGTGGTTAGGTCTTTGTTCGGGTGTGCGACACAGTAACCTTTATTGGAAGTGATGAAAGCGTACCCTGTGCCCATCGGATGAATGTTCTCGGTCATTTTATCAAATGCCCCGAGTACAAAGTCGATGCCGACTACACCTATAAAATTCCCATTTTGGAGAATGGGTACACTGACAGTAGCCATAACTTCGGGAACAATTGAGGTCGTATAGGGTTCGGTGAGGACCGCTTTTTTGGTGTCACGGGGTATCATGTACCATGCACGGGTATTGTTCGGGTCGTTTTTGTGCATTTCCGTGATTTTCCACTCACCGTTCTCGTGCCAACCGTACTGACCGTATTCCCCTTTGGGACCGTATTTGTCGTTGCCCATGAAGTAGGCATCCCGGCCATCCAGCTTGTTAGGTTCGAGGACAATCTGGGTCCCGAAAAACATAGGATTGGTTTCGGTCAATGTCCTGATAAAGTCGCTGACCATTTCACGGTCCACGTTGTCTTTGAAGCTGGTTATACTTTCTACCGCAGCAGCTCCGGACCATGAGGCATCAAGTGCTTTTTCAATTACGGCCTTTACTTCATTTCCGTAACGCCCGGCCATCTCATTAGCCAAAAGCTCAGCCTGCCTGATTGAATTGTCTCTGCTCTTACTTGCGGTTATTACTGAAAATAAACCGAAAATAATGATCATCAGAAGGCTGATGCTGATCGCGATTTTTGTCCCTATGCGCATTTTTTTAAACACGGCTTCTCCTCCATGTTGTTGTGGCTGTCATGACTGTGCACTATATTTCTTTTCGGAAGGAGTTCTGGCCTGTTTAGGTTAGTGATAATTTGAATTTCCAAAACTCATACCTTCGTAATTATATAGTTATAATCTACTATTATCCAGAATAAAAACGGTAAAAATTTGTTTTTATATTAATTTTGAAGGTTAGTAGAAACAGAACTACAATTTATATCCTCTTGGTAAGTTAAATCAGGTTGGAAAAAACTGCGGGGCACGGTTTACCCCGCAGGTAGAATTATGGAAATGAAAGTTCTATTCCGATGGGGCAATGGTCGGAGCCTAAAATATCGGATTCAATCCATGCATTTTTTACATTGTCCTTTAATTCTTCGGAGACGAAAAAGTAATCGATGCGCCATCCGGCGTTGTTTTTGCGGGCGTTGAAACGGTAGCTCCACCATGAGTACTTGCCCGGACTGTCATCAAACATTCTGAAGGTATCCACATAGCCGTGGTCGATGAATTTATCGAGCCATGCCCGTTCAATGGGCAGAAAGCCGGATCTTTCCGAGTTGGCTTTGGGGTTTTTGAGATCTATTTCCTTGTGTGCGGTATTAAAATCACCGCCGACCACGATGGGCTTTTTCTTGCGCAGCTCCTGCGCATATTCCAGAAAGCTGTCGTAAAAACCCATTTTGAACTCAAGCCGTTCGTCGTTCATCTGTCCGTTAGGATAATAAATGTTGAACAGGTAAAAGTGTTCGTATTCCATGAGCACAACCCTTCCTTCGCCCTGATATTTATCATCGGCCAGTCCGAAGGAGTGGGAGATTACCGGCAGCCGTGAAAAGCAGGCCGTACCGGAATAACCTTTTTTTACTTTGGACCAGTTCCATAATGATTCATACCCTGCATAGTCGCGGTGTTCTTCGGGAATCTGGTCGGGATGGGCTTTGGTTTCCTGCACCATGACCACATCGCCGTCGCACTGCTCAAACCATTCTGTGAAGTTCTTTTTTACTACCGCTCGGTATCCGTTAACATTCCAGGAATAAATTTTCATAGTCTGTCCTTATTTTAAACATTCAAAACAAGCCTGCCCAAAAGAAATATCAGTGACGGAAACTTTTTTCCAACCAGCCTGCAGAGCCATGGATTTAAGTTCTACCGCAGTGAAGTCATTAAAAAAACCTGCCGCCCTGCGTTCTTCCGTGGTTCCTCCCGGTAAAAGCGGATGGTAGATGAAAATCAACTTTTCCGATTTGTTGAAGGTCCAGTCAAAAAATAATTGCGGCTCATGCAGAAACTCCAGCAGGAACAGCGCGCATATGACATCATAGCTCTCATCCGGGAAGTGCTGCTGGTTCAGGTCCGCTACCAATGTGTTTCTGTTGCGGGCCACTATGTCCAGCGGGGTATATGTGCAGCTTTCAGGGATGTAATCCCTCAGCATCATCAGGCCGGCCCCTGCATCAAGAACTCTGCTGCCTTCCGGGATCAGCTGGCCGGCCATCCCGGCTCGCAGGTCCGCCTCATTACCCAGCTGATTCCAGCGGGCCCAGCGTCCGCAGTCGGTCTTTTTGGTTTCAATGAGTTCCTCGGTGAAGCCGATCATGAAATTTTTTGAAACCGACGGGCGCATACCGTGCGACATTACAGAGTGCGCGGACCACGGCTGCTCATAGTTCTTCTGGGGCTCCACGGATCTGTCAATGCTGATTACATTACATAATTCATGGCTGGGGGCATATGGGACCAGCGGTCCGCCCATATCCTCATGGGGAAAGCGGTAGGAGTCGTAGCCCAGATCACGTAACAGGCCCATGATGGCTTTGAATTCCTGAATACCTTTTTGGGAGTTATGGAAGTGTCCTTTCTCCCAGATTATGGCCTTTACACGTCCGGTTTTAAGTAGCTCCAGCCCTCCCTTTAGAGTAGCAAGTTCATGACCTTCAGTATCGATTTTCAGGATAACAGGCCGGTCCGAATTCATATAACCGGTCTGGCTGGCGATATTGTCCAGAGTTTCCAGACGTACCGGCAGAGTTTTTCCCTGACTGCGGTTGCCGGGCTGGGGCACAAGGCTGTGTCCCATGGAGGAATTTTGAATCAGGTCTCCCTGTCCGCTGTACGAGGATGCGGCGCAGTGCGCGACGGTAACATTCGAGGCGCATTCATTGAGTTCACACCACAGGGAGAGTCTTTTCAGATTTTCCGGATGTGGTTCAACAGCCAGTACCGAAACCCGGTCCTGAAATTTTACGGCCGCAGTCAGGGTGTAGAGTCCGAAGTGAGCCCCGACATCAATAAACAGGTCGTCCGGTTGTAGGTGTGCGTGCAGAAATGCCCGGGATGCGTATTCAAAACCGCCGCAGCGTGTTTCCCGGAAATGAAGGGATGCCGTGCCGGGGTCATGCATTTCAGCATTTGCCAGCAGCATTTCAAATTCCGGTTCGCCCGTTTCATTTTTGAAGACGCTGGGTACGATGCTCCATGCAGAGCTGTTTTTGTTGATCCGGTTGAGTATTTCCTGTCTGGTCACGGGTCGTCCGTTTTTTGGGGTTTATGTTTTATGCACATTTACCTGAAAGACGGACATAAAAAAAGCCCGCATAAAGCGGGCTTACAAAAAATACAACGGGCACCACCCGTTAACTGAATGACTAGTCTTCGTGGCTACCGGCTTTGATGAAGGCAATAGCGGTAATAGTCATTGCGAGGCCGAAGAAAAACCAGAAAAAGCTCATATCCTTACTCCTCCGTTTAATGCTTATTGAACTGGATTACTTGCAGATAGCAAAAAAAATGAGGTTTGAACAGTAAATTAGGTAGATTGAATCGGGCGGAGTAGATTCTCGGCGGCTATACTGAAATATTGAGCACAGATCCGGGGGACGGAGCCGTAACTGAGCTGCCGGATTGAAGCTTATCCATAATTTCCCCGGCAGCCAGAGGAGCAGCAAGATCTGTAATTCCGGGATTGGTCTTTTCCGCTTCGGCTAAGCTTTCGTCGAGACCCTTTTTAAAAGAATCCAGACTGTTGCCCTCGTCCTCAAGGACCTGATCGATCAGGCTCTTGATGTTGTCAGCGGTATCTTCACCGAACTGCTGGCTGACCTGTGCGAAAGTGTTCTTCAGAGTCAGGCCGGCACCCCCTGAGATTCCCGCTTCGGGGCTGACTGCAAAGAAATGTTCCTGCAAGCCATTTTCAAAGTAGTCGTTGATGGCGCTGTTGAGATTGGAATTGAAATTGTCCATGACCTGATCTCCGGCTGCAAATCCGAAGTTGCGGTCAATAAACTGGATGGATTTCAACAGCCCGTTGCTCAGCGAATCCTCAGTGATCTGGTCTCCGGAATTGGCAATTACGATGCCTTTGAAGGCTGTGGCTGCTTTATGCCCGAATTTACCTTCGATGAAGTCGGCTGCGCTTGCCAGTGCCCCGGCCAGATCAGAAGGGTCCTTGGGGATCTGCGCGTCACCCTCGGAACCCTTCTGGATTTTATCTGTTTGGTCTGGAGAAATGGTCTTTTGAGCGATTAACTGCGCAAATTGGTCAGCAGTATTTACAGGCGGGGCCGAAGTGTTCAGGCGCGTCGCTCTAACGCCGGAAGTTCGACTCCCGCCTAAAAGCGGAGAACCGTTTTCCAGTAAAGCCGGAGCTCCGTAATTATTTTTTAATGCTGATGCGTTTATTAACATGACCATAATTCCTTTCTTGTAGGTCATATCGGATTCCCTTGAGAATTGTTTAGGGAAAAAAGCAAAAAAAAAATGTGCTCGTCCCTTATGTTTTGTTGACGGGGGTGTGAGCTGTCCGTATCTTTGCTGTCATGAATATTGATAAGATTAAAGAATTTATACAGTCGCGGAAGATTTTGCTGGCCAGTGTTGCCGGAGGGATAGCCCTGCTCGTTGCCGGGTACTTAATTTTTACAGTGCAGCAGTCTATTGCCGAGGAAAAAGCACGTATTGCCGAACAGAACAGGATTGAAAAGCAGCGCATCCTCACGGAAAAGCAGGCGGCACAAAGGGCTAAAGTAATAGATGCCATGAAGAGGCTGATTGAGACCGGAAATGCCGAAACAGCCCTGACTGTTGCAGAGCAGAATAAAGAGCTTATGAATGATGAGCTGAAGGCAATGATTCAGCTGGCCACGGAAAAGGATCTGCTTGACCGAATTGACCGGACATCTAAATGGAATTATGCCGACCTCGCCAAATATTATGCCGAGCTGGCTGACCTTAACCCGGAGAACAGCAAGTACCGCAAGGAATTGAAGGGTTATGATAAAAAACTGCGTAAAAGGCTTGAGCGTAAACTGTACGCACAGGCTCAGGCTTTGCCTGTGCGTGACTTCAAAGCCAATATGGATATCTACGAAGAGCTGATGCAGCTTAACCCCGGCGAAAAATTTTATAAAAGTAAGTATGAACGGTATCGCGAAAAGTATGAATCTTTCATGAAAGAGCTGGACAAATTCGGGCCCAAACCCAAGCTTTCCGCAGATCGTAAATACTACCCTGAAGTGAAGAAATACTTGGTGAATAATTCCATGTCCCCGGAAACGCTGGAAATGGAATCCGCAACCGACTGCTACTACACTGATTCAGGATGGCTGGTGGGTTGTACCTACAGTGAAAAAAATGAGTTGGGTACCAAATTCAGTGAATTTCTCTGGTTCACGATTACCAATTCCACTGTGCAGAAAGTAGAGCAGGGCGGAGCGTATACTGTAAATTAATTATGAGGTAGCTGATCCATGTTTTTTCATGGTCTACGTATCGTATTTTATTTTAGTCCATTCCGTTTTCGTGTCTGATCTGGATGAAATTTAAGAAGCAGGGGCGTATCGGAACGACTTATGTCTATTTTGTAAACGCAGCTGGGGGCGGTCTTGATGTTGATCTTTTGCTGATTTTTTACGGCAGTAATCTGCCGCCTCGCTGAGTATAAAAAAAACTCCGCTCGATATTTCGGGCGGAGTTTTTTATTGCCTGCGGCAATTTGCGATCAGCAAGGGTTTAATCTTCCAGATCTTTGATCCAGCCTTCAAGAGCATTGATGATCTTGCGGGCCTGGTCAGGGCTTGAGATATTGAATTTGGACTGCGGGCGGTATTCGCCTTTCATTTTGCGGAAACGGCGGATTGTATACATATCTTTGCCGTATTCGCCGGTTTTACGATCCAACTGTTTGTAGCGAAACATGATAGTTGTCCACGCGCCCTTGGTCAGAACTTCTTTATCCAGTTCTTTTACAATTATCTGGTCGTCTTCTTCGTAATGTATAGTCAAATCTTCGATTGTTGAACTCATGCTCTCTCCTTGAGGGGTTGTTACAATAACCGGAATCTGCCGTAAATGTCCGCCATTGTCAAAGGCGGGGTTTAAAAGTTCAGGTATGGTGTAAAATCAGCATGCAGCATTTTCTTTAATTCTTCCATATTATCAGCATCTACTTCAGCGAAGATAAAGGCAAAAACAGGATGCTCTTTGTAATTAATCTTTCTTAATTCAAGCGGCTTGGTAAAATTGGCCTTGAATCTTTCGTAGTCCACGGATTTTATCCTCTTGCGGTCTACGGTTGAATCGATGTCCCCGATAATCATGGCGTATACTTTACCATCGCAGCAGCCGGAGATTTTCTTCCAGTCCGGTTTCAACCCTTCCATAAAATATTTATAGGGATTGATGCCGTACGCGTAGTGGGCCAGATCGGTTACGCACCAGCCGGCGAAACGCATGGGATTGACCTCGATGACACCGAGGTTGCCCTGCTTGTCGCTACGTATTTCAATATGAATGGGGAAATTTTTCAGTTTCGCCCGACTGCCGATTTCTTGCAACAGCTGAAGAAAATTGGCGTGGTGTTTGGTGATAATATCGGTCGAGGTTATGTAGCAGCGGTCGCTCACGTCCTCGCTTGAGGCGAATAAATGTCCGAGGATATTGATGATTACCGGATTGCCTTCTGGGCCAAAGTAGGCGTCTACAGCAAACTCCTCGCCTTCAATGCATTCCTCTATGATGAAGTTGTCCAGCTCAAGTACTTTTGCCGGATACATGGTCTTAATTTGTTCCACTTCATTCTTAATTGCTTCAACGGCTTGTTTCCAGCCTGCAGCAGATTCTACCATGTGCACCCCGAGGCTGAAAAAGCCGACGCTGGGCTTAATTACACAAGGGATGGGCAGGTCTTCCACACGGACGGTATCAAGTTCCTCGAATTTAACAGTGCGGTAGAAAAAGTCGGGATACATGTCCCTAACCAGATCGCGGAACGCACCTTTGTCCTTGAAAAGTCTGATTTTAGCAGGCAGTCCGCCGCTGTCCAGATTGTTATCAATCCAGTCAATTGCGTTTTCCGAGTTGGAGTAGACAGGCCGGGAACGGTCGTTGTTGTATTCTGCCGTGAATTCATGCCCCGGTGTGAGGCAGACAGCGGTATCACGCAGTTCCTTACAAGCTGTTTCGTTTTCAAGTACGGGTTTACCAAGTTCCGCGAGGGTGTTTTTTAACAGGTCGGATACATATGGTTTTTCCAGAATGAACATTGTGCTTTCCTTGGATAAGAATATTTTTAAAGGAAGTAGTAGAGATATTATGAGTCAAGCACAATAGACAGTTATGCAGTAGATGAAAAGATACAGAAATTAAAAAAAAGAAGATGTCAGAATTGAGGGCAGGGTTGAGGAGCAGGCCCGATTGCATTGGTTTCCAAGGTACCGGGGGTGGGGGCGGTCTATTAGAGCCGCATGTGGTAGTGATCCGTAAATACAGTTGTACATCCTGCCTGCGGCACCGTAAAGCCGCAGGCAGGATGGGTTTTATGCTATAAGGCAGCCTTATAGATTGCTGCGACAGCTTCGTCAGTCATCATTCTGGGGTTGGTGAGACCGCAGGCATCTTTCTGAGCGTTTTCTGTCATAGTCGGGATATCCTTTTCGGAAACCTTCTTGCCGTATTTTTCGCCGAGAGCGATGAGGCCGGAAGGAATACCAACGTCAGCGGAGAGCTGGCGGATAGCATCCAGTGCTGCGTCAGCTGCATCACGCTTAGACATTCCGTCAGTGTTCACACCGAGCCATTCAGCCATGGTGGCGAAACGGTCTACGTGTGCAATCAGGTTGTGCTGCTCAACGTAGGGCAGGAGAATAGCGTTGCATTCGCCGTGAGGCAGGTCATAGAAACCACCAAGCTGGTGAGCCATGGCGTGTACGTGACCAAGAGATGCGTTGTTAAAGGCCATACCACCGAGATACTGTGCGTAACACATGCCTTCGCGTGCTTCGATGTCCTGTCCGTTGGCAACTGCGCGACGCAGGAATTTATTGATCAGACGGATAGATTTTTCAGCACAAGCGTCAGTGATGGGGGTCGCGATGGTGGAAACCCATGCTTCAACGGAGTGAGTCAGAGCATCCATACCGGTAGCTGCGGTCAGTGCCGGAGGCATGCCCATCATCAGCAGCGGATCATCAAGTGCGATGCCGGGGGTAACGCGCCAGTCAACGATAGCCATTTTAACTTTGCGTGAAGTATCAGTGATGATACAGAAACGGGTCATTTCAGAAGCAGTACCGGCAGTAGTGTTAACTGCTACGTACGGGGGCATGGGTTTGGTAGATTTGTCTACACCTTCAAAGTCGTGGATCTTGCCGCCGTTGGCAACAACGAGGCCGACGCCTTTACCGCAGTCATGGGAGCTACCGCCACCGAGAGTGATCAGTGAGTCACAACCATTGTCCTGATAAGCTTTTACACCGTCAGCGACGTTCTTGTCAGTGGGGTTGGGAATGGTTTCGTCATAGACTATGCAGTCCATACCTTCAGCTTTCAAAATGTCTACGATCTGCTGGGTGATGCCGACTCCGGTAATACCCTTGTCTGTTACGAGCAGGGGTTTTTTACCGCCGAGAGCCTTGATGCGTGCGGGGATTTCTTTGTGCGCGCCAATACCGATAAGGGTAACACTGGGAATAAAAAAACCATTTACTTGTTCACGTACTGCCATTTGAAACCATCCTTTTAGCTTAAGAGGTTATTGAAGGTTGGGCCTAGTCGTGTACTTATTAACGCTTTCTATAAGGCAAGAGTCTTTAAGACAAAAAACACGTTAATTTATATGTTTAACCAAAAAACAATTGGTACCTGAGTGTATTTGTTCAAGGTCGTTTGCGATACATTTATTTTATTTTCTAATATTAAAAAGCAAAATAATGGCAACAAAAACATCCCCTTACTACCTTACTGTCTTTTATTAGAAGATGTTCAAGGTTGATCACCTGCATAGTAACGTGTGGCAGATGCAATCTGGGTATGCTGTAAGTTTATATACACGAAAAAGGTTGATGTAGAAATGGTTTTTCATTTTTTATTGTAATATTTTTTATTGATTCGTTAATCAAAATAAAATCAATGATGTATCTAATGGTTATGAAGATAATTAAAATATATTAAATGTCTTACAACCTGTTTAGAATCGGTGGGTCAGCGCCTAATATATTAATGGATAATTTTTTTTTAAAATAGCGAGACAAGAAAAGTGACAAGTGTTAAAGTGCATATAGTTGTCAGAATAAAGTGTTTATTTGTTTTTTGTTAACTTCATAAGCTGTATCTATTAAAGTTAAAGTGGAGGTTTTATTCATGGGTGTTCCTCCGAGTTCAAATTCTAGGTGGAAGGAGATTGTCACTGGCAAAAAAACTTATACGCTAAAGTTTCTTGCTGCAAAAATTCTGTTGGGACGTCTTATGCGCACTGTTAAGGCGGACAGCTCTCCGCAGAATGTGTCCAAGGCTGTTGCTGAACTTCATGCTATTTATACCAAAAATGCAGATAATGCTTCAGCTAAGGAAGATCTGCAAACCATGTTCGGATAGGAGGGGGTATGAATCAAGTGCTTCGTAGCGTCAAAGAAACTGTTGATCTTATTTCTGAGGGAAAAATTCTTTTAATCGCTGGGGACGAAGGTCTTCTGGCTCAACTACCAAAGGGTAAGTGGATTGGAGGAACCATTCCTTATTTTGTTTCTTCTTCCAAAGGAGGGGTTGTTACTCAGGAGCAACTTTTTGTGACTGATATTTCTGATGTTGCTGCTTCTGTCACTTTAAAAAAATATAATCAGGACGAACTTGGAAATGTATACCTGGATGCCGGTGACGGTGGATTCAGCTTTATAATAATCCCTGCTTCAAGCCCCGCACATGTTTCTTTTGCTCTCAATGCGCCGAATTATAAAGATTTCGGATCCCAGCCGCTGGTGGGTTGGATTTCCGGTGTGTTGCTGGATGATTTGGGTAAGGTGAAACCCAAGGTTTTCAGCGGTGCTACCGGCAACAGTTATGAAGACGAAGCCCTGGTAATGCATGTGGATTTAATCCCCGGCAAGACGATTGATGTTGGGATTGTCAACATCTTTGAACAGGGAGACGGCGATATTTTGACATTCAATAAGGATACTTTCGCAACTGATTCTGTCATGGTTGACGGGGTTAAAAAGAATTTCGCGGAATATATCACAGAGAAAAATATTGATACGAAGCTGCCTCTTGTTGCTGATTATTACGGGGCGCTGATTAATATCAGTTTTCAGGCTGTGTCACCTGAAGATGGAGTCAGTTTTTACGCACCGGTCTTTTCCGGTGTCCGCTATAAACATGCCAAGCCTCTTTCCGACTATGCTGGAGCATTCAGTCAGCAGCTTATGGAAAATAACGTTGCAGGCAAGAAGATCGCTTTTTCCTGTAATTGTATCCTTAATTATCTTTATTCTGAACTGGAAGGCAAAAAGACAGATCCTTTTGTCGGGCCGATAACTTTCGGTGAAATTGCATACCAGCTTTTAAACCAGACTTTGGTTTATGTGGATATTCATGATTAATTTTTACATTTAATCAGTATTAGTTAACCCCCGGCAACTATCCAGTTGCCGGGGGTTTCGATTTTATATTGCCTAGTTTCGTAATAATTACGGCTTTAGCAATATTACTGAGATGGAGGAGGAAAGAGCAGGCCCGATTGCATTTGTTTCCAAGGTGCCGGGGGCTACGGCCTGTTAGGGCCGCACGTGATTGAAACATATGCATTGGTCCGTATGCTTTGTTAATTGGCGTAAACAGCAACCGGGCCTGCATGGAGAAAATTTCTGGGGGGACTAAAATCCCCCCCGGTAAATACTTTGTCTGTCCGGATTAATGTAGTTTGCAGCTCCACCTGCGCGCCTTTTCCGGAAGTCTACAGGCAAACGGATTAGATCTTTGCCAATCCATGACCTCTGTTATGCAAAATGATCCGTATGCCTGCGGACAAAACATTTGTACATCCTGCCTGCGGCTTGCAGGTGCCGCAGGCGGGACGGAACTTTTATGCTATAAGGCAGCCTTATAGATTGCTGCGACAGCTTCGTCAGTCATCATTCTGGGGTTGGTGAGACCGCAGGCATCTTTCTGAGCGTTTTCTGTCATAGTCGGGATATCCTTTTCGGATACCTTCTTGCCGTATTTTTCGCCGAGAGCGATGAGACCGGAAGGAATACCAACGTCAGCGGAGAGCTGGCGGATAGCGTCGAGTGCGGCGTCAGCAGCAACACGAGGAGCCATACCGTCGGTGTTCACGCCGAGCCATTCAGCCATGGTGGCGAAACGGTCAACGTTTGCAATCAGGTTGTGCTGCTCAACGTGGGGCAGGAGGATTGCGTTACATTCGCCGTGAGGCAGGTCATAGAAACCACCAAGCTGGTGAGCCATGGCGTGTACGTGACCAAGAGATGCGTTGTTAAAGGCCATACCACCGAGATACTGTGCGTAACACATACCTTCACGTGCTTCGATGTCCTGTCCGTTGGCAACTGCGCGACGCAGGAAAGTATTGATCAGACGGATAGATTTTTCAGCACAAGCGTCAGTGATGGGGGTAGCGATGGTGGAAACCCATGCTTCAACGGAGTGAGTCAGAGCGTCCATACCGGTAGCTGCGGTCAGTGCCGGAGGCATGCCCATCATCAGCAGCGGATCATCAAGTGCGATGCCGGGGGTAACGCGCCAGTCAACGATAGCCATTTTAACTTTGCGTGAAGTATCAGTGATGATACAGAAACGGGTCATTTCAGAAGCAGTACCGGCAGTAGTGTTAACTGCTACGTACGGGGGCATGGGTTTGGTAGATTTGTCTACACCTTCAAAGTCGTGGATCTTGCCGCCGTTGGCAACAACGAGGCCGACGCCTTTACCGCAGTCATGGGAGCTACCGCCACCGAGAGTGATCAGTGAGTCACAACCATTGTCCTGATAAGCTTTTACACCGTCAGCGACGTTCTTGTCAGTGGGGTTGGGAATGGTTTCGTCATAGACTATGCAGTCCATACCTTCAGCTTTCAAAATGTCTACGATCTGCTGGGTGATGCCGACTCCGGTAATACCCTTGTCTGTTACGAGCAGGGGTTTTTTACCGCCGAGAGCCTTAATGCGTGCGGGAATTTCTTTGTGGGCGCCAATACCGATAAGGGTAACACTGGGAATAAAAAAACCATTTACTTGTTCACGTACTGCCATTTGAGACCATCCTTGAAGCTTAAGAGGTTATTGAAGGTTGGGCCTAGTCGTGTACTTATTAACGCTTTCTATAAGGCAAGACGTGTGCCAAACGTGTAAAACTCATTATTTCAATTGTTTATGTGGTTGAGGGCCCCGTAGCGATGAATCATTTCAGATACAGTTTTTGTGTTGAAATAGAATTTTTTAATGTGAAAAATGTAACAAGAGTGTCAAAAGTGTTACGCTGCGGGGGGTGAAGGGCTGGTGTGTCATTATGGACCAGTAATGTAGTGCTGTGTGTCAGATGGAACTTATGTTTATTTGGACATATACGAGTGTTGAAATGGTGTTTAAAATTTTATTTTACATGGCTTTTGTTGTTTTTAATTTATTGATTGCGGAATCAAATAGTTTTCTTTGTATACAATTGTAATGTATGTTATGTCCAAAAGTTTGTTTTGCATTGCTTATAAATAAAAAAGCCGTTCTTCATATGAAGGACGGCTGTAGTTTCTTTGCGAGGTAGGTTCTTAGTCCAGTTTTTTAAGTGGATTGATTATTTCTTCAAGATGCGGTTTTGTGTTAATATCGTGCACATCAATATAGCGGATCAAACCTTTTTTATCGACGATGATAATTGTTCGTTCACTAATCCCTTCCGGGCGCAGGATGCCGTATGCTTTGGCTGTAGCCCCGTGGGGATAGAAGTCGGAAAGTACAGGGAACCATAGCCCTTGGTCTCCCATCTGGCTTGTCCATGCGTATAGCGAGGGTATATTGTCGGTAGTAATTCCCAGAATTACTGCATCATGCATTTCAAAAAGTTCGCGGGCGAGGTTGTAGCCCGGCCATTGGTCCGAGCATACGGGCGTGAACGCAGCAGGAACAAATGAGATAACGACATTTTTTTTCCCGCGGTAATCCGAGAGACTGATCTTTTTGCCGGATAGCGAAGGGAGCACGAAATCCGGTGCTTTATCCCCGACTTTCACGGTCACGGAACTGACCACCGGCTTCATCTCTTTCTGTTGATATATTTGGTCCTTAGCTACTCGGGCCTGAGCGTTTACGCAAAGTAAAAAGGAAATAATGATTGCGTAAGATAGTTTTTTCATAGCCGCTTCCTTCTATATTTTATCTTTAATGTCTTTCAGGAATTCTTCTGCTGTTGCATACGGCCCAGCGTGGGACAAAATTATCTGCAAGCTCTCACCTTTTTTTCTAAGCATAAAGAAGTGCGGGGTGCCGGGAGCCCCGACTTTGGAGTGCAGATCCAGATCCTCGTCCGTGAAGAGCGGGAATTTTACGGAAAATTTCTTTCTGAAAAAATCAACTTCAAACTGTGAGTTTCCGCTGGCAAGGCCGAAAAACTTTATGTCTGCAAACTTATCAGATTTACTGAGAAGCCTATAGAAAGCGTTCATTGTAGGGGCTTCTTTCTGGCAGTGGGGGCAGTACATGCTGTACACTTCTATAATAATATAGGTGTCTTCAATATCGCTTGTCTTCCATGGCCCGTCACCTTTAAGGCCGAGATAAGTTTTTTGTTTTGCGGTCAATTCTCCTTTGAGGGGAATGTCCGGGAAATTCTCACCGGGCTGAAGCGGGGCCGCGTAAGCCGTGGAGCTTATGAATAGTGCCAGTAATATTATGTGGAGAAGTTTTTTATGCATATTGGATTCCTTTAGGGTTTATTCACACTTTATCGTCTCCGATATGGGAAAAAAGTCCAGTGAAAAATAAGCTGGGGCTGGTTTGGCACAAAAAAGACTGGTGCTGAATATGAAAAGCCGCCCCACATTACGAGGGACGGCCTGCATAATTTTCTTAGGTCCGGGTGTAACTATAAATTGTATTTATCAATCTTGCGGTAAAGGGTTTTCCTTCCGATGCCGAGTGCCAGTGCAGCTTTCTGCCGATTGCCGTTGAAGAAATCGAGCGCCTTGATGATGTGCTCCCTCTCCATTCTTTCAAGTGAGAGGATTCCCGCTTCTCCTTCACGTTCCGGCTGGTCGGCGATTTCTTTGGGCAGGCAGGCGCAGGTGATGGTGTTGTTGTCGGCCAGAATAATGCTGCGCTCCAGTACGTTGCGCAGTTCGCGGACATTGCCCGGCCAGTGGTAGGAGAGCATGCATTGCATGGCGCGCTCACTGATGGTGTATTCGCCCTGTCCCATCTGGAAGCCGAGTTTGTTGATGAAAAAATCTATGAGCAGAGGCACGTCCTCGCGGCGGTCCTTTAGTTCCGGAAGGCTGATGTTGAAGACATTGATGCGATGGAAGAGGGCTTCATGGAATCTTCCTTCTTCCACTTCTTTGGCAAGGTTGCGGTTCGTGGCAAAAAGGAAGCGGATGTCCACGGTGCGTTCATCTTTTTCACCTACCCGGCGGAAAGTGTGTGATTCCAGCACGCGCAGCAGCGATGCCTGCACTTCCATGGGCAGTTCCCCTATTTCATCAAGAAACAGGGTGCCGGTGTGGGCAAATGTCATCAGCCCGTCGCAGTTTTCCGTTGCTCCGGTGAAGGAACCTTTGGTGTGTCCGAAAAGTTCGCTGCGTGAAAGTTCTTTTTGCAGAGTTGCGCAGTTTTTGACGATCATGGGTTTACCGGCCCGTTGACTGGCGCAGTGAATGGAGTGGGCCACTACGTCCTTACCTGCCCCGGACTCCCCGGTAATCAGCACCGGGACTTTGGTGGGCGCAACTTTATTGATCAGATGCCGTATCTGCTTGATGGGGGTAGAGCTGCCTACAAGTTGTGAGCTGGTGGTATCTGATTGCTGGGAATGGCGATAGCTCCGGTTTTCACGGGTCAGACAGACTCTTTGCCATGCCCTGTCCACGACCAGATCGACTTTGTCGAGGCGGAAAGGTTTGGTTATGTAATCGTAGGCCCCGATGCGTATAGCTTCAACCGCGTTATCGATATTACCGTGCCCGGTGATCAGGATCACTTCTACATCAGGTTCCATATCCTTGAACTCGGTGAGCAGCTCAAGACCGTCACCATCCGGTAGGCGAATGTCGGAGACAATAACTTCGTAGCGTTCCTTGCGAACCATCTCCCGGGCGGCTTTTGCGCAGTTTGCGGTATGCAGAATCCTTTCCGGGCCGGCAAGCTCTTTGCTAAGCAGCTTCAGTATGGATTCTTCGTCGTCAACAATAAGTACTTTGTATGGTTCAGGCATTATCAAATCTCTCTGCGGGATGGAAAAGGACAGTAAAGCTGGAACCTTTGCCCACTTCACTGTCCACTAAAATTTCGCCGTTGTGTTCTCTTACAATATTATAGCAGGTGGACAGACCTATGCCGATCCCCTTGCCTACCTGTTTGGTGGTGAAGAAAGGTTCGAAGAGCATAACTCTGTTTTCCTCGGGAATGCCGTAGCCGGAATCACTGACCCGCACTCCCACGTGTCCGTCCTTAACAAAAGTTTCAATGTCGATCTTTCCATTGTGTTCAATGGCGTCCACCGCATTGGTAAGCAGGTTGAGAATGACCTGCTTAAGCTGGGCCTCATTACCTAAAATGGATGGCATAGGCGAGGCAAGGTTTATGTTGAGTTCAACATTCTGATAGCGCCGGAATTGGTGGTCAAGCAGGCGCAGGGTATCCTCGGCAACCTGATTCATATCCACCGGAATAAATTCCGAGGCCACCGGTCTGCTGAATGAAAGCAGTGTTTTGACGATATCCTGACAACGCAGGCATTCTTTGAGAATGGTATTGGTGTAATCGTAAAGATCTTCGGCCAGCTCATCAGGGATTTTGTCATCCATGCGGGTTAACCGGCGCTGGATTCCCTCGGCAAATCCGGCTACCGCGGCCATGGGATTGTTGATCTCGTGGGCCACGCCTGCGGCGAGCACTCCGATTGTAGCCATTTTTTCAGCTTGATAGAATTTGGCCTGATATTCTTTTTCCATAGTCACATCCCGTTTGAATATAAGGATGCGATCTTCTTCGGTGCCGGGAGTTTTCAGCGGTGAGGCAACCATGTCGAAACGCAGATTTTTACCGTCAATTCGGAAGATTGCGGTGTCCTTGCATACCGAGTTGGTGGAAAGGGATTTGAACGCCGGGCACTCCGAACAGGGCCCTTCGCTATCACGGAATAGGGCGTAGCATTTTTTCCCGATGGGGTTCACCCCGGGGAAAAGCCGTTCAAATATCCGGTTTACAGAAATAATTTCCATATCTTCGGAAAGAACCATCATTACATCGGTAATGCCGTCGAGGATGGCCGCGATCTCGCAACGCTGATCTTCTGATTCGCGGTTAATTTCCTTCAGTTCCTTTATGTTTTTTTGCAGCTCCTGAAAGAAATTTAATTTATGATGTTCAATGCCGATCAGATCGTGCAGTGCTGTTTTGTTGGTCATTACCAAGACTCCCTGCATATGGTGAGCAGATCCTCGCAGTCCGCTTCCCGTGGATTCGTTACTGTGCAGGCATCTCTGGCCGCCAGCCGGCATATTTCATCCATCTGGTCATTATCCGGTACAATCTCCCGCAGGCGCATTGGGATTCCCAGCTCTTCAAACATGGATTGCAGAATTTGGCTAAGATTTCTTTTTTTCTGCCTGACCGGAGCCGGGCAGCTTTCGTTAATGGTTCTGGCGATGTTTTCCATCTTCCTTTCGGCGCAGGGTTTGTTAAAGCGAACCACAGCGGGAAGCAGGATGGGCAGAGTAAGCCCGTGGGTGACATCATATCTCCCGCCAAGTGAATGGGCCAGAGAGTGGCCGACTCCTAAACCGGCGTTACTGAAGGACATGCCAGCGGCGGTGCTGGCAATGGAAAGATTTTTCAAGGCTTCCGGGTCCCGTGAGTTTGCTGCGGGCTTAATGTTTCCGGCAATGAGCCTGATGGCTGTTAACGCCTGTGATTCCGTGAAGGGAGAGGCCAGGCGGGAAACATAGGACTCAATGGCATGGGCCAGCGCATCCACTGCCGAGGCCAGAATGAGACCTCGCGGTTTAGTTATCAGCAGGTCAGGATCGATAATGGAAATATTAGGGACCAGAGATCGGCTGATGATGGCCATTTTCACTTTACGTTTTTTATCCGTGATGATGGCGTATTGGGATACATCAGAGCCGCTTCCGGCTGTAGTCGGGATCAGGATCATGGGCGGCAGGGGACGGCTGATGCGGTTTGCGCCCTCATAATCGTGGATGTTCCCACCGTTGCTGACTATGGTGGCAATTCCCTTTGACGCGTCAATCGGGCTGCCTCCTCCAAGTCCGATGATGACATCGGCATTATTTTTCAGGTAGAGCTCGGCCCCCTGCTGAATCTGGGAAGAGCGGGGGTTGGAGGTTAACCCGTCGAAATAAACGCAGTCCAGATTTGCGGCATTGAGCAGATTGATGATGATTTTAACCCAGCCTGATTTTTCCAAACCCTTATCGCTGACGAGCATTACTCTTTTGCCACCCAGTCTTTGGGCGCATGAAGCCAGATATGTAATACTGCCGTTTCCGAAAATAACTTCCGGTATGGCGAATTTGGTTATCTGCATATATTCTCCCTGCTTTAGACTCAGCCTATCTTTATATTTTTATTGCATAATCCGATTGTCTGTCCGTATCTGAAATAAGTCAAGAGCAGGGGAATCAAAGTCAGTTCGGCATCATTTGTACCAGTGTCCTGCCTAAATCTGGTTCAGGTGGAAGGTTGTAAGCCTTCAGGAAGAATCCGTCTTTCTTTTTTTCAATAACAGAGGCGTGGCAGTAATCAGGTTTCAGCCTGAATATATTTTCCAGTGGAAAGCCCAGTACTATATGCATCACCGTCCTTATCACCCCGGCATGGGTCACCGCGATGATCGGTTCACCCTCTAGTTCATTTAGAAATGAGCGGACTCGTTTTTTAACATCAATGAAATTTTCTCCGCCGGGAACACGAAAATTTCCTACGTCCTCACCGCGTTGCCGGTAATCCGCCGGATACTTTTTTTTAATCTCGGCAAATTCCTGTCCTTCCCATTCTCCCAGATTTATTTCTTTTATTTCAGGAACATGTGTCGCTACAAGTCCGCATTGTTTTTCAATGAATGATGCCGTTTGCAGGGTCCTTTTCAGGGGGCTGCAATAGATGCGCCGGGGGCGGAATGATTTCAATGATTCAGCCAGTTGTTCAGCCTGTTTCAGTCCGTTTGCGGAAAGCGGCAAGTCAATCTGACCCACAGCCCGTCCTTTGCCACCCTCTATCTGTCCGTGACGGATGAGGATGATCATCAGGATTTCCTGTCGAGCTGCGGGAGCTGTTGAGGAACTTTGACCTTTGCTTCCTGTTCAAAACGTTGCAGTAGGGTTTTGGCCCGTTCCAGTCTGCCGGTTATTGCGGCTACTGCTTCGGGATCATCTTTCCACCGCTCAAGTGTTTTGCCGTAGCGTTGATCCAGCGAGACCGGCGTGGTCCCCTGAAAAATTTTATCCGCCAGAAAAACAATTTCCTGTTCAGTCAGCGGTGAGTCCGCCTTTATGTCCGTATCCCGGTGCGAGGCTACAATGTCGGCAATTCCGGTGAATCCGTAACCCGCAAGGATAGCTGCCCCGGCCGCTTCGTGGTTGCTTTTTAGTTTGGCCACATCGTGCATCAGCGCTGCACCTTTGACCATGTCCAGATCAAGTGCTTTCTGCCGGTCACGGTTTCGATTTAAAGCTTCAGCCATGAAACAGGCCGCTTCAGCTACTGCCTTACAGTGTTCACGGGTTTGCAGCGGAGTATCGGCCAGTTCCCAAAGGGCCATACACTCTTCTGGCAGCGGCACCCTGCGGCGCGGTATTTGCCGGGCTTTTTCGTAATCTTCGGGAGTGTCCAGATCTCGCAGAATGCCGAGGTCCGGCATATTCCGTTCCCGGGCAGTGCTGTCGTATCGTTCAAGGATTGCGCGCAATCCGCCCGTGCCGTCGTGGGCGAGAATTTCCGGGATCAGTTTTGCGCTGATCAGCGGAGGGTGGCCCCGTTCTCCCCGGAAACATGGGTAGATGATGTCTGTGGGAGCGGATGAGTAATCAAAGGTCAAAGCTCGAATGGTGGATGAACGCACCAGCGGAATGTCTACCGGAAGGACCAGAAAAGCGGAGGCGTCGTCGGGTAGTCCCCGCACGCCGGCTTTGACAGAGGAGAACATGCCCTGTTCATAGTCTGGGTTGTATATTTCATGCATCCCCAATGCGTTGGCCTGGGCGCCGATCTGATCCGCCTTGTGACCGGTGACTACGAAAACATCGGAAGCTCCGCCGTTTACCAGCGAACGGATACAGCTTGAAAGTACAGTGCAGTCATCAATTGGCAGCAGGGCTTTCAGCTTTCCTATTCGTGAGGAGAAACCCGCCGCAAGGACAAGTCCGTAAATTTCCATACTAGTCTCCCGCCCGTATTTGGATCAATTCCGCCACGATGGACACGGCGATTTCTTCAGGAGTTTGGCCGCCGATGGAGAGTCCGATAGGGCAGTGGCAGCGATCGATTTCCTGCTGCGTAACGCCTTCTTCACGCAGGGCATCATAAATGGCGTTTCTTTTCTTGGAGCTGCCTATCATGCCCACGTATCGAGCCGGAGTGTCGAGGGCCTGTCCCAACACCGTTTTGTCGTGCAGGTGTCCGCGGGTGACGATAATGATATATGAATTTTCATTTACTTCCAGCCCGGCAAAGCAATCTTTAAAATCAGGAAGTACACGAATTTCAGCCGCCTGAGGAAACCGTTCCCTGTTGGCAAAGTCCGCCCGGTCATCTAGGACTACAGTGCGGAAATTGACAGAAGCGGCAAGGGCAGCGGTGGGCCGGGAAACGTGACCTGCCCCGAATATATAAAGGTCCGGCTGAGGGATAAAGCTTTCGGCCACAGTGAGTCCTGAGCCTGTTTCGTTCAGCACGGGGATACCTGATTTGAGGGATTTTTCCAGCAGTGCCGTTGCTCCCGCTTCATCTATGAATGATAGCTCCGGCAGCTGGCATCCGGGAGCGATCACACGCCTTTCCCGGACCAGCGAATTATCAACGTTGGTTAGCAGCATGGCCTGCCTGCCTTTGTTCAGGCTTGCATTCAGGGCGGAAAAAATGTCGAGAGTCGTGTCATTTGCCGGCAGATGTTCAAGCATTACCTCTACATACCCGCCGCAAATCATGTCAGCATTTGCCGCCAGCTCATTTGAAAGATCGAATTCACGGAATGCAACGGTATTTTCGGCTTCAGCAAAAATCTCCTCCGCTGCTTTTTGAACCAACGCTTCGACCAGCCCTCCACCGATGGTTCCGTCTATGGATTTATCGCGCATGACAATCATTTTGCTCCCGGAGGAACGGGGTGTGGAGCCGGAACTTTTAATTATGGAGGCTAAAATAAGGTCATTGCCGGACTGGAGTTGTGAACAGATGTTTGCAATAAGTTTTTTCATAATTTACCGGATCTTATCGTTTTAATTGTTATAGAACGTTTTCCGAAACCGGAGTGTATGGTTCCGTCTTGGTTAGCAAGTCTAACGGATAATTTCAAATTATGATTATCGCAGGCTCGTTTTATTTTTGGGTAGCTCAGCAGCTGTTTTTTTACTTCCGCTCCAGACTTCGTGCCCGGCAAGACATCCAGCCTGACGGAAAGCAGCATCTCTTCGGGATGGTACTCCGCTTTAAAATCAAGAACGGATTTGTGGGATAGGATGGAGTTGTTCAGCTCATTAAGGTCGAGCCTGCTGCCGCCCGGAAGTATGATGCCGTCTCCCAGCCTTCCTTCCACCGCCCCCAGTCTGCGTAGCGGGAGGCCGCAAGAACATTCGTCAGGCATGATGCAGCCGACATCTCCCGTGCGGTATCGAATCAGGGGCATAGCCCGCCGGGAAAGGGTGCTGATTACAATTTCTCCTTTGTGTCCATTAGGTACCTGCCTTCCTGTTGCCGGGTTGATTATCTCCACATAAAAATCTGGTTCGCGTAAATGCATGCCGGAACCGGGCCGGCAGTCCACTCCGCCGCCAAGGCAGGTTTCAGTCATGCCCCAATGGGAGAAAACTTCGCAACCAAATACCCGCGAGATGGTCTGCATACTGGCGTAAGGTAGCACGTCCCAGCAGAGCAGAACCGAGCGTACGTGATTGATGACAATCCCTTTGCTGTCGAGCATCCGGGCAAGAGCGTGTATCTGTATGGCCGGTCCTAGGATGCAGCTAGCGTGGTTATCGAGCAGAAGATTAAGCAGGGTGCTGATGTATGAAGGGTTGACGGGAAGCACTGTTTCCCCGCCCAGTCTGGAAATGGATTCTGCGAAAAGTGAGCCGACTCCTCCGGGACGTGAGTCGGGTAGGATTGCCAGAATGGTTTCCCCTTCTTTTAGCATGGGGGACATTCCGTAATGGAAAAATTCAATTGTCCGTTCAAGGTCTCCGGCAGTGAAGAAAAGCCTTTTGGGAGCGCCGCTTGAGCCGGAACTGGCGAGGGTTACCGCCCGCGCTATCTCGTCCTGCGAGACACATAGAAAATTATCGGGATTATGGCGCAGGTCGTCTGCGTTGGTGAAGGGAATGTGTTCTAGATCCGCAGGGGTATGAACCGCTCCTGTTTGTACCCCTGCCAGTCGTTCATGGTAAAATGGGCAGTTGCTGACTGCCTGAAACATTGTCCTGCGCAAAGAATTAAATTGCCATTCCTGAAGTTCACGCACAGAAACTGGGGCCAGTTCGAGAGGGCGGCCCATACGTAGATTGAGCCATTTACCCAGCGGGTTTTCAGTCATCAATCGTCCTCCTGTATAACGTGGAGCCGTCCATGGCGGTTAAATTGTAGGCGCAAAAAGGAATCAACCTGCCGTCTGGATCAGCCACGTGGATACAACACCCTTTTAAGCGGTCCAGGTCAAGGGTCCATGCGTCTTGAAATGCCATTCCTGAAAGGGCCAGAATGTGGGTCTTCGCCCGGTTTAAAAAGCGATCAAGGTCATCCTGCGGCTTTTCACAGGAACATTTAGCCTGTGGAGCCGCCCACTGGCGGCGGATAAAAGCTTTAGATTTATCAGCTCCTTCCGAAGCAGGTTTCGGCGTGCAGCACCCTTCCTTTTTGGCGGAAAGTTTTTTCAGGCTGCCGTTTTCCATTACCAGATAATTGGCATGAAAAGAACATAGTGAATGTTCACACCCCGGGGGCATAAAATCATCCTTGTGGACCATCTGCTCACTTTGCTCTTCCAGTGCGGTCATAATTTCCGGAAGGGTAATCCGCATATTGTCTGAAGGGGATGAGGGGTAGCGCCCGAAGTAGCTTACCGGTTGAAAATGCACCCCGCGAACTCCCGGAGCATACGAGACAGCCAGTTTCAGTATATCCCCGATGTTGTCGTCATTTACTTCAGGAACAATAGTGGGAACCAAAACCACGCCTATTCCCGCCGCAGTCAGGTTCTCTATGGCCCTTATCTTTTCTTCAAGAAGATTGCGTCCGCGGATAGTTTTATAAATATCGTCATTGGTTCCGTCGAATTGTAGGAAAGCGGAATCAACCCCGCCCGCAGCCCAGCGTTTGGCAAGGTCGTGTTCGCGGGCAACACGTACCCCGTTTGTATTGACCTGCACAAAAGGGAATCCTAATTTTTTTGCCAGCTCAGCGATGCGCGGAAGATCGTCCCGTATAGCTGGTTCCCCGCCTGAAATCTGCAAATTACACGGTCCGGCAGTGCTGCGTATTTTTTGCAGCAGTTTTTCCAGTTCCGGTATGCTTGGATCGGCAGGAACTTTCTTTCCGGCTGAAGCAAAGCAGACCTTGCAATTAAGATCGCAGCGCCATGTAATTTCCAGCAGAGTGGTGCATGTGTGCTGGTTATGGTCCGGGCAGAGTCCGCAATCGAAAGGGCAGCCTTTGCTCACGGTATTATCCATCACCGGAGGACAGGACGGTTGCTTAGGCCGTGACCAGCCGGAAATTGAAGGCTCGCCGCGCCAGAAGGGGGTACTGAATCTGCCGTGTTCAGGGCATTCTTTTACAATTCGGCTTTCACCGTTTTCTGTAACCCGGAGGGCCGGAATTTTTTTTAGACAGACGGGGCAAAGAGATTCGGTTTCGGCCATATCATGACTAGTATCCATCGGAATCTTCTCTCCCCTCTGTCGGATCATATCCGCATTCCAGCAAAATTTTAATTAACTCGGCGTATGCTTCGCCAAGCAGAACCCCGCAACGGTCCGCCTTTGGTGCTCCGCATTCACCACCAAGAATATCGTTACAATTAATGCCTCCGAATTCAGCGCTGACTCTTTCCTTGAACCATTCCCGGAAATTTTCCACCAGCAGCGGGTAATCATCCGCTGCTGTTTCAGTGTCTGTCCCTTTACCGGCGTAAAGGCCCAGCGCGCAAATTCCGCCGCTTAATATCCCGCAGTTTCCGGAACAGTCGCCCCCGCCCATGCATAAGCCCTGCGTGGCCCTTACCAGTCCGGGATTTTCCTGCTGTAAATTATCAAGGCAGAGAATTATCATTATCTGGGCGCAGCAATACCCGGCGCCATTAAGTTGCATTATTCTAAGATCCATGTCGGTCATCATTGTCTCCGGCTGTCTCTTCGGGGGCATAATCCCGTTTTGCAAAAGGGGTTGAGAGCTCTAAATATTTCTGAAGAGCTCATGCGGTACATTAAAAATTTAACTTATTCGATTCAGCTTGTTCGGTTGTTATAGTTCTGCAATCAGCAACATGTATCCTGGGCGGTCGCAGCAATTCTGTCCGGCGGATGGATTCTTACCTCCGGCAAAGACGAGTTTTGCCGCCAGCTCCACCAATAACCGGGAATAATCTTCTATGGCGGTTATGTGCATGCCCTGCTGTCTTAAAATTTGTTCAATACGTCCGAGGTAGAGCGGAGAGCTGGCGCATGATCCGTCCAGACATTGGATCTGGCCGCTTCCACGCTGATATAAATCGCTGATAATCAGTTTACCGTTTTTTGTGAGTACCCGTTTGAATTCGCTGATGCATTGTTCTTTATCGGGCAGGAGTGACAGCACGCACTCGCAGAATATAGCGGAAAAGAATGAATCTGCGAAGGGTAGGGCTGACCCGTCGGCACGGGTCAGGGGTAAATCTTTCTGGGCTTCGGACAGCTGCCGGGGTGAGTAGTCCATGCCGAAAGCTTTGAGGCCGTGCTCAGTGCGTAAATGACTTACTGTCGCTCCCAGTCCGCAACCTACATCGAGTACCCGGTCATTCGGAAGCAGACCGGTCAGTTTTACTGCACGGTCTGTGAGTGTATATCCTCCGGGGCGCAGGGTGGGCCCGGAAGCTTCTCGCAGTATAGATTTTTCCCAGAGAGGGGTTTCGGTCATTACTTATCCTCCAACATTCGTTCAACTTCGGCCATCTTACCCAGAGCAAGTTCTTCAGGAATGAGGACGAATCCGCAATCCGGGCATTTGGGTAATTCTACGTTAAACCTGCTGTCCAGATATTCAAGTTCCACAGGAGACGGGCTTAGATGTTTGCCGCAAGTTGCACATTTCCATGATGAAAAATCTTTATCCAGAACTTTCAGGGAACTACTCATGATGCTTCTCCTATAACGCGCATGCGATGAGACCAGACCCGGTGTACCAAATATGTCCCGTCATTCATTTCATACTCTACCCAATAAGTAACTGTTACGGGGCGGAAGTGTACCAGTTTATGACCGGTTTCAGTGTTCTCAAGCACACGGGCTGAACCCTGCATCGCATGCAGAGTCTTTTGCACGTCGGATAACAGAATGCGTCTTTTTTCCATTAATTCGCGTGCTTCGTCAGTAAATTCCACCGCGACGGATTCGTAATCGTTACGGGGCTCGGGCTGCTCTTTCCAAGTTTCCCTGAGCAGGGTCTCTTTTAAGCGGACCCTGTTCTCTCGCCGGACGGAATAACCGGGGGCAACACGTCCTGCGTGGTCTTCGTTACTTCCGGGCAGGATAACATCCAGTATGTGCTGGCAGCGTTTTCCTGCTTTGGCGAGCATGTCCCGGCACATGGCACAGTATGTTACACCATCATGATCCAATTTTCCGGCCCTGTGCACAGCAGCCTTTTGGGACAGCTGTTCATTTGCATTGGCGAGCAGTCCTCCGAATCCACAGCACTCAGTCAGGTTTCCAGAAAATTCGGGCTCATCAAAAGTAACTTCCAGTTTGCTGAGAAGTAAGCGCACATCGTTCATAAGAATCTGATTGTCACGCGCGGAGCAGGGATCATGCAGGGAGAGCGATTCTTTTTCCTGCGGCATGGCAAGTCGGTCAGCCTGATTGCTGAGTGTTGACCAGAGTGAAGTGACTTCCGCTTCCGGCAATCCTTTTTGCAGGCTTTCAATGCAGGAAGGGCAGGCTGCGATTATTTGCGGACGTCCAAGGGATTCCCAGTCATGTCTCAAGGAGTCCATCTTGCGGCTGAACATCTCTTTCTGTCCGGCCCAGTCTGCCGGAGCTCCGCAGCAGCGCAGCATAAGTCCAGTCCCGCCTTCCAAAATGGAGCAGAGATGGGCGTAGCTTCGTTCAACAGCCCCCGGATCGGAAGCGCTAAGCTGGCAACCGGGGAAGAAAACCTGCTTACTTTTATCAGTCCCCGGCTGGTTTTTGATTACTGCGCAGACCGATGAATCGGCAAAATCCATGTCGCGGAAGGCGAATTCGTGTGCAGAGGGCGGCATTTGGTCTTTTTGTACCAGATCCTGCCGGGCTTCGAGACACAGATCCTGCATGGCAAAATTTTCGGGACATACCTGCTCACAAAGTCCGCAGAGCATGCAGGAATTTATCATTGTGTTGGCCATGCGTGTGCCCATAACGATGGATGCGTTATTGTAAATCTGGCGGGCGTATGCCTTAGGATAGCTTTTGAATTCCTGCAGATAGACGCAGTTGTTAACGCATTCCATGCATTCGCATAGCAGGCAGCGTCCGGCCTCTTCACGGGCCTGATCCGGAGAATATCCGTCTTCAGGTACAGTTACGGGGCTTACAGGTTCCACTTTGCTGATATTGGTAAACAGGCGGGTTTCAAACGGGTTGTCGCGATCCCGGCCTGCTGTCAGCGAGGCATTTTGAAGCTTGCGCTCTATGGAAAGCGCTCCCTTACGTCCAAGGGCGAGCAGTTCGATAGCGGACTCTTCGCTTATTTTAGGGGAAGCAAAAAGAAATTCTTTTTCCGTTTCAAGAGTCTTCAAATTCACCTGCTGCATATCGAGAGCTTTGGAATTGCAGGTCCATGGATCCGCGAATACCGCATCAAAATCGTCAGCAGCTTTTAAGACTGTTTCAGGATCAATTACGCTTCCTTCAATAAAAGACACGTTCATCTTTTCCAGCTGAGACAGTTCCTTGCTGAAAAGATCTTCAGTGATGCGCTGTGCCGGGAGTTCTGAGTAACCTTCAAATTTACTTTGGCAGAAAAGTTTTACCGTGAACCCTTTTTTACCTAGATCCCATGCAGCGGCAAGCCCTGAAAGATGCGCCCCGAAGACAGCGATATTTTTACCGCGTGGCGGCAAGGCCCGGATCATTGGGGACCGTTTATAGTTCTCAGCGGCAAAACGCTCCAGAGCTGCCATTTCGATTCCGCCCCCTTTTTGTGAGCGCAGACAGTCGTTTTGACAGTCGCCATCACAGATACGGGCTGTAAGCGAAGGAAAGGGCATTGTTTTACACAGTACAGCCCAAGCCTTGTCCACCTGTCCGTCTGCCATAAGACGGCAAAATTCCCGACCATCCACATGCAGTGGACAGCGGGCTTTACATTTAGGCGGTTCCTCTTGCGTACATCTTGCTTCCCAATCGCGTAAGTTTTTTTGATCCATAGGAGCGAAGCCTTAATATATGTTTTATGAGAGCCCGGGAAACCCCTATTTGAAAGGGTTTCCCGGATCTCGTAGGCAAAAAAGAAATCCGAAGTCAGGTACATATACCTGACTTCGGACCATAAATCATCAATTAGCCTTTCATGGCAGCGAGAACCTTCTCGGGGCGAGCCGGGAGATGAGTTACGCGTGCGCCGCAGGCATTGTAGATTGCGTTGATGATGGAGGAGTGAGGTGTGGTCAGCGGCAGTTCGCCTACACCGGAAGCTCCGTGTGAACCGTTGGGGCGTTCAGTCTCAACGTAGGTAAGTTCCATATCATCGGGAACCTGTTTGATGTAGGGGAGTCCTGCACCTACCATAGTGGAGTGTTTCTTGATGTCTTCGTAGTCCTCAGTGAGGGCAAGACCGACACCCTGTGCAAGGCCGCCGTACATCTGACCGTCAACAACCAGTTTGTTGTTGATTTTACCAATGTCGGCAATGAGTCTCATCTTTTCAACCTGTACCTTACCGGTAGCGATTTCAACCTCTACACCGGAGATGAACAGACCGTACATGTAGCAGGCAAAAGGTGAACCCTGACCGTTTTCATCACAATCGGTAGCCGGAGCGGACCATTTGCCGCTGTGACGGATTGCTTTGTTTGCTGCGGTCATTTCATCGTAACTCATGTAGGAGTTGTCAGGCTTACGCATAGCGTCGAGCAGGTTGCGGCAGGCTGCGATGATGGCGTTACCAACGACAACCTGTGAGCGGCTACCGCCGGCGGGGCCGCCGTTGAGGCAGTAACGGGTATCGTTCAAGACGAGATGAATCTGTTCAGGTTCCAGTCCGAGAGGGCGCAGAGCTTCGTGGGCAGTACCCAGAACACCCATATCAGCACCCTGACCATGATCATGCCAGCAGGCGTACATGGTAACGGAACCGTCAGCGTTAAGTTCGATTTCAGCTTCAGCGGTGTCAGGTCCGTCAAGACCGGAACCGTAGATACCAAGAGCGACACCTACGCCGCGTTTGAAACCTTCGGCAGCGTCTTCGGCAGCCCATTTTTTAACTTCTTCGTATTTGGGGCGAGCCTGAGCGAAGATTTCTTCGAGGCAGTATACTTCAGGCTGGCAGCCGGTAGGTGTGGTGTCGCCTTCACTCTCGCGGTAGATATTCTGCTCGCGGAGATCAAAAGGATCAATACCGAGTTTTTCAGCCAGTTCGTCCATAAGAACTTCGTAACCGAATTCTGTTTCAGGAGCACCGTAGCCACGGAAAGCGGAGCCCCATGCGTGGTTGGTACAAACTGTTTTACCGAGGCCGCGGATATTGGGCAGCTTATAACCGGCACCGATGAACTGTGCACCGCGCAGGGTCAGCAGGTCACCGAATTCGGAGTAAGGACCGTGGTCGCAGATCCAGTCTGTTTCCATACCGAGCAGTTTACCGTCTTTGCTTGCAGCAAGGCGGATGTCGGTGAAGAAGGGAGAGCGTTTACCTGTGTAGGTCTGCTGCTGGTACCAGTCGTAGCCAAGGAATACGGGCTTACCGGTAGCAAGGCAGGCTGCGCCGACCAGAGCTTCCATGGTGGGGGAGAACTTATAACCGAATGTTCCACCCGCATAGTTCTGAACCATGATCAGGTTTTCGAGTTCAACACCGAGACCGGGAGCGATCATGGCTGCGTGCAGATGCAAGCCGATGGATTTTGAGTGGATGCAGAGTTTGCCATCGTCATCAAGGTAAGCAAAACCTACATCAGGCTCGATGGGCATATGCGGCTGGCGCTGTACATAGTAACTGCCTTCAACGATAACTTCCGCTTTATCAAAGATGGGAGCTGTTTCATCACCTTTGGCAATTTTTTGTTCGAAGTAGACGTTGGGTGTGCCGGGATGAATTTCAATGGCGTCTTCTTCCATGGCAGCGGGAGCGTTCATGTATTCCGGCAGCTGTTCAAGTTCAACTTTAACTTTGGCTGCTGCAGCCTTTGCATTCTTTTCAGAATCAGCGCAGACGATAGCGATGGCGTCACCGTACTGGAAGATCTTTTCGTCAGCGAGAATGGGGCGATCCCAACCGTCACCTTTATTGGTGGGGAAGGTGATCAGACCGGTGACGCGGTTTTTACCCTTGATGTCTTTGTAAGTGACAACTTTTTCTACGCCGGGCATTGCTTCGGCTTCGGAAGTGTCAATCGAAATGATGTTTGCGTGGGAAACTTCAGCCTGTACAAGAGCACATTTCAGGGTGCCTTCGGGCATTTTCAGGCCGAGGTCTGCACCGTAGTCGAGAGTACCGGTGACTTTTGCCACTGCGGTAGGACGGGGGTATTTGGAACCCCAGATGCGTTTATCTTCAGGCATCTTGAAGAGCAGATCGTCTTCGGACATATCGCCACGCATAACAGCGGCAGCGTCCTGAACGGCGTCAACCAGCTGTTTGTAACCGGTGCAGCGGCAGGCATTGCGGTGCTTTTGGAACCAGTCGCGGATTTCGTCGCGGCTCGGTTTGGGATTGGAAAGGATCAAGGCGTAAGTGGAAACGATGAAACCGGGAGTACAGAAACCGCACTGAGCACCGCCGTGGGACATCCATGCGATCTGGATCGGGTGCATCTTGTTCGGTGTACCGATACCTTCAGTGGTAATGATCTCGGTGTGATCTGCAACACGCTTCATCTTCATTGTGCAGGAGCGTTTGAGCTTACCGTTGATAATGATGGAGCAGCTACCGCACTGCCCAGTTCCGCAACCGATTTTAACACTGGTCAAGCCGAGTTTTTCGCGCAGAACATTGGCGAGAGAATCATCATTTTCGCAGATTATGAATTTCTCAACACCGTTAACTTTTAGAGTCCGTTTGATCATGGAAAGAACCTCCTTGAATTACTGCTTTTTGTATTAGCAGGCGTCCGAAAGGGACGTCGAACTATCCTCTATTTACCAAAAGAACACAGCGGGTAGCGGCAGGTATCGCATCCAGCGCAGAAACCACCATGGCCCAATTCGGCGATTTCTTTGCGGGAGGGGCGTTCACCAGCCACTATCCGCGGAATAATAAGGTCAAAAATGCTGGCCCGGTAATACATGACACAGCCCGGCAGACCCAAAATGGGTACTCCGTTTAAATAGCCGAGCATGAACATTACTCCGGGAAAGGTCGGTGAGCCGTAGGTAACAATTTCGGCACCTGTGGCCCTAATGGAAGCCGGGGTCTGGTCATCGGGATCGACGCTCATACCGCCGGTGAGCACAACCATCTGCGCTCCGTCATCAATAGCTTTAAGAATTGCAGTGCTGGTCATATCGGGATCATCGCTGACAAAGGTCTGTCCGATAACATCCGAATTGAGACGTGCAAATTTTTTGCGGAGAACCGGGCCGAATTTATCTTTGATCCGACCGTGGTAAACCTCGCTGCCGGTGGTGATCAGGCTCACTTTTAGATTGCGGAAAGGTTTCACACTGACAATAGGACCGCAATCACGACAGATTTCTTCCACTTCTTCGAGCTGTTTTTCATCGATAACAAGCGGCACGATGCGGGTTCCCGCTACTTCGCGGGGTTCGGTGATCTGAATGTTGTTGTGCAGGGTGGCCAGCACAACTTCTTCAATGCTGTTAATGCGGTTCAGGGCTTCTACATTGATGTGTAGCAGGCCGGGAGCCGCAATCATGTTAATTCTTCCTTCGCTCACATCAGAGAGAGTAATGCCCGGTCCGGCTGCTGCTTTGGCAATCCGTCTTGCGGCATCGTTTTCATGAATCTGGCCTTCTTCAAGGCTCAGGATGTAAACATGTTCTTTGCCGATTTCTAAAAGTACCGGGATATCTTCCGGTGTGATGATGTGGCCTTTTTTAAAAGCGGGTCCCTTGTATTCGCCGGGAACAATGCGGGTCATATCATGACAGAGGACATTACCGATGGAGTCCTCTACAGGAACAGTTTTCATCATGATTTAAGGCTCCGGGTGTAATAGTTTCAGTTTCTTAAGTGTCATAAATATCGTTTGGATATATCAAAAAAGACATAATTTCAGAGCGCGCTTTAGCGCGGAGACGCGACTGCAAACCTTGTGTGATCGTGCGTTTTTTATGTCTAAACGGGAATAGTAAGTCAAGTAACACCATTGAATTGGTGATTTGAGATAGTCCCGTTTTGGACAAACTCCGGCAGCCCCTGTCTAGTAAGGGCTGTGCAGGCAACTCCTCAATTGAGTAGAACCTAAAGCAAAATTAGGTCCAAAACGGTATAGTTAATTAAAACAGATGGTTGGATGAAGGGCGTTTTTTAAAACTGGATCAATATTTTTTATTTATTTTTTAAAAGGCACTTATTGGCTAGCTGTGATTTTTTGTTTAATGTGTGAAAAAACGCATAGAAAGCCGAATTGATGTGATGTGTGTCATTTTGGAACAGCTGTGCATGGATATGTGTCAGAAGCTGACTGTGGAAATAGAAGCGGTTTAATGCCCGGCAGAAAGCGGGCTGAGAGGTTTATCTTCGTCCGTTGGCGCAATTGCGACCTGCCGGGAAATATACTTGGATTACCCGGCAGGGTTTGTTTTTCCAGGCTAGGAACTCTGACAGCAGAATCGTTGCCAGCCCATCATTTCCGCCGCTGCAGATACAGTAGTGCCGAAAAAAATGGTAGGTTTGTCATCACGCAGGAAGTTGCCGATGGTGTCGTTAACGATGGTTGACCCGGTGACAACCAAGAGGTTGACATCTTCCAGAACTTCAGAGGTGTTGTCCGGGCCTTCAACTGTGATTCCGCATTTTTCGCTGCCGATGTTGTCCGGGTCGAGATCCACGATGCGCATTTCAAAGCGTCCCGAAAGGGCTTTAATCATGGCCGGCTGGTAACCGACAAGTCCCAGCTTGGGATTACCGTATTTTTCAGCAATATAATCACCCAGCTGCGGCGCACACAGGGCCGGACCTTCATCCTTGCAGTGTATGGTTCTTTCGGCTTTGCCGAGGCTGCACTGAACTGCATTCAGGGCGGAAACAAAGATGGCCCTCCGAAAATTATTAGTCAGGTCCATTTCCGCTATTTCACGTAATGTGTTGCTGAAATCTCCGTAACGGTCTGTGAATGCCTGCCCTTTTGAATCCCTGAACCGTGCTTCCATCAACTTTTCCTTGCCACGCAGCAGGGGAAAATCATCACCTTCTGGATTACCGATAGCTTCTTCTGTGCTCAGGGTACGTGCTTTTACTTCAATATCTTCATCAAGTATGCCGGCTTCTTTCCAAGCCTTGTAAGCCCTTGATTGAATTTCAGCTAAAATAGATTTGCTCATTATTCATTCCTTTTATTCCGCGTCTGAAAATTTTTTCAAAGCTGTGAACATTGTTAAAGAGGCTATGCCTATGACCGCAGACAAAACTGCCGCCCGCTCAAACTCTCCATTGAAAACCGCATTGTAGATTTCCAGTGAAAGTGTGTTCGTACGTCCGATGACATTACCCCCGAGCATCAGGCTCATGCCCACTTCGCCAAGTGAGCGGGCAAGGGCCAGCAAACTTCCGGCTGCGATTGCCCGGCGTGCACAGGGCAGCAGAACCTGCATAAATATGGCGCCTTCTGATTTTCCGAGTACGGCTGCCACTTCGTGCAGTTTAGCAGCCTCAGCTGATTTAAGGGCTGCCTGCACCGGTTTGACAAGAAGGGGCAGTCCGGCAATGAAGGCGGCAACCACCAGCCCGGGGAAGCTGAAGATAATGCTGTCACCGAAAAGAGTTGCCGCAGGCCCGCGTCTGCCAAGCAGAAACAGGAGTACAAAGCCGGTTGCCACCGGCGGAAATACAAGTGGCAGGGTCACGGCGCTATCCACGAAATTATGCAGCATTCCTTTTGAACGGGATAGCCAGAAAGCAAGCGGCACTCCCAAGGTCAGTTGCAGCACTCCCGCTACCCCCATCACTTTTGCGGACAGGGTCAGCGGGTTAAGTGTTGCACTGTCAAAAAGAATAGCAGCAATATTCATAAAGTTAATCCTGCATACCCTGAGCGACCACGATCTTGCGGGCTGTATCGGAGTTTAGGAATTCCATGAATTTTTTGCATTCAGCTCCATGGGCGGAGTTGCTCATCTGTTCGATAATAATCGATATGGGCGAATAAGCTGATTCATCCACAACTTTGAATCCACCGATGGAACCCTTGATTTTGCGTGCATGAGTCAGATTTATGAAAGCGTAATCCACTTCCCCGGCGACGACGTAGGATGCTGACTGCGGTACAGTTGCCACCATAAGTAGTTTTGATTCTACTTTGTCGAACACGCCCTTGTTCTTCAGGTATTGCAGAGCCGCTTTGCCGTAAATGGCCCGTTTGGTATCCGGCAACGCTATGCGGGAGATATTTGATGAGAGCAGGTCTTTGGGGTCCGCGTAGCTTTTGCCTTTAGGGTAGGCTAGTACCAGTCTGCCGCGTCCGACTCTCTGGGTTGCGCAACAGTCAAGTCCGGATTTATCCAGAAAGGATTTGTCGCCGAGGACCAGATCAACCGTACCGCTGTTTTTGGCCTGTGCGGTTACGCGGGCCATATTTCCATAGATCCTTTCAACCTCGTTCCCGGTTTTTGCCGTGTATGCGGTTGTCAGCTTATCAACCAGTGCGCGGTATCCGGCCCCGGAAGCTATAACGACTTTTGCCTGAGCGGCAGCGGGAAGACAGAGCAGGATGAGAAGTATCGGAATGTATATCTTTTTCATTACATATTTCCTACAAGTTCTAGGTGAGGGCGTGAGTACGGGCCAGGCTCAGAGCAGAACTTTTTTCTTTGCCTGTCCAGCCATTGCGGGGACTCATGTCCGTTTTCAAGCACAAAAATGGTATCAGCCAGATAATACGCTTCCTCGAGGTCGTGAGTTACATGGATGATAGGGATATTCAGCTCTTTTTTCAGGTCACGCAGTTCCTTGCGCAGTCCTTCGCGGGTGGCGATATCCAGCGCGGAAAAAGGTTCATCCAGCAGCAGCAGGACAGGTTCGCGGGCAAGAGCCTGACAAAAGGCTGCCCGCTGGCGTTCCCCGCCGGAAATTGTGGAAGGTTTGCTTTCCGCGATGTGAGAGATTCCGAATTTTTCCAGCAGACCCGGCACACATTCTTTATCAACAGCGGCAAAGGCCACATTATTGCGTACATTCAAATGCGGGAAGAGCGTGTATTCTTGAAAGACGAGTCCCAATTCACGTTTTTGGGGTGTGGCAAAAAAATTATTCGCCGTATCCACCCAAATGTTACCGTTGAGGGAGATGGTCCCGCTGTCCGGTTTTTCAAGTCCGGAAATTATACGGACCAAAGTGCTTTTACCGGCACCCGAAGGTCCTACAATCGCGGTCAGGGTGCCTGGATCACAGTTCAGAGCTACGTCCAGAGCAAAGTTGGGCAGCTGTTTGCGGATGTCTATTTTAAGGGTCATGATCGACTCCGGCTGAAACGGTTGAGACGGTTGATGGCCAAAAGGGCCATAAAACTGACCGGAATGATTGCCAGCGACATATAGAGAGCGTCGCCGTAACGCATGGCTTCCACAGCTTCGTAGATGGCTATGGAGGCAACTTTGGTCGAACCGGGAATGGAGCCGCCGACCATGAGGATGACTCCGAATTCGCCTAAACTATGGGCGAATACCAGCATGGCTGAAGCTGCTATCCCTGGTAAACTGTTGGGCAGTACTACCCTGAAAAAAGTGGAGGTGGAAGAAAGCCCAAGCACTGCCGCATTTTCCAGCAGCCTTATGTCCAGCTTTTCAAATGTTGCCCGCATAGGCTGTACCGCGAAAGGCAGATTATAAACCAGCGAGGCCAGTAATATTCCGGAAAAGCTGAAAACCATACGTTCTCCGGTCAGATCCTTCCATAGCCCTCCCAACGGTCCTTGCGGTCCCATGGCTATAAGCAGCCCGAAACCGAGAACCGTAGGAGGAAGGACCATGGGGAGAGAAACAATCGCATCAATCAAGCTTTTGCCTTTGAAATCAAGGAAAGCAAGAATGTAAGCTATAGGCGCGGCTACGATAGGTATAAATAGGGTCGTAGCCACGGCCAGCTTTGCAGAGATAAAAAGCGGGTAGAAATCCATTAATCGTATCCGTATTTTTTCTTGATGGAATTAACTTCCGGGCTGGACAGAAATTCTACGAATTTAAGTGCTGCGGTTTTGTGTTCTGAAGATTTGAGTACACAGGCGGCCTGAATTACCGGAGGAGCCTGCTCAAGGATATGGAATCCGCCCTTTTTACCGGTGGGGGTAAACATGGATGAATAAGCGCAGAAACCGGCGTCCGCCGCTCCGGTGGATGCAAACTGGAATGTCTGGGCAATATTCTGGGCAAAGACCAGTTCCGGTTGTATTTCTTTCCACAGTTTTTCCTTCTGCAGGGCTATCATGGCAACTGTTCCGTATGGTGCGGTTTCTGTGTTGGCGATGGCTATTTTATGCAGCTTTTTGCTTTTTATAGCTTCCTGCCAGCTGTTGCCGAGGGCTTTTTTATCAAGTGACCACAAGACAACTTTTCCTTTGGCATATACGAAAGGAGTCTCGGCCAGTCCGTCTTTGAAAAGCTTTGCGGGGCGGCGTTCATCGGCGGCGAGAAAAACATCAAAGGGCGCGCCGTTGACTATCTGTCCGTATAATTTACCGGTGGAGGTATAAGTGGCCTGAACCTTCAGACCGCTTGTTTTTTCAAAGGCGGGAATGATTTCCTTCATGGCGGGCATGAAGTTGGCGGCCTGTGCGATCATGAGGTCCGCGGCCTGAGCAGAAAAGGGCAGGGCCAGCAACAGAGCCAGTACGAGAGCATTAATACGTTTCATCTTCTATTCTCCATTTTCAAATTGAGGTCTTCCTGAATTGGCTTTATCAGTGTCTTGTGCTTATGCAGGGAAATAATAAATTATCAAACTGGTCACGCGTTTCCTTAAAAACGTGACTTCTCGAAGGGTTTTTTCTGTGGTCAAAAAAGTAAAACAAAATCAAGATGCTAAAGCCGGGAATACCAAACTGGCTACCTCGGATGTGTTTGATGTCCCAGAGAATATACTGCACCTTGACTCACGGGAATTAATTTTACTGGAAGAAGGTTTCCGTGACTGGAAGCAAAGGACCAAAAGGGCCGATTATGTGCGTTCACGCACCCGGACGTTTTGTCTTTTTCTTGTTCTGCGTCATACCGGAGCACGGCTGGGAGAGATTTTACGGCTTGACGAACGCCGTGATTTCGATCTGGCGAGAGCGGTCGTTTATCTCGGAAGGGAAGGGGGGCAGCGGGAAGTTCCATTGCCGCAGTCGGTTTGCCGGGAACTGAGAGCATTGATCGACAGTCCTATGAGTTCAGGGCTTGAGGGAGAAATTTTTAATCTCGACCCTGGCTATGTGCGCAGGATTTTTTATGAGCGGGCCGCAGAGTGCGGACTGGAAAAGAAGAAGGGTGCGCCCTCTGTGTTACGCCGTTCCAGGGCTGTTGAAATGTTGCGTAACGGTGTTCCGCTGGGAGTCGTGCGCAAGGTGCTCGGTCATTCATCAACTGATCTTGCGGCAGTCTACCAGAATTGGTCTGCGTGTGATGTGAGCAATATCGTCCGCCGCATGGCCCTCGAAGAGAACTCCCTTAAATCCAGTGCGCGGAACACTTTTATCGGCCATGTCCGGTCCGTAAAGCGGGATGGGATTCTGGCTGATGTGGAATTTGAAACCGCCGAAGGACTAATAATCAGCTCAGTCATTACACTCGAAAGTCTCTATAAACTGGGCCTCGAGCCCGGAGTGTCCGTATCGGCCACAGTAAAAGCCCCGTTGGTAGCTGTGCGCCCCTTAAAAGAGCACGGAACAAGCTCCCGAAACTGCGTCCCGGCCAAAGTTATTTCTCAGAAACATACCGAAGTACTAGCTGAAGTTGTAGGTGAGTCTGCCGGGGGAACCCAGATGTGCGCATTGGTCACCTCGTGGTCGGTGGAGGAAGAAGGATTGAGCGTAGGCGCTGAGGTTGAATTTTGTTTCAAGGCATTGTCTGTTGTTTTACATGCGGTGTAGATTTTCGCCTAGATGTAGGTCGGGCAGTATTGTTAGCGTTATAAAAAGCAGAGTCCTGTTGTAGGGTATGGATTGTTGTGTTAATTATGGTGAACGTGAAAATTAAACCAACGGAGTATAATCATGAATGAAAGAACAGGAATAATTACTTTTCAGGGCAATCCCCTGACTCTTCTCGGTAATGAAATCAAAGTGGGCGACAAGGCCCCTGAATTCAACGTAACTGATAATGAACTTGCTCCCAAAACCTTGGCTGATTTTGCCGGAAATGTACTGATTGTCAGTGCTGTTCCCTCTCTCGATACCCCGGTATGCGATATGGAAACCCGTCGGTTCAATACTGAAGCTGCAAACCTTGGTGATGATATTAAAATCCTGACTCTGTCCATGGACCTGCCTTTCGCTCAGGCCCGCTGGTGCGGTGCAGCAGGCGTTGAAGCCGTTAAGACCCTTTCAGATTACATGAATTCGTCTTTTGGCGAAGCTTACGGCGTGCTTATCAAGGAATTGCGTCTGCTCAGCCGTGCAGTCTTCGTAATTGATAAATCAGGTACCGTACAATACGTTCAGTATGTAAGCGAAGTAACAGAAGAACCGGACTACAATGCAGCTCTGGATGCAGCTAAAAAACTGGTTTAATCCGTTTTTGAATACGTAATTAAAGAATATTAAAGTTCCTCCGGCCATCACCGGACGTCTTAAGCGTCCGGTGATGGCCACTTATGGATTTTTTAGTAGATTAATTTTCGGCTTGACCGGGGTTTAGTCCTTGATATAAAAGGCATCTCTACAACAAGCCAACGTAGCTCAGTCGGTAGAGCAGCTGATTCGTAACCAGCAGGCCGTCGGTTCAATTCCGATCGTTGGCTCCATAGTAAAAGTTAAGCCTCGCAGTGTGTTATCGCATTGTGAGGCTTTATTTGTTGGAGCAGAAAATAGTAAAATCGTGCGGACAATTTGCGTACATTCTGGGATTTGCTTCGTTAACATGCTGAATTAATTAGAGCGGCCTGCTGATATCCAACCTGTTACCCTGAATATTTTTTTATGAAGAGTGAGGCTCTGGTTGTGTCAAAGGCTTTGGAGATATTGTGCAAAGTCACCGTGGTAGGGAATGATTTTCATTGCATGCAATGCGCGCAAAATTGCATGCAGTAAGGGTGTGCAATCGCAGCCCTTTTGTTTTTCTTCACGATGTGTCTGACTTTATTTTCAATTATTTAGGTACGATGGGAGTTTTCACGGATCTGTTGGTTTATGGCATGTCTTGTGCTAGGTGAAGCGCATGCAACGTACAATTACAACATGTCCTTACTGCGGTACCGGCTGTTCACTCTCTCTGGAAGTTGAAAACGGGCGCATCGTCAGTGTTTCTGGCGGTCCTGAGCCTTCGGTCAATCAGGGTGCTTTGTGCTCCAAGGGGCGGTTCGGTTTTGATTTTGTCCAGCACTGTGACCGGATCACCACTCCGTTGGTGCGTAAAAACGGCGAGCTGGTTCCCGCTTCCTGGGATGAAGCGCTTGGTCTTGTGGCAACCCGTTTAAGCTCTATCGCGTCTGAATATGGACCGGAGGCTGTCGGTGGATTCAGCAGTGCCCGCTGCACAAACGAAGAAAATTATCTTTTCCAGAAGCTTTTTCGCGCAGGACTCGGCAGTAATAATGTCGACCATTGCGCACGTCTCTGACACGCTCCCACTGTGGCCGGGCTGGCCATGTCATTGGGAAACGGCTCCATGACAAACTCCATTCGTGAGTTGTGGGACATGGGCCGGGGAGATTGTATCTGCGCCGTAGGCACTAACACTACCGAGTGCCATCCCATTATCGGTATCGGTATGATGGAGGCCAAACGCAACGGGGCCGGACTGGTGGTCATCGATCCGAGGGAAATCGACCTTGCGCGTCAGGCAGATGTCTGGCTCAGGTTGCGCCCCGGTACTGACACTCCACTGTTGTCCTCCATTGCCCGGGTCATTCTGGATGAAGGGCTGGCCGATCTGGAATCTGTGCGCGCAGCTACTGAAGATTTCGAGGCGTTCCGTGAGGGACTGCAGGCTTTTGATCCTGAAAGCGTGGCCGCCATTGCCGAGGTCCCTGCGGAAGATATCCGCAAGGCCGCCCGGATCATCGCCGGTTCAGCCAACGCATCTTTCTACTACACCATGGGCGTGACCCAGCACACAACCGGGACCAACAATGTCCTTGCCGTGTCCAATCTTGCATTGCTCACCGGAAATGTCGGACGTCCGAAGACCGGGGTGAATCCCTTGCGCGGTCAGAATAATGTCCAGGGCTCGTGCGATATGGGGGCCTTGCCCAATGTGTTGACAGCTTATCGTCCGGTAACTGACGATGCTGTCCGGGAGGTTTTTGAATCCGGATGGGGAGTTAAAATTCCTGCTGAGCCGGGGCTGACCTTACCCGAGATGTTGCATGCCATTGAGCAGGACCGTCTCAAAGGACTTTTTGTTTTCGGTGAAAATCCTATGCGCAGTGACCCGGATATTACCCACGTGGAGCACTGCCTGCGACATGTTGATTTTCTGGTTGTGCAGGATCTTTTTCTGACTGAAACAGCCGCGCTGGCCGACGTTGTCCTGCCCGGAGCCAGTTTTGCCGAGAAGGACGGAACTTTCACCAGCACTGAGCGTCGCGTGCAACGTGTCCGCAAGGCGATAAATCCCGTTGGGGACAGTCGTCCGGATTGGGAAATCTTGGCAGATCTGCTGGCCCGAGTGGGCCGTCCGGAGCGATACACCGCTGCTTCCGATGTCTTTGACGAGATGCGCAGGCTGACTCCCACCCATGCTGGCATCAGTTATGAACGTCTGGAATCCGGGGGTATCCAGTGGCCCTGTCCTGATGAGTCGCATCCGGGGACTCCCGTCCTGCACGTGGGAGAATGCATGCGCGGTCCCGGAAAATTGTTTCCTTTGGTACACCGGGAACCTGCGGAACTGCCGGATGCTAAGTATCCACTGACCCTGACCACCGGACGGGTTGTCGCTCATTACCATACCGCCACCATGACCCGCCGCTGTTTCGGGCTGGCCGGGACCTGGCCCGAGGAGCTTGTTGAAATCCATCCGTCCGATGCCTCAACATACGGCATTGCCGATGGCGAGCTGATAGAAATAAGTTCCCGCAGGGGGACTGTCCGGGCCCGGGCCTGGGTCACCCGGCGGGTCCGGCGCGGCTTGGTTTTCATGACCTTCCACTTCTCTGAAAGTCCGGGCAATATGCTGACCACCTCGGCAGGCGATCCGATTACCGGAACTCCGCAATTGAAAGTTTGCGCTGTTTCCATCCGTAAATTCAAGGAGCCCGTGGATGCGCAGGCTTTAATATCAATAAAGGAAGAAATTTCATGTCATCTCGTTTGATCCCTTTTATTCTTGCCAACGCAGCTAAATGCATCGGTTGCCGGGCCTGTGAGCTGGCCTGTGCGGCTGCCCATCTGCAGGGCGGTGCTTCCGTGGGGAGTTTGAAAGGCTCCCTTTCCCCTCGGCTTTATCTGATCCGGGCAGGGGAAGTCTGTGTCCCTGTGGGCTGCCGTCATTGTGAAGACGCTCCCTGCGCTGCCGTCTGCCCCAATGGTGCCATAAGCCGCACTGATTCCGGCGTGATTGTGGATGAGGAACGCTGTGTGGGTTGCAAGACCTGCCTTGCGGCCTGTCCTGTCGGGGCCATGGAAATGGCTCAGATATGGAAGAATGGCCGTCCTGTTCTTCGACGGGTTACAGATCCGCTCAACCAGGATTCCTACATTGTGGAACCGGCTCTTCTTGCCAGTAAATGCGATCTCTGCCATGAGCGGGAAAGAGGACCGGCCTGCGTGGAGGCCTGTCCCAAAGATGCCTTGACGCTGGTAGACCCGATGAAAATAAAAAAACGCCGTAATCTTGAAGCCGCACTGGCCCTTGCCGGGGCTGGAGCGAGAGCGGGTGAGGAATTGTCATGACAGCTGTTTCCCAAGTAGTATCCATAGATCCCATGATCTGTACCGGCTGCCGTCGCTGTGCCGAGATTTGTCCTGTCGATGCCATTTCCGGTGCTGAAGGTGAACCCCAGACAATCGATACTTTAAAGTGTGTGGTCTGCGGTCAGTGTGTTTTGATCTGCTCCGCATTTGTCTCACCTTTTGATGACGGCGCGGACAATCTTCCGGACCTGCGCCGTGAACGCGGTCTTTCGGAAAATGATTTGTCGCCGTTATTTGCCGCCCATTTCCGCAGCGATACAGGCCGGGTAGCGGAGATGCTCAGCGATCCTTCCAAAATGACCATGGTTCAGTGTGCCCCGGCAGTAAGGACTTCAATTGCCGAGGAATACGGTTTGGCTCCGGGAACCCTGACTCCCGGACAGCTTGCCGCGTCCCTGCGTCGTCTCGGTTTCGGTGCGGTTTACGATACCATTTTCGCCGCGGACGTGACCATCATGGAAGAGTCCTCGGAATTGCTGGAGCGGCTCGGGGCCGATGGTCCTTTGCCCATGTTCACATCCTGTTGCCCCGGTTGGGTGCGCTACATGGAAACCGTCTGGCCCGATTTGACCGACCACCTTTCAAGCTGCAAATCTCCGCAGCAGATGGCCGGAGCTCTTTTTAAAACTTATGGTGCTGAAATCGCCGGTGTAGACCCGGAATCCATTGCCAGTGTCGCCATTATGCCCTGTACGGCCAAAAAACATGAGGCCGCACGCCCTGAGATGCAGGCCAGCGAATATCCCGATGTGGATGCCGTGCTTACTGTGACCGAACTTGCGGCTATGCTGAAGGAAAGGGATATTGATTTACCAGCAATGCCGGAAGAGGATTTTGATATTCCCATGGGACTTTATTCCGGGGCCGGGGTGATTTTCGGAGCCTCCGGCGGGGTTATGGAAGCAGCCCTGCGCACGGCCATTGCGGTCACAACCGGCAATGATGTCTGTGAAAGCGGAGTGAAATTTTCCCCGGCGGGAGAAGGTATCCGCAGAGCTTCCATAGATGTGTCCGGAAAGACAATCCGGGCGGTCATTGTTTCCGGGCTGGCCAACGCAGCCCCTTTGCTTGAGGATGTCCGCGCCGGAAAGGCCGATTTTGATTTTATGGAGGTCATGTGTTGTCCCGGCGGCTGTGTTGCCGGAGGGGGCCAGCCGAAACTGCTGCCCGGAGTGGACCTTGCCGATGCCATTGCCCGCCGCCGTGGCGGTCTGCATCGTCATGACAAGGCGTTGCCGGTCCGCGCTTCGCATAAAAACGAGTCCGTTGTGGCCCTCTATGAAAAGTTTCTGGGAAAACCTCTGGGCCACCGTTCGCATGAGCTTCTGCATACGCACTACGGAACAGATTGTGAGGGACATTAGGTCATGAATGCTTTTGTTCTGGCTATACCTTCCCGTTGTATCGGTTGCCGAGCCTGTGAAATAGCCTGCGTGGACGCCCACATTGCATCCGACATGGGCCGGGCCATGGAAAGCGGGCAACCTTTCAGTCCGCGCATTTCGGTTGTCCGCGAGTCCGGTGTCACTGCCCCTGTTCAGTGTCGGCAGTGTGAGGACGCCCCCTGCGCTGCGGCATGCCCTGTGGGAGCGATCACCTTTAACGGCAGGTCGGTGGCGATTGATGCTGAGCGTTGTTTCGGATGCAAGGCCTGTCTGGCCGTTTGTCCAGTCGGTGCCATGCAGGTCGGGACCATCGATGTTGAACGCCATGTGCCGGTAGCCCATAAATGTGATCTATGCACCGGATTCCGTGACGAACCGGCCTGTGTTTCGGTCTGTCCGGCCGGGGCCTTGAGCCTTTTTTCCGGCGAATCCCTGCAAAAGCTGTCCTCGTCGAAACGCAAAGAAAGTGCGCGGAGAGCAACAAAATGACAGCGCAGGATTCCATATACCGCAGCGTGGTCGAGGACCAGACTGAGCTTATCCGTCGTTTTCGTCCCGACGGGCGACTGACTTTTGTGAACCGGGCTTTTTGTCATTTTTACGGCAAGAGTTCCGAATTCCTTCTTTCGTCTAATTTTCAGGATCTTCTGGCACTTGATGAACGTGAGGAGATCGTTCGTCAGGTATATTCCCTGACTCCTGATAATCCCGAGGTTGTCACCGAGCCCAGCTATACCGCTGAGGATGGAGACGTTTACTACGTACAATATATTACCCGGGCAATCTTTAATGAAGAAGGTCGCGCGGTTGAATATCAATCCGTGGGGCGTGACGTAACAGTCCAGCGGCAGGCTGAAGCTACTTTGGCCGAAGCTCGCTCAGCCATGGAACGCGCCAGTCGGGTGACTACATTTGCCGTCATCGGCGGCGGTATTGCCCATGAGATCAATCAGCCGTTGAACGCAATACGCTTACTTTCCGCCTCGGCCCTGCTGCTGGAGGATCGTTGTGAGACCCCCAACAATGAGGTCGTCCGTATCCTGCGCAAGATTGCCGGGCAGGTGGACCGCATCGACTCCATTGTCAATCATCTTCGTGAGCATCTGCGCTATAATCAGGCCGGGGCCGGCGAGTTGTGCAACCTTGGGGAGGCGGCGCAGTCAGCTCTTTCCCTGCTGAGTGCCCAGATGATTGCCAGAGGCATAGCATTGGAACTCAACATAGATCCTGAAATCAAACCTGTTGCCGGAACATGTATCAGGTTTGAAGAGCTGGTCATGAACCTTGCGGCCAACGCCATGCAGGCTCTGGAAGGGGCTGAAAATGAACAGAAAACAATTTCCATTCGGGTGGTCCCGCAGGGGGCTGATTCCGTGGAACTGAGCGTGGCCGACAATGGTCCCGGATTTGACCCGAAACTGGCCGGCGAACTTTTTGAGCCTTTTTTCTCCACTAAATCTCCGGGTACTTCCATGGGACTCGGACTGTCCATCGTGCGCACTATCGTGCAGGCCGCCGGAGGTTCCGTCATTGCGGAAAACCGTCCCGGGGGCGGGGCCTTGCTGCGGGCCATACTGCCTGCTGCCGAAGCGGGAAGGGATTAGATAACATGCGTATTCTGCTTGTCGATGACGACATGGCCACACGGGATTCTCTGGCCGAATATTTAACCCTGCTCGGGCATGCGGTCACCCCCTGTTCGGAGGCGGTTTCCGCTCTGGAAATCTGCCGCAATCATCATTTTGAAATGGTTCTCTCCGATATCCAGATGCCGGGAAGAACCGGCATTGAACTGGTTCGTGACATTAAGGATCTGCCCCGTTCCCATCCTGCGGATGTTGTCCTTTATACCGGGCACGCCGACTTGGAACTTGCCATCGGCGCCTTGCGGGCCGGAGCATACGACTACCTGACCAAGCCCATCAATCTTGAGGAACTCGGTGCGGTTCTGGACCGCGTTGCAGAGCATCAGGCCCTTTTGCAGGAAAATGAGAGACTGACCGGGCATTTTGAGGAGGTCGTGGCCGAGGCCACGAGCGATGTGCGGGCCGAATTGTCCCGCTTGCGCGATCTGCTCGCCAGGCAGGCCGGACTCAATAACGTGGGTATTTTTTCCGAGATCATGTGGGAAGTCGTGAATCAGGCCCGGCGTTATCACGCGGACCGTGATCTGCCTGTGCTCATTCAAGGGGAGACCGGAGTCGGCAAGGACATCGTGGCCAAGCTGATTCACTACGGCGAGGACAATTCCTCTTCACCCCGGCCTTTTGTGGACATCAACTGCGCGGCTCTTCCTGCCAATCTTTTTGAAAGTGAATTGTTCGGTTATGAGGCCGGGGCGTTCACCGGCAGCGCCACCCGCGGAGCCAGGGGCAAGATCGATTTGGCTATGGGCGGAACTCTTTTTTTGGACGAGATCGGTGAAATTCCTGTGGAACTGCAAGCCAAGCTGTTACGCGTTATCGAGGACAAGAGTTTTTATCGCGTCGGCGGGTTGAGTAAAGTTCGCACTGATATACGTATCATAGCCGCTACAAATCTTGACCTGACCGAACGCATTGAACAGGGCCTTTTCCGTATGGATCTTTATTACCGGTTGAGAGTCGGTTCTATTCTGGTGCCGCCTCTGCGGGAACGGATTGCTGATATTGTTCCTCTGGCCATGTTGTTTCTGAGGGCGTTTTCAGAGAAACGGGGCAAGGCTTTCAGAGAGATCAGTCCCGAAGCTGCCGCAACCCTGCTGGATCATCCGTGGGCAGGCAATGTGCGGGAATTGAAAAATGCCATGGAATGGATTTCGGTCATGCATGACGCGCAGGTTTTGTTCCCTGAACATCTGTCCGGTTTTTTCGCAGGTATGCAGAAAATAGCCCCGGTGCGGGAAAAAAGCCCCATATTACGGAAAAACGGCCCAAAAAATCGATCAAGACCCACTGATGAAGATATAGACGCCGCACTTGCTGCAAGCAGCGGCAACAAGACCAAAGCTGCTGCGCAACTGGGGATTTCCATCCGCATGCTTTATTACCGGCTTGCGGCCAGACAGCAAGGCGAAAGCCAATAGAAATTTCTGCACAGATTATATACCGGAGATCATCATGAAACTGAAGACTACAGGATTAACAGACTTTATTGACGGAAATAAGATTTGGGAAACAGTTAATTCCACTACCCGGACCGAAGCTGCCCATGTGCATGATATTCTGGATAAGGCCTTGGAAGCCAAGGGGCTGTCCCTTGATGATACCGCAAGGCTTTTGCAGGTCGAGGACCCGGAGCTGAGCGAGGCTCTCTTTGAGACCGCCCGTAAAGTGAAACAGACCATTTACGGTAACCGGCTGGTTCTTTTTGCTCCCCTTTATATTACCAATGAGTGTTTCAACCGTTGTGCATATTGCGGATTCAAGGACACAAACAAGGAATTGCTTCGCCGGACCCTCAGTGCCGATAATATTCGGCAGGAAGTGTCCGTGCTGGAAAAGCAGGGCCATAAACGGCTGCTTCTGGTCTACGGTGAACATCCGAAATTCGGTGCTGACTGGATCGCTGACACCGTGCGTACCGTGTACGATACTGTTTCCGACAAAAGCGGCGAAATCCGGCGGGTGAATATCAACTGCGCTCCGCTGGATGTGGAAGGGTTTCGCAAATTGCATGAGGTCGGCATCGGCACCTACCAGTGTTTTCAGGAAACCTACCACAGGGAAACTTACGCCGAGCTTCATCCCGTAGGGCACAAGAAAAATTACCTCTGGCGTCTGCATGCCATGCACCGGGCAATGGAAGCGGGCATAGATGATGTGGGTATGGGTACTCTGCTTGGATTGTATGACTACCGTTTTGATACCATTGCCCTGCTGTCACATGCTGCGGAACTGGAATCGAAGTTCGGAGTGGGGCCGCACACTTTGTCCTTTCCGCGTCTGGAACCCGCTCTCAATTCAGAAATGGCATACAATCCGCCGTATCCCATTTCAGATGCAAGGTTCAAGAGGCTGGTGGCAGTGCTGCGTCTTTCGGTTCCCTATACCGGGCTTATCCTCAGCACCCGTGAGAACAGGCAGATGCGCCGCGAGTTGCTTGATCTCGGTATCTCCCAGCTCAGTGCCGGGTCGCGTACTTACCCCGGAGCATACAGCGATCCCGATTACGACCGTCCTGATGTGCAGCAGTTCTGCATCGGTGACAACCGCAATCTTGAAGAAGTTATCAGGGAAATCGTGGAGCACGGTTATGTCCCTTCGTGGTGCACGGCCTGTTACCGTGCAGGGAGGACCGGAGAACATTTCATGGAACTGGCTAAAAAGGGCTTTATACAGGAATTTTGCCATCCCAACGCCCTGCTGACTTTCAAGGAATATCTGCTGGATTATGCTCAGGCGGGCACGCGGGACATGGGCAACGCCCTCATCAGCAACGAGCTTAAAGGCTTTGCCGCGAAACGCAAAAATGTGGTGGCTGACAGGCTGGTCCGTATTGAACACGGTGAGCGGGACCTTTATCTGTAATTTGTGGATCGACTCAGGTTTTTTCAGGGAGAAACAGGATGGCAGCAGAGTACCGCAGTGAACAGGATGCGCTTGGAAGTGTCGATATACCCGCTGAGGCCCTTTACGGCGTGCATAGCGCACGGGCTATGGATAATTTCCCTCTTTCCGGGGTTCGCCTCAGTGAAGTCTTTATCCGTTCCTATGCCGAGGTGAAGCTGGCCTGTGCGCGGACCAACAGGGAGCTTGGGTTTCTTGCGCAGGAAACAGCAGGAGCCATCGAGACGGCCTGTCTGGAGATGATCGGCGGCAAGCATCATGATCATATTCTGGTAGACGCTTTTCAGGGGGGAGCAGGGACTTCAACAAACATGAATATGAATGAGGTCCTTGCCAACCGTGCCGGCGAATTGCTCGGCAGTCCTTACGGGTCATATGTTGTGCACCCTCTGCATCATGTAAACCAGCACCAATCCACCAATGATACCTATCCTACAGCTTTGAAAGTTGCCGTTTTGCATGAGCTTAAACGGCTTGAAATATCTGTTTCCGGGTTGCAGGACATGTTGCAACGCAAGGAACAGGAGTTTCAGGCCGTACCAAGACTGGCCCGGACCCAGCTGCAGGACGCTGTTCCCGTCACTGCGGGCATGACTTTCGGAGCATGGGCCGAACCCATGGCCCGGGATCGCTGGCGGGTTTTCAAGTGCCGGGAGCGGATCAGGCAGGTCAACCTCGGCGGAACAGCTGTGGGCACAGGTCTTGGTGCGCCTCGCGAATATATTTTTCGGGTTGTGGATGAACTGCGTCGGATTACGGGATTGAAGATATCCCGGGCTGAAAATTTGGTGGATGCCACCCAGAATACGGACTGTTTTGTCGAAGTTTCGGGCATGCTCAAGGTTTGTGCATCGAATCTGCTGAAGATAAGCGGAGACATTCGGCTGCTCGCCTCCGGCCCTGTTGGCGGCTTTGCGGAATTGCAGATTCCAGCCATGCAGGCCGGGTCTTCGATCATGCCCGGCAAGGTCAATCCGGTTATTCCGGAAGCAGTATCTCAGGCGGCACTGCGGGTCATGGCAAATGACGGCTTGATCGGACAGGCCGGGGCCTTGGGCAATCTGGAGTTAAACCAGTTCATGCCACTGCTGGCTCAAACCATTCTTGAATCGCTCAACCTGCTGATCAATGCTTATGTGCTGCTTAATGAACGTTGTCTGGCTCAAGTTGAGCCGGATGTTCAGCGTTGTTTGGAAAATCTTTCCGCCAGCGGCTCTTTCGTAACCATGCTTGTTCCTGCTGTGGGTTATGAGCGGGCGGAGGAAATTTCCCGGCTGGCCTGCCAAGAGGATCTTTCCATCGTTGAGGCCGCCTCACAGATACTTGGCATAGCTGAAAATATTATTGCAGATTTATTCACACCGGGACGGATGCGGCAACTGGGCTATACCCCTGAAACCTATGAGTCCTTTGTTGAAAAGGAAAACTCATGATTTCAGCTGGGTTGAATGGTTTGAATCTGGATATTTCGTTAAGCTCGGCGCGCCGGGAGATCCTGCTGCTTGCGCCTCCTTATGGGAATTTCAGGAAGTCCCCACAAATTTGTTCTGCTCTGAGTTGCGCACTTTCTCATCCGCAGGGAGCGTCATTGCGCGTACTTTGCCTGCCGGATCCGAATGTTTTTACGTGGGCCGGAGAATTGATGAGCCTGCTGCGTCCGGGCATGAATATGCAGGATAAGCAGCGCGAACTGGCTGAGTCGCGGGCATTCCTCAGTGAACTTGTTGCCATGTTTCCCGAGCGTGTTTCAGTTCTTGAATTGCGGGAACGTCCGAATTTTCCGGCGATCATCGTCGATGATCAGATTTTTTTCGGTCATTTTGCCCATGGCCCGGTTATGACTCCTGAAGGTTTCTGGTGCCGGGTTGAAGGCCCTGTTGAATCCCTTTTCGAGTCTGTCCGCGTTGGCACGGAACCTTCCGCAGTTGAAGAACGGGCCGCTTATCGGATTGTTTCCGAGTGCGCATACCTGCTCAGCCAAGTGAATCCGATGGATTTGTGATGATGACCGCGAAAGAAATACTCGATGCCTTGCGCGCGCCCGATCCTGAAAAATTATTTGCGCAGGCCCGTGAAGTACGTGATTCCGTGTTCGGTAATGAGGTTTATCAGCGCGGAGTGGTGGAGTTTTCCACCCACTGCCGCAAGAACTGCCATTATTGCGGACTGCGCTGCTGTAACGGGCAGCTAGAACGGTTTTCCCTTGATAAAGAGTCCATTATGGGCGCGGCAAAGTCGGCCATTGATGCCGGGTTGGGAACTGTGGTGTTTCAATCCGGTGAGGATAAAGCCATGGACCCGCGTTTCATTGGAAATATAATTCAATCCATCAAAACGTATGCCGATGTTTCGGTAACCCTTTGTCTTGGTGATCATGGCAGGGATAGTTATAAATTCTGGCGGGATTGCGGCGCGGATCGGTATCTTCTAAAAATGGAAACCTTTGACAAAAGATTACACGCCATGCTTCGACCGGGGCAGAGTGTTTCCAAACGTCTGGATCATTTAGAAATGCTTTGCAGTCTGGGATATGAAACAGGGTCCGGGCTTATCACCGGGCTTCCCGGAATGACTTCTGAAATACTGGCCGAGGATCTGTCGCGTCTGAGCGGACTTCCCTTGGACATGATTGCTGTCGGGCCGTTTATTCCACATCCTGATACGCCGCTTGGTCGTTTTTGGGCAGGCAGTTTAGATGAATCCCTGCGGGCAACCGCACTGCTGCGCATTATGAATCCGGTGGCGAATATCCCGGCCACCAGCGCCCTTGATATGTTGGTTTCAAACGGACGCGAGCAGGGACTTGAGGTAGGGGCCAATGTGGTCATGCCTTCAGTCACCCCGGAATCCGTCCGGGCAGGTTATAGCATTTATCCCGGAAAAAATTCATCCGTTAAATCCGTTTTGAAGAATGTCGCTCATTTACAACAGCGGCTGAGGATTGCGGGCTATCATCCCTCTTCAGCCCGAGGTCGGTCTCCAATGCGTACTTTTAAAAATAAGGAATTGTTAAATGAATGACAAAGCCCCTAAAGGCGTGCGTATGGTTATTACCCTGGTCGGTAGGCGTAACGCCGGGAAATCTTCGCTGATCAACGCACTTTCCGGTCAGGATACAGCCATTGTATCCGATTATCCGGGTACAACCACTGATCCGGTGGCAAAGCATTATGAGTTGCTATCTTTGGGACCGGTGACCTTTTACGATACCGCCGGACTTGACGATGAAGGCGAGCTCGGTGAACTGCGCACCAGGGCTACACACAAGGTGTTGTTCCGGACTGATCTTGCTTTACTTGTTGTCGGTGAGCAGGGTGTGGGCAAGGCTGAAGAGGATATTTTGCATATTGCCCGGAAAATGAACATTCCCGTACTGGTCGTCTTCAATAAGGCTGATATTGCCGGGCCCTCCCCGGAAGATTTTGCTTTTTGTGCGGAGCATTCCATTAATAGCCAGATTGTCTGCGCCCGTTCCGCCAAGGGCATTGATGATCTCAAAAAAGCCGTAATCAATATGGCTCCCCGTGAATTCATTGAAGAACCGGTTCTTGTGAGCGATTTGATAGAGGAGGGGGATGTTGTGCTCTGCGTTGTGCCTATTGATCTGGCCGCCCCGAAAGGTCGGCTGATCCTCCCGCAGGTTCAGGTTCTGCGCGATATTCTGGACAGTGACGCCATGGGAATGGTGGTCAAGGAGCGCGAGCTTGAAGAGGCTTTGGACAGGCTGAGCACGCCTCCAGCATTGGTCGTAACTGATTCTCAGGTGGTGCTCAAGGTGGCAGGCGATGTTCCGGAGGAAGTTCCGTTGACCACTTTTTCGACTCTTTTTGCACGCTTCAAGGGAGATTTGCGGATGCTGGTTCAGGGAGCTGAAGCTATTGATTCCCTGCAGGATGGTGACAGGGTGCTCTTGTGTGAGGCATGCTCGCACCACGATGTGGCTGACGATATAGGACGGGTAAAAATACCGCGCTGGATCACGCAGTACACTGGCAGGGAGCTGGAGTTTGTTATGTACTCCGGCCATGACTTCCCTGATGATCTGGAAGGCTTTGCTCTGGCAGTACATTGCGGCGGATGCATGACCAGTCGTACAGAAATGCTGCGCCGCATTAGAGAATGTTCCCGCAGGGAGGTGCCGATCACCAATTACGGCGTTGCCATTTCCAAGGTGCAGGGAGTGTTGGACAGGATCGTCAGGAAGCTTTGTTAGCCGGGCAGAATTGTCGGAGTTTTCAAGACAGGAATTTTAACTGATTTTTTGTGACAGGGACTTGAAGAAGACAATGTTTCCCTGTCCGCAAAGTGTACGCAAATTTGCGTACACTTTGCGGTATTTTTAGGTAGTTTTCGGCAGTTTTGGAAATGGGATGAAATGGTGGTAGAGCTTATGAATCAAGGGATAACGGGCATTCCCGGCTGAGAAATTAATCTCCCGCCAGACAATTCGTAACCAGCAGGCCGTCGGTTCAATTCCGATCGTTGGATCCAGTTAAATCAAGGGCTTACATCTTATGAATGTAAGCCCTTTTTCTATTTATGCAGATTTAGTTGCGGTGGTTGGGAACCCTCATTCGACAATTCGACCGGGGATGTTGAGCCGGATGCTTGTCGTTGGTTCACAGATTGGCCCAGAGCTACCAACCCGAAGTTGGAAGCAAAAGCCAAGAAAGAGCTGCGCAGGTGTCTTGAACAGGAACGAGAGCTTGCAGATCAGGACATTCAGTACTTGTTTAAGCTGCTGAGCAAACATTATCGTAGTTGGGATTAAGAGCTGGTGAGGGCGCGAATGTTCAGTTTTGCCAGTTTGGAAAGTATACACCGTGCTATTGCTTGAGTGTGAGATTGGGATACCGCTTTTAGATTCGCTGCGCTCCAGCCTCCGGTCCCTTTGGGGGCCTATATTGGACTTGCTCATGTTTTGGGAGGTGGATTTGAATGTTATATCTTAAACGTGTGAGTGTGATTTGTTGAATTAATGTATGACATGCAGTATGGAGTACGAGAAAGTGTTAAATAATCTTTTAATATGTCTATGCTGTGGAGAATTTTGATGACTACTTTAGGTGAATATGCATACGCGAATTACTCAATTGTCAACTTTGTTGATGCACATGATGATGGTTTAGAAAGTACTCATTTGCATGAGATTGTTCATCTTATCCTTACTCAGTCAACTGGATATGGCTTTTTCTCAACAGTTATTGACCGAGTAGTGAAATTTGATCCAGAATACGAATATTTAAATAAGCTTTTGTTTAAACACATGCTCGGCCTTCAGGAAGGTATAAGTACTTTTTTTGAGCTTATTCGTTTTGTTGAAAGGGAATCACTCGAAAAGGCTCCAAAATTTATAAGCAGGCTTAAGCTTACAAGAAAAAAATACTATAACTATATGTACCCACATCTTTTAAGGTTGCTCAAGTTTACTGACATGCCTAAAGATGGCGAAGCTAATTTTTCACCTAAGGATTTGCTTGACATCGTTTATCGACTAGCATTCGTCGCAATGAGTTGTGATTTAACGGCTATCCCAATGGAAAAAATGTGCAGCAAAAAAAATTTAAAAAAATATATTCAGCAAGAACATCCGACAAGATACCTCCCAAATAGACGATTTCGAGTATTGTTAAGTGAGCTTAACAAAGTCCTTTCATCCATAGATGATCAAGTGTACAATAAAAGAGCTATATTAAAAGAGTCCTTGCGGCCTATTGAAAATAGAGATTTTTATCTTAAGTTTTTTTTGGGTGACGAGAATAGAGAACAGTACTTTCGTACACGTGCAGACAATACAAAAACATATATTAAAAATCTTTTTTCTGAATCGCGGCTAAGTGAAATTATTTATACAACGATTGATACGTTTAATACAAAAGCTGTTGACATAGAGCGCATACACCATCATGTGGTACCAAGTAGTTACAGAGAGGTATATAATGGAGAGAAAACTGATGATGAAACTATTTTGAAGTATGCTCAAGATGGACGTGATTTAGGTATATTTTTTATCGCTATGGATAGCTCTTTCAAGGAAAATATTAACAATGCAAGAGCATACATACCTAAAAAATTTTTTGAAGAAGTGGGAGGAGCTTATCCAGATCATTTGTTTTTATTATATATGAGTTGTTGCCAACAAAAAAAATTTCCATCAATGTTTCCTAAGAGTAAATTGGATTTAATGTTTGCTAAGAACATAAAGCCAATAGTGGGTAATTATAAATTAAAAACACTTATTGATGAGTTCGCGCAGTCTCCTCTTGAAAAAATTTATGTTTATTGTGACCGGCCATATAGTTCTGCGCCTGAAACCATTAAAGAATATGCAACGACCACAAAAAAAGCTAGATTAGTTGAATATGGTGATATGTGTATACTTGTCATCCGTATTAGCGATAAAGTGGACTTCTTTTTGCCTATTATTTCGAGTCTGCGAACAGATGTTGTGAGCGATATTATCAGTGGCTTTTTAAATTTGACTCTTGATTTTGATCTTGAAATTTGGCTCCATGACTATGACCCAATAGTAAATAGTCTGTTCGGGTTGCCATGTAAGTTGCTTGAAAAAGATAAAAATAATCAAGGAAGCGGTGAGTAGATATTTATGTTCTGTGGGTAAGTATTGATTTTAAAGTCTCCTCCCACACCCCCATAACCTCCAACTTCTCAGCCAGATGTGAAGACTTGTCATAGTGCTTTTCGCCAACTTCCTGCTTGCCGTGGTTGAAATGGATGTTGAGCAGGTAGCTTGGTACTTGCTGGTAGGCGAGCATGGTTCTGACTGTGCGGCGCAGATCGTGCGGGGACCAATTGTAAACCTCTCCAAGTTAGTGCCATCCATACGTAGAGTTTTCTTGGGGTGAATATGTTTGGACATACTCGACTGGAGTCATGGCTCCGAGCGATGCATGGGGTCGCTCTTCTTTGTATTACCGCACTAGAGTCATCCTCAGTAGAAAATCTGAAGTAAGTAAATCACGATTGAAAGGTTATCCGAAACGTCGTGCCCGCGCCCAAGGTACTTACCACATCAATATGCGCCTTATGAGCTTTTATGATTGTTTGGCAAAGATAAAGACCCAGACCATAGCCACCAGTGTCACGGGTTCGGGATTCATCTACTCTGTAGAAAGGATCAAAAAGGTGACTGATCGATTCTTCCGGGATGCCTATGCCGTGGTCTGTAATGATAATGCTGACCTCATAGTTTCGCACTTGTAGCGAGACTTCTACAGGAGGACCGTCCGGGGCGGAATACTTGATTGCGTTATCCATCAACATGTTCAAGGCCATTGTCATCTTTTGGGGATCGATCATTGCCATAACTGGCTCTTGAGGGATGGCTAATATAATTCCGGGGGGCTGGGCTTGATAACTACTCGCAACGTTGGCAACGAGTTGAGCCATATCCACCGATTGTGGCTGGATACCATCTGCTCCGTGGTGCATTTTCGCAGTTTCCAGCAGCGAGGTGATCATGGTTTCCATTTGCCCCACATCCTGTTTGATAGCCGAGGTGTCGATCTCTGTGTCCAGCATTTCAAGTCTTAACTTGAGGCGGGTGAGCGGAGTTCGCAATTCATGGCTGACTCCAAGCACCAAATCCCGTTGTCCTGTCACAAGGCTTTCCAGTCGAATTGTCATTTGGTTAAAGGTTTCGCAAAGCTCTCTGAGTTGGCCGGAACCTCTCATCTGCACACGTGTATCAAACTTGCCATCCCGGACAGACTCAGCTCCTTCGGTCAACCACTCAATGGGACGAAGAAGGAGCCGCAGTACAAGGTAGATGACCATCATGATCAGGCAGGAGCCCACGAGGAAATAAATCCCGAATTGACGCAACGCAGACCGTTCGTCTTCTGTGGAAAACAGATCAAAAGTCAAGAGCTCACCAGAGGAGAGCGAAACACGCAGTCTATAATTCTCATGAAGATTGAGTATCTCAATTCTCTCTTGAGAGAGGCGTGGCACAAGGAATTCTTCTGGAAATTTCTCCTCCATTTCACCAACCACCCATGAATTTTTTCCCGTATAGGTTATGCGCATAGGCCGTTGGTGAGTCAGAGCTTCCGCCTTATTCCTGTCCGGCGGGGAGCCTACTTGGTCGGCAAGGTGGCGGGCATATTGCAGTAAACTCTGGTTTAACGTGCTGTCATGTTCACGTTTCTGGGTGGCGTAAAGATGCATAGTGACGACATTAATGACCACAACCCCCATGACGAGCACCAAGGCCAATTTAGTGAACAGGGATTGCCTGATTTTTCTACAAACTCTAGCCATCTTCACTTCCCTGTCCAATAAAGACGTAGCCGGTTCCCCAGATTGTTTTGATGTATTTCGGGTATTTGGGATCGTCGCCTAGCTTCTGGCGGATGCGACTCATGGTGATATCTATGGAGCGGTTGAATGATTCACTGTCCAGTCCTCGCAGCTCTTGCATAAGATCGTCCCTGCTGAATGTCTTTCCGGGGTTGCGCGCCAAAACGGCAAGGGCATTGAATTCATTGGTGGTCAGGCCAATGTCTTCCCCATTGAGCAGCGCGGCACGGCCATCGAAGTCGATACGAAGTAAGCCGAACTCTCCTTTTACGATTCCGGATGTCGTATTCTGCTGGCTGCGACGCAGGATGGATTGGATGCGGGCGACGAGTTCACGAGGTTCAAACGGCTTGGGCAAGTAGTCATCAGCACCGATTTCAAGTCCGGCCACCCGGTCCATTACGTTACCGCGAGCGGTCAGCATGATGATCGGGATCTGCGAGTCCTGCCTGACACGGCGACAGACCTCGAAGCCGTTTATTCCGGGGAGCATGACATCCAGAATGAGCAGGTCGGGAGAAAGGGATTTTAAGGCATCCAGACCTGCTTCGGGCGTTCCTTCGGAATGGACTGTATAACCGAATCCGGCAAGATACTCTTTAAGAAGTTGCTGTAAATCGGCGTCGTCCTCGATGACTAAAATGTTATTTGCCATTATATCCTCGCATGATGTGAAAATGAGCTGCCTCTTATGCCGAGTCAGCTCGTACAATAGCTTGTTAGCGGCCGCCGTGCCAGCCTCTTTTTGCGCGCAACGCTTCTACCTCGGGTGTGAATATGCTTTTGAGTATCGCAGGCAGGGGGCAAATGCCTTTCTGACCTGAAACTAATTGTATCCAATTGTATCCGTCCGCCGGAAACAACTTGTTACATCTCGTTGCAACTCAGAGAGGAATTTCGTCTCGGCTTGCGTAGTATGGTTCTAAAGCCGCTCAGGAATGCGGCAGCCACTTATAAGGAGATCGTGATGCAAAAAGAGAACATTAGACCCAAAATGTCGTGCGATACCTGCAAGCTTAGAAAGAGAGCGGAGCAGTCGCCTTCTTCGTTCCTCGGCCGTCTTTGGATTTGGCATACATCTGTCTGCCCCGGCTGGAAGAAATATGTGAAGACGATTCACGCCCATGGAGAGACCCCTCCTGCTGTTGGGCATCTTCGCGGAGTCTGGAGTAAGTAATAGGTATTTTTGTTGGCACGGCTTTTCTGACAGGTCTTTTAGGCAAGGTTGCACACAGCCTGTGGTCACGAAAAAAAGCCGTAGCAGGAAACGAAGTCAAGAATTTCGGCTCAGTGAAAAAAATAGCCGGGCATCCTAGTCGGTCAACAAAGGAGAAGTAGCAATGTCAGCACTTTTGTCTCTTCATATTATCATTTGCTCTCTGGGATATTTCCTTTTTGGAATAACTTCCGTGAGCGCTTATGCCTACCTGAAGAGCGAAAGGGCGATTAAGACCAAGGCGTACAGATTGGGTGAGGGATTTCGCTGGAGTCTCCATGATCTGGACCGTAGCCTTTTTGCCTCCCTGACCCTCGGTTTTGTCGCGATGGGCCTTGGGCTGCTTATGGGCATAGCTCTTCAGGATGCCAAGTATGGAATCGTGGATCTGACTTCGCCACGGATATTCTTTCCAGCCGCCATTTGGCTTTTCTATCTACTCATATTGTTCTTCAGGCTGACCATGGGCCTGCGCGGTAAAATCCCTTCATATCTGGCTGTCTATGGTTTTCACGCAGTGGTAATATCCTTTGTTCTGGAGCTATATCTGGCAGCGACTTGAGAAATCACTTGCATTTGCATGGTAGATATTACGCAAATCTTATCAGTATAAATTTTAGTAATTTAACCAACATCAAAAGGAGAAAACAATGGAATCAATTGATCAATCCGTTCTGGAAGCCTTTGACACCATGTGGGGGCTGTACCCCGAGCCCGTTATGCTCATCCATGCCTGCCGCGATATTCTGGCTGTAAACCAGCGGGCGGAAGAGTTAGGTATCACCACAGGCATCAAATGCCATTCCCTATACCCGAGCGATCGCGTCTGTCCCGGTTGTCTTGCCAATAAGATGCTCAAATCCGGTCAGGCCACGCGCAAAGGAGCCTTCAATGCTCAGACCGGCAGCTACATTGACGGCTACTGGATTCCGGTCAAAGGCGTGGAAAAGGTGTACGTTCATTTCGGCAACGATATTACGGAATTTGCCAAGCCGGAACTGCTGGCCGAGTAATGAATAGTTAGGGCCATGAAAGCGATCAGCAGGCCGGTAGTCCCATTCGCATCGTTTTCTCCATGAAAAAAAAAGCCTCACAATGTGTTATCACGTTGTGAGGCTTTATTTTTGGTGTGTATGAGAGGCAGAATTGTGCGTCCTGCAACCAGACTCTTATCCACAAATACTTGTTGTGCCATCCATGCTCATAACCGGACCATAGTGCTGTGGCCTGCGGTCACGGAATAGTCCCCAGCCGGATCTGAAATTACGGATTTTTGTTAGATCCATTTCAGCTATGTAAACACCTTCGGATGTGCGGTCAGCGTCCACAATCAATTCTCCGGTCGGGTCGGTGATGAATGATGATCCGTAGAAGGTCAGTTCAACATCACGGTCCTTTTCCGTTCCAATGCGGTTTGAGGTGCAGACAGGGATTAAGTTCCCGGCTGAATGTCCCTGCTGGGTGCGTCGCCAGTGGGCCATGGAATCGCAGTCGGGCATCGTCGGTTCACTACCTATTGCTGTGGGGAACATCAGGAGATCTGCGCCCATGAGAGCCATGGATCGGGCTGTCTCCGGATACCACTGATCCCAACAGATACCGACTCCCACTTTCGCATAGGCAGTATCCCAGACTTTGAATCCTGTATCACCGGGATTGAAGTAATACTTTTCCTGATAGCCGGGGCCTTGCGGGATATGGGTTTTGCGGTAGATGCCCATCATGGAACCGTCTGCGTCCATCATGGCTAGTGAATTATAATGCACCTTGTTGGCACGTTCGAAAAACGAAACGGGCAGGACCACAGAGAGTTCCTTTGCCAGATTGGAGAACCTTTTCAGTAACGGATCATCCAGAGAAGCTTCATGAGCCCATTCAAAGTAGCGGTTATCCTGCTTTTTGCAGAAATAAGGTCCCTCAAAGAGTTCCTGCAGGAGGATAATCTGCGCTCCCTGCTTAGCCGCTTCACGTACAAGCTCTTCAGCTTTGTCGATATTCTCGGATAACTTCTCGGAACATGCCATCTGGGTTACGGCCAGTGCTGTCTTGCTCATATTTTACTCCTAGAAAACAGGGAGAGGGGTTCCCTTTGGCTGTTGCTGGGTAATGCAGTGAATACCCCCGCCTCCGGCAAAAAGGTCCAGACTGGGAATCTGTATTATTTCCCTGTCTGGAAATACGTCACTCATGCGTTTATAGGCTACTTCATCCATTGGATCATCAAAGGAGGACATGATGATCGCGCCGTTGCATATGTAAAAGTTGATGTAGCTGAGATCCATGCGCCAATCGTCAATGTATTTTGGTGCCGGTTCAGGCATACGGATGATTTCCAAAGAACGTCCTTTGGCATCCGTAGTAGCCTCAAGTCTTTTAATGGCATCTTGAGTAACAGCATAGTTGCCGTTGTCTGGATCAGTGCAGTCATGAACCAGAACAGTTCCCGGGCGTGCAAAACAGGACAGGATATCAACATGTCCGTTGGTTTCGTCATCTTCAAGCCCGTTGCCGAGCCAGATGGTTTTTGGGGTCCCGAGGTAGGCGGCGAAAAGGTCTTCAAAGTCGGATTTTGAAAATCCGGCATTGCGGCGCAGGTCAAGCTGTACCTGTTCAGTGGTCATGACTGTGCCTTCGCCATCAGTATGGATGCCTCCCCCTTCAATAATAAAGGGAGCGGCATAGCGGCACATCTGTAAGTGTTCCAGAACGTTGAGGGCCATGGCCTCATCGTATCCTCCTTCGAACCTTTCAATGTGTCCCCAGTCGTTGAAGATCCAGTCCACTCCGGCTACTCCGCCTTTACCGTCAACCAGGAAGGTGGGAGCTGAGTCGCGGGACCATGAGTCTCTGGTGTCCATGGGGACTATTGTTACCGCGTCACCGCAATGTGATTTTGCGTCTTCAATCAGTTCAGGGTGAACCATCATATATACTTTTTCGAAGCGGCTAATTGCTTTAGCTACTTCGGCGTATACCTTCCGGGGTTTTCCCATCCCGAAAGGCCATGCCGAAGGTTTGCACGGCCAGATCATCCAGGTTGCTTCGTGCTCTTCCCATTCCGCCGGCATATACAGACCGTCGCAAGACGGAGCGCGGACGGGAATGCGAATCGGTGTAACAGGTTTATTAGCCATTTTATCTCTCTTCCTCGAAAGGGCAGCTTGAGCCGGAGTTTAATCCGGCACTTTATTACTTAATTTCTCAGCATCTACTTTAACAGGCGTTATTGATCATAACGTGTTTGGTGACCAGATAATCTCCCACAGCTTCAGCTGAAAGATCCTTGCCGAAGCCTGATTGCTTGAAGCCGCCATGGGGAGTCTCGGCTGCCAGCGGAAGATGATCGTTTACCCAGACTGTGCCGAATTCCAGTGCACGGCTGACGCGCATGGAACGGGCCACATCCCTCGTGAAGACAGATGAAGCCAGCCCGTAAACAACATCGTTACCCATGCTTACCGCTTCCTGCTCGTCTTCAAAACTCTGGATGGTGATGACCGGGCCGAACACCTCTTTCTGCACAATTTCAGAGTCCTGTTTCACGTCAGCGATGACGGTGGGTTCGAAGAAATAGCCGGGACGGTCAATCGTTTTTCCGCCGCAAAGAATAGTTGCGCCATCCTTTTCGGCACGCTCAACAAAACCGGAAATCATGCCTAAATGTCTGGCGGATATGATGGAGCCCATCTCAGTTGATTTATCAAAAGGATCGCCTACTTTTACTTTTTGCATAGCCTCAACCATTGCTTCACGAACTTCCGGCTCGATGGATTTATGGCAGACTATGCGGGTGGCTGCAGTGCAGTCCTGACCGGAGTTGCAGTATGCGGCAAGGGACAGTTTTTCAGCCACAAGAGCGATATCTGCGTCTTCAAAGACCAGACTTGGGGCCTTGCCGCCCAGCTCAAGATGAACCCTTTTTACTGTTTCAGAGGCGCTTTTCATTATTGCCTTTCCGGTGCTGGTGGCTCCGGTCAGGCTGACAAGTCTGATATCCGGGTGAGAGGAAAGCACAGGTCCGGCACTGCCGGGTACCACATTTAAAACCCCGTCGGGGATGCCTGCCTCTGCTGCAAGTTCAGCCAGCATCAGAGTTGTGCGCGGAGTGAGTTCCGCAGGTTTGACAACTGTTGTGCATCCGGCAGCCAATGCGGAGCCTATTTTCCAGACAGCCATAAGCAGCGGATAGTTCCAGGGAGTGATCTGGCCTACAACGCCTACCGGGTCCCGTCTGTAAATAGAGGTATATCCTTCTGCGAATTCTCCGGCATGGTGGCCTGCCGTGTCACGGCAGGCGGAAGCAAAGAAACGCAGGTTATCAACACAGAAAGGCAGGTCCGCCCCTAGACTTAGGAACTCGTATGGTTTGCCGGAGTCCTCTGATTCTACTCGGGCGAATTCCTCCATACGGCTTTCCAGCAGGTCTGCCATTTTCCATATAGCCAGTGACCTGTCAGCAGGAGTCAGGCCGGACCAGCATCCGTTTTCGAAGGCTGCTTTTGCCGCTGCAATGGCAGCCATGACGTCCGCGTCTTTAGCCTCTGCAACGCTGGCAATGATTTCCCCGGTGGCGGGGTTTTCCACTTCAAGGACCGAGCCGTCTGCCGACTCAGTCCATTTTCCGTTAATCCATAATTTCATATCCATAACTCCCCCTAACTTTTGGGCAATGATTTGAATACGTCTTCCATGCGGTTCAGGGCTTCATCCAAGAGGTCCATAGGGATGTTGAGTGCAGGTTCAAAGCGAATGCATTTAGCGTTGGTCAGTGTTCCGGCTGTGATAACTCCGCGGGCGAAAAGGCCGGAAGCCACTGCGTATCCGATTTCATCGTTGGTGAAGTGCATGCCCAGAAGGAGCCCTTTACCGGTTACTTTTTCAAGGATACCTGGGTGTTTATCGGAGAGTTCTCCAAGGCGTTTTTTGACATACTCACCTTTTTTGGCTGCCTGAGCAGGCAGGTCTTCTTCCTGCATTACTGTGATTGCAGCCAGTGCGGATGCGCAGGCAATGGGATTACCACCGGTGGTGGTTGTGTGCATGAACGGGTTGGGCTCCATTACTTTCCAGATTTTCGGTGTAGAGAAGAAACCGGACATGGGAACAACTCCGCCTCCGAGGGCTTTACCGAAGCACATGATATCCGGGGCGACATCCCAGTGGTCTACGCCGAAAATTTTTCCGGTACGCCCGAATCCGGTCTGGACTTCGTCGGCAATCAGGAGAACTCCGTATTTGTCACATATTTCGCGCAGGCGGGGTAAGAAATCATCTGGAGGAACAATGGCTCCAGCTTCACCCTGAAGCGGTTCAACTACAACTCCGGCAATATCATCGCCGACAGCCTGTGCCTTTTTAAGTTCTGCTTCAACGGCATCAGCATCTCCGAAAGGAACGTGACGCATACCTTCCAGCAGGGGCAGAAGCGGAGCACGGTAGTCGGACTTGCCCATCAGTGAAAGGGAGCCCAGTGTCTTGCCGTGAAACCCTTTAAGCATGGAGATGAAGCCTTTTTTGCCGGTGTAGAATTTAGCCAGTTTCATGGCTCCTTCAACTGCTTCAGTTCCGGAGTTGGCAAAGAAGCCGTACTGAATATCTCCGGGGGTAAGTTTGGCGATAACACGGGCGAGTTTCGCACGCAGGGGGTCGAGCATTTCCTGTGAGTACTGGGGGGAGCGGTCAAGCTGTGCTTTTACTGCTTCTACAATTTTTGGGTGGCGGATACCGTAAGAATAAAGACCGAAACCACCAAGTATATCAATATATTCACGGTCGAGGGCATCAATCATGATGGAACCCTGTCCGGTCCATTCTGTTACTGCAAATGATCCGGCTTCAGTGACGGATTTACGGTATTCAAGAAAACCCTTGTTGATATGATCGCGGAAGTTTTCAACAGTCTCTGTTGCAATTGCCTTGCGTTCTTCAATAGAAACCGCGCCGAAAGGTTTTTTGATGATGTCTACAAAGTCAGCCGCTTCCTTGAATGCTCCATTAATGTCACGTGTCATAATAATTTCTCCGTATGTGTTACTGTGATTGATGAATCGTCTGTCAGTCTTTGAGTCTGTTAATTTGCGGGGCCGTCCCGGACATCTTCAACGGGCTTACCTTCAACAATGGTTTTGATGATTTTGATATCCCTTATTTTTTCAGGAGAAGTCGTTAGCGGGTCTTTGGCAAGAACTACCAGATCGGCGTATTTGCCTTGCTCGATCGATCCGCGTTCCTTTTCTTCAAAAGCACTGAATGCCGCATCAATGGTGAACATGCGGATTGCTTCCAGTGCAGAAATTCTTTCTTCTTTATTGGGATGCAGCATTGCGGCCTGTATCCCTGTCAATGGGGAATAGGGTGTTACCGGGCAGTCTGAACCTCCGCAAAGAACGATTCCTTTATCCAGCATGGTTCTGTAAGGGTGGAGCCAGCGTAATCTGGCCTTGCCGAACATCTTTTCATACTCGTCCATATCAACGAGGTGGGGAATGAATCCGGGCTGCATGGAGCCAATGATCTCTGCTTCGGCCATCCTGTCCAGCTGATCTGCCGCTGGAATTTCGCAATGCTCGATGCGGTGACGGTGATCGCTGCGCGGATAGGCAGCAAGGGCTTTTTCCATGGCAGATAAAACCTGTTCGATAGCTGCATCAGTCTCGCAATGGATGGTGATCTGTAACCCTGCCTTGTGGGCATCCATGATGAAGTCATCCATTTGTTGTTGAGAAAAGTTTAGAGTCCCGCAGTTTTCCGGCTGATCGCAATACGGCTCAAACAGTGCAGCCGTGTATGCGTCTATCGCTCCGTCAGCGCAGATGCAGCCGCCGATACGGGGAAGCCCGAGTTCCTTGGTCTCTTCAATGTCCATAACCTGATTCCAGAGTATGAGATTGAGAGGAAACTGTTCTTTGTGCTTCTGGATCAGTCCGGTATCGCCGGGACCGTATTCGCCGCCTTCAAGGCAGTGAATGGAGGTTATTCCCTCTTTCGCTGCAGCCAGACATGCTTTTGTGAACCTTTTTAGTTTAATTGAATCCGGGGTCAGTACAGACATAGCTGGGAATACATGGGTCACTGCGCCGGGATCGCGGACTATCCCTGTCGGGATGCCGTTATTGTCAATGTCCATTCCCGGCAGGTCTTCCGGAAGATTCAGAAGTTGCAGTGCTCTGGAATTCAGGGAGCACAGGTGCCATGTACAATGAACGATCATTACGGGATGATCCGGGCAGAGTTCATCCAGTTCGGTTCTCAGCGGCATGGAAGGAACTTTGAGGGTTACGTCATTAAATGCATAGCCGAGAATCCATTCCCCCGGTGTTTTGTCTGTGGCATCCTTCTGGATGAGTTCGGAGACTTCCTTGAGGCTCTCGGCTTTAAATAAATCAAGCCCTCCGAGAACCTGTCCGGTCAATCCCAGATGCTGGTGGGCATCAATAAAACCCGGCAGCACAGTAGCGCCTTGCATATCAAGAGCCGGCCAGCCGTCTTTAATGAATGAGGCAACATCTTCAGCACTCCCGACTTCAGCGATTCGACCGTTTTCCACTGCCAGAGCAGTGAAGCGGGTGTCTGCTTCGTCTATTGCGATGCCGTTTATATTTGTAATTACGTAGTTGTCGTACATAGCTTTTAGATAGCCGGGGCTTTATGCCCCGGCATGAATTAGAGTCTGTTAGCGGGTTTTAACCATGGTCCAGATCTGGTCATAGATCTTGTTGTCTTTGCCGAGATCCTTGATGAACTGGATTGAGGGTATGTATTCTTTGTTCGGGTAGATTGCCGGGTTTTTGAAGTCTTCAGGGGTGATATACGGGTAAGCCGCCTTGTTCGGGGTGGCATACTGAGTCCAGTTGGACAGTTTCGCACCTACTTTCGGGTTGAGGACCCAGTTGATGAATGTGAGTGCTTTGTCAGGATGGGGAGCCCCGGAAGGGATACTCATGCTGTCGACCCAGCCGATGGTTCCGCCTTTGGGGTTAATAAATGCGCAGGTATCTGGGTGGTCGGCTACGGCACGCAGGGCATCACCGTTGTAAACAATTGCCGCTACAGCGGTTCCGGCAGCGACTTTGGAACGTCCGCCGGTTCCAACATCAAATCCTGCGAAAAACTTATCGTGTTTCGCCTCAAGCATTTTATCCATGAGTTTTTTGAGCTCGCCTTTGTCCGTGGTATTCACATCCATGCCCATGAAGCACTGGGCTATACCGAGCATTTCACGAACGGAGTCAATGAAGATGAACGGGCCCTGACGTTTGGCGGGGTCAAACATAATGTCCCATGATCCGTCAAAATCCTTGAGTTTATCCTTGCGGTACATCATGCCGATAGTTCCCCACTGATATGCGACAGAGTATTTGTTTCCTTTGTCCCATGTGGGATCGATGAATGTGTCCTGCAGGTTTTTAAGGTTGGGGATTTTAGAGTGATCAAGTTCTTTCAGCAGGCCGAGTTTAATCATGGCAGGAAGAATGTAGTCTGAGGGGACAACCACATCATACTGGTTCTTTCCGCCGGCCTGCAACTTGGCAACCAGTTCTTCCATGGACTCATAATATTCTACACGAACTTTTATTCCGGTATCTTTCTGAAAGTCGCTAACAAAATCTTCCGGCATGTATTCCGACCAGATAAGCAGGTTCATTTCATCTGCAGCAAAAACGTTGGTAGCCATCAATAAAATCATGATTGTGGTAAACAGAATTTTACGCATGAGAGCTCTCCTTTTCTTTTGTTTTGTTTGATATTTTTTCTGAAGCAATCACCAGAAAAACTGTGAGTAGTAAGCCTACTGTAGACAGTGCGTGAATTTTGGGAGTTATTCCCCGATGTACTTCCGCGTATATATAAAGAGGCAGTGTTACTGAGCTGGGACCGGCTGTGAAAAAGCTGATTACAAAATCATCAAGAGAGAGAGTGAAAGCCAGCATCGCACCGGAAACAATACCTGGAGTAAGCATGGGCAGGATAACTTTGCGCATGGTGTACCAGTTGTCTGCGTAGAGATCTCTGGAAGCCTCTTCGATTTCATTGTTGAATGCTGACAGTCTTGAGTGGACAACCAGAGCAACGAAAGCAACCTGAAATGTCACGTGTCCGATAATCATGTTGAGCATACCCGGCTCGAAAATCGGGGAAACGTAACGCAGAGCGGCAAAAGCAATGACAAGTGCTCCGGCGAAAACAATTTCCGGCGTGATGACCGGCATGTAGAGGTTGAGCTCAAAGAAAGCCGCAGCTTTTTTGCCCCACGGGAATCTGGCCATACCGATTGCCAGTGCTGTGCCCACAACTGTCGCAATTGCAGTTGATACGCAGGCTAGAAACAGTGTGTTCCAGCATGCTTCAAGGATCTGTTCATTATGGAATAAGGCAACGTACCACTTCCATGTAAAACCTTCCCATGTGAGTCCGAAACGGGAGTTGTTCATTGAGAATGTGGCTACTGCAAGTAGTGGTGCGTAGAGGAAAGCCAGCGTACCCATTGCGCACATAGGTATAAGGATTGGTTTGTCGAATTTTTGCATGACTAGACGACCTCCAGTTTTTCACCTTTGCGGCGGAACAAATACAGTCCGATAAGTGTCAACACCATGAGAGCCAGACTCACTGCCGCCCCGAAAGGCCAGTCCCGGCTTTTACCGAACTGCTGCTGAATGAGGTTCCCTACAAGCATATATTTAGCTCCGCCCAGAAAGTCGGGGATAAGAAACATTCCCATGGCTGGAACGAAGGTCAGGATTGCTCCCACGGAAAGGCCGGGAATGGTTTGAGGCAGAATTGCCTGCATGAATACACGGCGTTTGTTTGAGTAAAGATCCTGAGCTGCTTCGACCAGCGTCCAGTCGAGCTTTTCCACACTTGAGTAGAGGGGAAGTACGACAAAAGGCAGGAAGCAGGTGATCATGCCCATGTAAACAGCGAACTGGGACGGATAAAGCGGTGTCCCCGGCGGAATTATTGCAAGCTGGGCTACGAATTTTGCTATGGGCAGGTCGGGCGAGAGCAGCAGCTGCCATGCATATGTGCGGATAACCAGATTGGTCCAGAACGGGATGATTACCAGAATGAGCCAGAGGTATCTTTTGTTTTTCGGCTTTTTTGCAATGAAGAAAGCCAGAGGAAAAGCCAGTATAGTGCAGCAGGCGGTTGTGACTATCGCAACCCAGACTGAACGAAGCAGAATCCATAAATAGTCTGGACTCCATCCGAAAAGGCCGTAGCCCGCAAGGCGGGAGAAGTTCTCCCAGGTGAAGATCCACTGAATTTCCCCGTAGCTGCCGCGTGTGGCAAATGAGAGAACAATCAGTGCCAGTGCTGGAATTGTCAGGAACATGAGAATCCAGAACAATCCCGGTGAAATGTAGAACAGTCCCCGTTTTCTAAGGGCTTTTCGAGAGGTCAGCTCCCCAAGCCATATTCTTGTATTATCAGTCATTTATGGTCACCAATGCATCCTCAAGAAGTTCAACCCAAACTAAATCTCCTACCTCTACATTTTTATGGGGCGCGCAACGCATGCGCAGGTTTCCGGGTTCTAACGAAATGTCCAGATAAGTACCCCTGTAGTATGCCTCTGTAACTTTTCCCTGCACGCCGTTGTTCAGGGGCTTCTCATCGCGCAATCTGATACCCTCCGGGCGGATAACCAGTGAGCCGTCTTTCCACTCCGGTAGTTTCGGTAAAATGAGATCTCCTACAGGCGTATTCATTATTTCGCCGTTTCTGTGGGCATCAATGATATTGGCGGTGCCGATAAACTCCGCGACAAAGCGACAATTGGGACGGTCGTATATTTCGCGCGGAGAGCCCAGCTGAAGGATCTTTCCACCTTTCATAACGGCAATTTTGTCAGATACAGTCAGTGCTTCGTCCTGATCATGGGTGACGAGTACAAAAGTCTTCTTGATTTTTTTCTGGAGCTTGCGGAGTTGAATCTGGAGAGTTGTACGCAGTTTTGCATCCAGAGCGGACATGGGTTCGTCAAGCAGAAGGAGTTCCGGTTCACAGACCAGTGCCCGGGCCATGGCCACTCTCTGGCGCTGGCCGCCGGAAAGCTGATCGGGATAGCGGTCTCCGAAATCGCCCAGCTCCATCATTTCAAGCCCGGCCTTGACTTTGTCCTTGACCTCGGATTCCGGAATCTTGCGGGAGCGCAGACCAAAGGCCACATTGTCGGCACAGTTCATGTGCGGAAACAGGGCATAGCTCTGAAATACCGTATTTATTGGGCGTTCGTTTGCGGGGAGTAGTGAAACAGGAAGATGGTTTAAGTAGACCGTTCCTTTGTCTGCTTTTTCCAGTCCTGCGATAATTCGCAGTAAAGTAGTTTTTCCACATCCGGAAGGGCCGAGCAGAGTGAACAGTTCGCCTGCTTCAACCTGAATATCGACATCTTTTAAGGCCTCGACCTCACCGTAATTTTTTGAAATTGCATACGCTTCAAGCATCGTTTACTCCCTTAATATATAGATCCAGAAATTAGGTATCCATTTTGCGGCTGATCTTTTTTAACCGTTAATAATTTGAAAGCAGGGTCATATTTTCAACCTTGGGCATATCTTTGTGTGGTTCGTTTTTCGGACCAAAGTGGCTGGTTTGGTCACGCTTTTTGCAGAGATAAAGAAATGCGTACTGATTCGGATAAAGCAGAATCTATGCCGAAGTAAGGTGTGGTTGCCTTAAGGTCTTGAAAAAGATAAGTTTATTTATAAACGTATCTTGGGTGCATTTGTTCGAATGTCAAACTGAGTAGTTCGAAAAGCGTACTTTTTGCTAAAAATGGAATCGAAAGTCGAACTTGAGAGCCTGATTGAGCTATGCTAGAAGCCAGTTAGAACGATATCCACCCTTGTTGTCTCTGGGATGACAAAAAAATCCTCATAGATTACAAATTTGTCATATCTCTTTAATGTGTTGTTACTTCTGGCTCAATCTTGCTTTGTTGAAATGAAATATACTAAATATACCCGCAAAAAATATCAGAGGTAGTATGGGTTCTTCACCATTTGACGATATTGACAATGAAATAGTCGAACTGCTGCGAGAAAATGGGCGTATGCCTAATACTGAAATAGCAGAAAAGCTTAATATGTCTGAGACCGCCATCAGAAAGAGATTGAAGCGTCTGCTTAAAGAGGAGTTAATTCAGATAGTTGGGGTCGTAAACTTGCGTAAGCTTGGGTACGAAATAGAAGGTAATATCAAAATCAAGACTGATAACAAAAAAAGTCAGCAAGTTAAAGAGAGCCTCATGAAAATGAAGCGAATCTGGTATATTGCATATGTGACCGGAGCTGCGGATTTTGATGTGGAGTTTAATGCTAAATCGCAGTCAGAATTGCATGACATTATCGAAGGTGTGAATCAGATTGACGGAGTTGTCAGTTCTGAGATTTCAATTAAGCTTCAGGTAGTTAAAAATAGCTATGATTGGGAAAAGTGCCCCTAATTTAAACTCAGCTCGCCAGGGTAAGCCATGAATTTGGAATTGTTCCAACAAATACAGAATTGTGTAAGTTATGCGATCGTTGCCGTAGATAGAAATTGCAAGGTAATAAGCATGAATAATGTGGCCTTGGATTTTTTGAAGCGCTACGACCGCGCAACAACAATCGGTATTGATGTTGCGGAAATATTACCCATTGCCGCACCGTTTATACGAAAGGGCATGGCTTCAGACGAGTTCACAAAGGGCGAAGGTAGGATTGTCGGGAAAGGGAGGGAGCTGTTCTTTGAAATTACTCCTTTAATGATGAACGGGCCGTTTGAAGGAGCTGTAATAAGTCTTCAGAAACCCTCGCGCTTTGAAGAGCTGGCCGTTGAATTGAGTTCCTTTCAGGAAATGGCTACCACCTTGCAGGCTATATTTGATTCCTCAAGTGACGGCATCTGGGTGACCAATGGAGATGGCATCGTCACCCAGATTAACCGGGCCTCTGAGAAGTTGAACGGTATAAAGGCGGAGAATATTGTAGGCAAAAGTATTGACCGGATTGTCAAGAGCGGACTTATGGATGTTTCAGTCTCTCAGGAAGTTATGGAGAAGCAGCAAAAGTCCAGTATACTGCAAAATATTGCCAGAACTGAAAGGCAGCTTCTTTGCACCGGAACTCCCGTCTTTGACGGTGATGGCAGACTTTCCATGGTTGTGGTTAACGAACGGGATGTGACAGAACTTCTTGATTTGCGCGAACACCTGAAGGATGCCAGAGAGATAACCGAAAAAGCGCGCAAGGAAATAACCAATCTCAATATGACTGAGCTGGGGCATGGTGCCTACGTGGCCGAAAGCAGATCTATCAAGAGGTTGCTGGACAGTGCGCTGAAACTGGCTCAGTTGGAGGTTTCCGGGATACTGCTTCTCGGCGAGTCCGGCACGGGAAAATCCATGCTTGCTAAATTGCTGCATCAGCACAGCCCACGGTCTGCGGGGCCGTTTCTCGCAGTTAACTGCGCGGCTGTACCGGAGCAGCTTTTTGAAGCTGAGTTATTCGGATATGAGAAAGGAGCTTTTACCGGAGCCAGAGAAAGCGGCAAGGCCGGGCTGCTGGCGCTTGCCGATGGTGGTACCTTCTTCCTTGATGAAGTGGGCGAAATGCCCCTTGCGGTACAGGCCAAGCTTTTGAAATGTATTGATGAAAAAGAATTTATTCCCCTTGGCGGAACAATTCCGAAAAAGATCAATTGTATAATTATTGCCGCCACCAACAAGGATCTGGAAAAGCAGGTCAGTGAGCGGTTGTTCCGTAAAGATCTCTTTTACCGCCTTAATGTTTTTACTCTGACGATTCCGCCGTTGCGTGACAGGGTAGAAGATATTTTTGCTTTGGCGACTTTATTTCTTAACAAGTATAATGAGCGGTATGGTAAATCCAAGTCACTTTCCCCCACCAGTTTGAGAATACTGCAGAACTATTCCTTTCCCGGTAATATCAGAGAACTGGACAGCCTGATCAAAAAAGGCGTGGCCGTGGCAGAAGGAGAATTATTGGATAGTTACCTTATGCAGGATCTTCATGGTAAAGATCAGGGGGAACCTTTATCTACTACAGGGCTTTCTCTGGCTGAAGCTCTTGATAAAGTAGAGAGGGAAATGTTTATTGAGGCTCAAAAAGTCTGCCCGACAACAAGAGACATAGCCCGCTACCTGAAAGTCAGCCAGCCGACTGTTGTTCGCAAGCTTAAAAAACACGGATTGAGCAGTCGTTAATAGAGTTTGATTCACTGATGAATCAAAGAGCGTGTTGCATATCTTACTTCTTCTCTCATTGTGGTCCTTGGGTTAAGCTCAAATTACAGATTATTTTTTGTCCCAAATAAAAATTTATCAGCGATCTTCGATTCATAAATGAATCACCATAGCAGCAATTTTTTTAATTTTGCTTCTTTGCGATTCATTTGTGAATCAAATTAAGCTTATTTACGGTCGTCTGCTTGTGTAAGTTGTTGTTTTTATGTCTTTATTCCTGGTGGCATGCAATATGCTTAATCTGAGGCAAACATAAAAAAAGGACGTAATTCATATGAGTAATTCAGAAGATCTGCTTAAAAGAAGAAACAAGGCCGTGCCTCAGGGTGTAGGAAATCTGGGACCGATCTTTGCCGAGCGTGCCGAAAACTCAATAATCACAGATGTAGAAGGTGAGGAGTACATTGATTTTGTAGGCGGAATCGGTGTTAATAATGTCGGCCATTGTAATGAAAAGGTCGTTGCCGCTATCAAGGAACAGGCGGAAAAGCTTGTTCATTCCTGTTTTCATATTGCCATGTATGAGCCGTATATAGCTTTGGCTGAAAAGCTGATTGAAATTTCCCCCGGCGATTCCGATAAAAAGGCAGTCCTGCTGAATAGTGGGGCTGAAGCTGTGGAGAATGCGGTAAAAATAGCACGGCTGGCCAGTGGCAAGAGCGGGATTGTTGTTTATGAGGGCGGTTTTCACGGACGCACCCTGTTGACCATGAGTATGACCAGCAAGGTCAAACCTTATAAATACAAGTTCGGACCTTACGCTCCTGAAGTCTACAGAATACCGTATCCTTACTGTTACCGTTGTCCTTACGGTAAAGAATATCCTTCATGTGACACTTTTTGTGCTGATCAGTTCAGTCACTGGTTTATCGGTAACGCAGCCCCAGAAAATCTGGCTGCTCTGGTAGCCGAACCCGTGGCCGGTGAAGGAGGCTTTCTCACTCCTCCCCCAGAATATTTCCCTAAAATCAAAGAAATATGTGCTAAAAATGATATCTTTTTTATAGCTGATGAGATTCAGTCCGGTGGCGGACGTACCGGAAAGATGTGTGCTATAGAGCATTTTGGAGTAGAGCCGGATTTGATGACCATGGCCAAAAGTATTGGCGGCGGCATGCCTATTTCCGCTGTGGTTGGTAAAACAGAGATAATGGATGCCGTACATCCCGGCGGTCTGGGTGGAACTTACGGAGGTAACCCTGTCTCTTGCGCCGCTGCCCTTGCAGCCCTTGAGTCGCTTGAAAGCGATGGTGTGCTTGAGGAAGGTGTTGTTCTCGGTGAAAAGCTCAAAAATACTTTTTTGGAATGGCAGGAAAAGTACCCGATTATAGGAGATGTCCGCGGACTTGGTGCTATGATCGCCATTGAACTTGTTTCAGACAGGGAAAATAAAACCCCTGCCGCTGATATTGCCAAGAAAATTGTAGGCGATGTGTTTAAGAAAAAACTATTGCTGCTCGCCTGTGGAAATTATGGCAATGTGCTCCGGGTTCTTGTTCCGCTCACGGTTGATGAAACTACCCTTGAAAAGGGCCTGACAATTCTTGAAGAAGCCCTGGCGGAAAACTGTTAAACAAATTTGAGTTATTGTGAAAAGGAGCATTCAATGAGTATTCAAAGCGTCAACCCGGCCACAGGAGAAGTGGCTGCTTCATTTGAAGCTTATTCTGATGAGAAAGTTCAGTCTATTCTGAATGACGTAGCCGGTGAATGGTTAATCTGGAAAGGTAAAGCCTTTGCAGAACGGGCCGGGCTGTTGAAGAAAGCGGCAGAGCTTTTGCGCAGTCGCAGCTCAAAACTGACTGAGTTAATGGCATTGGAGATGGGTAAGCCGATCTCGCAGGGAGAAGGGGAAGCCAACAAATGTGCCCTGGTCTGTGACTATTATGCAGATAAGGGAGAAGAAATGTTGGCTCCTACCCCGGTAGAGGGGGCTGGACGCAAAGCCTATATTACTTATGAGCCTCTGGGGACGGTGCTCACAGTAATGCCTTGGAATTTTCCTTTCTGGCAGGTGCTTAGAATTGCAGCTCCTTCTCTTATGGCAGGTAATGCCGTCGTCCTGAAACATGCCTCCAATGTCCCCCAATGCGCATTGGCAATAGAAGAAATTTTCAAGGACGCTGGGTTTCCTGAAAATATTTTCCGTACACTTTTGATCGGTGCGCGGCAGGTTGAATCTGTGCTGGATCACGAATCAGTTTTTGCAGTCAGTTTGACCGGCAGTGAATTTGCCGGACAGAAAGTCGCCTCCGCGGCAGGAGCAAGGCTTAAGAAATCCGTAATGGAACTTGGCGGCAGTGATCCCTTCATTGTGCTCGATGATGCTGATCTGGATGAAGCGGTTAAGATTGCTACTCTTTCCAGATACGGAAATGCCGGTCAGACCTGCATCGCTGCTAAGCGGTTTATTGTCATGGACGGGGTATATGATGAATTTATCTCACGTTTTGCAGACAGTATGGATGCGTTGAAAGTCGGCGATCCGTTAGACCGGAACACTGATATGGGCCCCATGTCCTCAGGAAAATTGCGGCAGGAGCTTCAGGAGCAGGTGGATAGATGTCTGGCAGCCGGTGGTAAAGTTCTGCGTGGCGGCAGCATCCCGGAAGGGATTGGCTATTATTATCCTCCGACTCTTGTTACCGACATTCTCCCGGATGCGGATATTTGTCAGGAGGAATTATTTGGTCCGGTAGCGATGGTTTTTCGTGTATCGTCAGTTGACGAGGCTGTTTCTGTTGCCAATAGTACTCCATTTGGTCTTGGCGGTTCCATCTGGTCTAAAGACGAAAATATGGCTGAAAAAGTCGCGGCCCGTATCAGAACCGGCTGTGTTTTTATAAATAGCCTCGTGCGTAGCGACGTTAATCTGCCTTTCGGCGGCATTGGCCTTTCGGGGTATGGTCGTGAACTTGGGACTTATGGAATTCGAGAGTTTGTCAATGTTAAACCTATTTGTATCGGGTAATAAGGCCGGAGCTTAACAGAAAGATGATCATACCTGTTTTCAGCTTAAAATTTGATCAACCGCCAGACAATTTGTAACCGGTAGGCCGTACGATTAATTTGAATCGTTGGCTTAATGGAAAAGTACAGCCCCACAGTGTGTTATCACGTTGTGGGGCTTATTTTTACTGCAGAGAATGGTAAAGAAGTGGGTAAAGTTTGAATGCCGTCGAGACTATCATATAAATGTTGTCCCTGAAAAGCTTCCACAAACCTGCTAATTGATGGTATCGTCATTTTAGCCATTTCTTCATTTCTGATTGTTTTTTCCAAATCAGTATCCTTGTTTTAGAATCTCAGTAAGGTTTGAATTGTGTTTTGGATTAAATTTTTCTTCCTGTGTATTCTTCTGCTTTTTTTGTGAGTAATAAAGATACGTTATTAACTATGACGTCATGATGTTTATTGCTGCAAGTTGTTTAAAAGATAAAGAATTAGCTTATAGTGAGGTAAAATCAGATAGCTGTCGCAAGAGTAACCACCTCGGCTGAAATTAATTTGGATAAGTTGCATCTTAGACCTTTTAATGTATCATAAAAATGATATAAAAATCAGTGTACATACAATAAATCTGTGTCGGTGGAATGTTGAACTTTTTAAGGAGGGAAAATGAAATCGTCGAACATTTTTGGTCTAACCGGAAAATTTCTGGGATTAACTATCGCGATGATAGTTCTCTTCTTAACCTTAGGCTATTTAGGCTATTCAGGGAAAACAGAATTAATTTGGCCTGTCACATCGGCTGCAGTAGCCTTTGTGCTGTTTTTCTTTGCGCTGTTAATAAGAAAGGTGGCCAAGCCGCTAACTGAAGTAGCAAAAGTTGTTGCTCGTGTAAGAGCAGATGATTTACAAGCCCGTTTTGATGAGTCCTCTGCAGATATAGATGCCTTGGGCTATAATTTAAACCGATTTTTAGACAAAACAGTTGCCGATATCTATTGGTATCAAAGTTTGCTCGATTCAATTCCGTGGCCTATTTCTGTTACAGATATGGATATGAATTGGACATTTATAAATAAGGCAGCAATGGATGTGACGGGGTCGACCAGGCAAGAGGTGGTAGGTAAGCAATGCAGTAATTGGGGGGCAGATATTTGTAAAACTGAGCGTTGCGGAATTGAATGCTTAAGACGAGGTGAGGATACTTCCTTCTTCACTCAACCTGGGCTCAACATGGATTTTCAGGTTAATACCGCATTTTTAACTGATCAAAACGATGAAAAAGTAGGTCATATTGAAATTGTTCAGGATATTACTGAAGCCAACAAAATGAAGAGAAAAGCCGAGCAAGCTTTAAAAGATGGCATGCTTCTGGCCGCAGACAAGCTTGGAACTATTGTTGAGAATATTACTTCCGCTTCTGAAGAATTATCAAGTCAGGTAGAAGAATCCAGTCGTGGCGCTGATCTTCAGCGTGAACTTGCAGCTGAAACAGCAACCGCGATGGAAGAAATGAACAGCACCGTTTTAGAGGTCGCTCGCAATGCCGGGGATGCGGCCTCAAACGCAGATGTTACCCGCTCAAATGCTGAAGAAGGAGCCGAAGTTGTAGATAAGGTCATTCAAACCATATCTGAAATCAACCAGCGGGTTCAGGAAATGCAGGAAAATGTAAATGGACTCGGAGAGCAGGCTGAAGGTATTGGGCAAATTATGAATGTCATTACAGATATTGCTGACCAGACTAATTTGTTGGCACTTAATGCAGCTATCGAGGCTGCGAGAGCTGGGGAAGCTGGTAGGGGATTTGCCGTTGTCGCAGATGAAGTTCGCAAGCTGGCTGAAAAGACAATGGATGCCACGAAGGATGTTGGTGACTCAATTTCTGCTATTCAGGGTGGAACAAAGAACAGTATTGAAAATATGCAAAGAGTTGTTGAAGTTGTAAATCAGAGTACTGGATTGGCTCAAAAATCAGGCGAAGCCCTTGATGGAATTTTAAGCCTCGCAGAAGGTACTTCAGATCAGATTAATGCCATTGCCACCGCCTCTGAACAGCAGGCTTCTACTTCAGAAGAGATTGCACAGCATACTGAGAAGATAAGCAATATTTCGTCCGAAACAAGTGTTACAATGAGTCAGGCAACAGAAGCTATCACAGATTTAGCCAAACAGGCTGGAGATTTACAAAGGTTGATAGAAGAATTGAGGGAAGCTTAAGGTTTCTTTTCACTCATATTTAAATCCTCAGCTATGGATATCGTGCTCATGATTGTTTAAGGCTCTGGATTATGGGTATTTATGAAGCTGACATCTTCCCAATAAGCTGGGGCATTTTAAAAATAGAGATATTGGCAAACCAACCTATTGTTACAGTAAGGAGGTTGTCTATCGGTGCGTAAGGCTGATACGCCCTTGCGACTTCGTATCAGGGATAATTTTGAAAGCTGTGTTCGCTATGGTTGCCACGGAATTTATTTCCAAAGCACTTTAAAAATGGGCGTATGGAAATAAATTTCAGCTACCCTACTTTTTTCTTTCAAGCTTTTCCATATCAGCCAAATATTGTGGTGACTGATCCAGATAAAAGGACAAAGCTTTAGAAAAATTCTTGCCCACCAGACCGTCCACAAAAACCTGACTGATTTCTTTATGTCGTTTCAAAATAAGTTGAGAGCGGTAGAAAATCAGCCATTCCTCGCGGGACATACTCTGGCGAATAATGGATAATGCTTTGCGTGAACGCGGTTGGTAGAACCAGAAGTACATAAGATCCAGGGCGTTTACGATGATCAGCTTTTCCAGATCCCTCGCTTCCTTGTTTAAGGTACGCATCATGATTTTCGGAGCTTGCAGCATCTCAAGAACATCTTCTTCCGGAAAAATGAGATCCAGTTTTGAAAAAACTGAAAAGAGCTGTGCAATTTTCATTCTGTAGCCGCTCATTCTGGATTTGATGTTGGCCTGCCTGTCGGCAAGTCCTTCAATGAAAGCCGCTACTCCGTCCGATGCGAATTTGGAAATGATTGCCGCCCACTTTTGCAGGATTCCGGTTGCATCCGGTATTCCGGCCATGCCGAGCAGCGCTCCAATCAGTCCGCTTAGTGCCACTGCCACGGGAATAGCAAGAATGGAACGGAAGAAGTTACCAACAGTTGCTCCTTTAGGAAGTCCACGGATGGCGTTGTGAGTGGAAAGGTAAATGCCGTTGGCCAGCCCCATGACTGAATAAAGAAGTATAGGGTCAGTGGACGTGGTTACGCCGAGAGTGTTGTCCAGTAGTAGGGTTTTGGTCAGATAGTCCAGCAATGGGACTGAGAATCCGGTATAAAGCAGAGAATCCGAAATCCGGCTCCAGCTTACCAGTGAGTTCCACGGCAGAAGTGGAGAACGGCGCAAGCCTCCTCCTCCGAGGACGGATTGAATAATGTTGCGCGATCCGGTGATTGCAAACCAGATTACAGCCCCGAAATAGGACAGCAGCCACCAGTCCTTGGTCAGGAAAAAGGTCAGAAAAGCAGGGATAAACCCCAGCAGGACCTTGGCTGTATTTTTGATGTTGGTATTCAGGTAGGTCCATGGTTTTTCCAGCGTTTCCGCTTCCCTTACGCAGTCCGTACTGTTCTCTGGCTGAAGGTTCAGTCCGCCAAGTGTGCCGATATTTCCCGGTTTCCCAGCATGTATTCTGAATGAATCAAGACTCCATTCCACCCAGCGTTTGCCCTTGTCTTCGGACATTCGGGAGATTTCGCTCCCTAAGCGGCCAACCTTGGTTTTGATACTTTTGGTCATCAGCCCGCTGGCCGGAATACGGGTGCTCCCTTCTCCGCATACGTTGCGGTAGAATGGTTTGCGCGCCCGTACCGGAAGAGTATCGAGGACCACAAAGCCCATACCGTGCCTATGTTTTGCCTGTCCGGTGGAGCCGGAACCGATGCGTGATTTCAGGCTGCGTTTCCGGTAGATTCTATGAAATTTTTCCAGATCGGATAGAATCTCAACCAACTCCGGTTTGCGCTCCTGCATAGCGAATAATATTTCAGTATCGCCGGGCTTCTCTTTTTTCAGACGCTCCAGTTGGTCATCGTAATCATAAATAATTTCGCGGATAGCGCTTTTCAAAGTGATTACGCTGTCCTCGTTGAGGGCTTTCTGTAACTTCCCGATGAGTCTATAATGTTTTTTCTGTCCAATGAGTTGCGTGCTCTGCTGCTCAGTTGAATTCTCACCCTCGGTCACTTCTTTGTAGGCATCATTCAGGTTAAATGCCTCAATATGGCTTATCATGCCCCCGCCGTCATAGAGCAGTTCCAAAGTATCCTGCGCGGTAAGACCTGCAAGATTGAGGGTGAATTTTGAGCTGGGATGGATGTGCAGCAGACGGGTCATCAATTCGTTGATGTTGCAGCGCAGGAGTGCCGGAAGTTCGGTGTCTGCATGCGGTTCCGCCGGATTGTTGACCTGCGGATTTCTTTCCGGAATCAGATATTCGTTAATGATTCTGCGCACAGTAAATGTCTGCATGAGTGCGTTTTGTTCCGGGATGAACTGATCTTTAGTTTCGCAATTTTCCGCATCGCATTTGCTCTTAGCGTAACCGGCGAGTTTATTGTGGATAAACCTCCCCAGATGGAGAATGGATGGTTGCCCAGTTCCCACAAAGACCAGAAATTCTTCCAGATCCAGAATAGGGAGCTTGAATTTCAGTTGTTTGCTGATGTTTTCGCGGTGTTTGTTATTAAATTCTTCCAACACGTCAAAAACATACTTCTGCTGGTAGCGGGAGACCTCCCTGCCTTGTTCAAAGAAATCAGCTACCTGTTTTTTTTCAAGAAAATTATGGTAGCTGGAACTGTCTGAAAGAACGTTCGGCTCCCACGTAAAGCGTACGAATTTATTCCTAAAACGAGCAGAGAGCTCGATGCTCACCCGGACTTCGAGATCCAGTATGGACCCTGCTTCAAGCAGTTCCTCGAGGACTTCCGGGCGCACGTAGTTGTAGTAAACAACTTTAAGTTTACGAATCCCCTTGATCCATGCATCCATGATCAGGTGGGTGGGGGATTTTCTTCCTTTGGTATTGGCGTCGTGAACGTGATGGTCAAAGGCGTACTGGTTCCACTCTTCCGGCATTTCAACCAGATGATATTTTGCCAGCTCTTTTCTTATTCTGCGCGGGCTTCCAGCTGAGATCATACGGAAATCATGGGCCAGCTTGAGTCTGCTCAGTTCACTGTTGCCGGGCCGGACCATCTTTTTCATGATCTGCAAAAGTACCCGGGCTGTATTTTTGCGATAGTATCCGGAGGAAGAGAGAAATACTTCATCGCGCAGTGAGCGCAGTGCCTTTAGGCGGTCATGTGCGATACCGTTTTCAAAGCTGCCCAGCAGGCTGATTACAGCATAAGCTATGCGTAATCCTTGTGGTGCAGCCATTTCTTTGATCCCGTGTGGATGCATATATTCAGCTAAAAGCGAGCGGAAAGCGCGGGATTCGGGACCGCGTTTGAGAACATCATCAACAATCTGCAAGAGTTGATAATCAAGCTTATCGAAGAAAATGGAAGATATTTTGGTCATGGCATGAAGTAGGTCCGGGGTTCGGCAGAAGCCGAAAGCCCCGTGCCTGAACCCCATGTCCGGTTAAATTTTGTAATCCGCCAGTGTACGGGCGGCCTTCGCATAATAATCAGTGAAAATACCATCTACCTTCATATCGCTAAGAGCGATCCATTCTTCTGGTTGGTTGGCGGTGTATACGAAAACTGCAAGTTTCCGAGCATGAGCTTTTTCAATGAAAACGGGAGATACAGTGCGGTACCAGAGGTTCACCGAAGTAGCTTTCATGGATACAGCGCTGTCCAGCAGTTTCTCGGTATAATATTTACCGCTAAGGCAGTCATTTATTTCTTGAGCCAACTTTGAATGTATTTCAGATTCGGGACAAATTCTATCAAGAAGTTCCAAATTGTCATTTAAAGTGGAAAACCGTGGCAGCATATAGTCTTCGTTGCCGTAAGCGAAAAGCTCTGCAAAGTACTGCTCTGCCTCCGGTCCGGTTTTTTCCAGCAGCCGGTTGCGACGAATGGCTCCATCCAGCAATGCTATCTTGACTTCGGGACAGATTTTGCGGATGGCTTCCAGCTCATTCCAGTTAAAAGAACTGACCAGAATGTCGGATATATTGAGTTTTCCTGCAACTACATATTCATTGAAAAGTTCCCCGGCTTTTCGGCCGGTATTGTTGCCTTTCAATTCCATATGGATTGCCGGACGTTTCTCTGCCGGGCAGGAAGCGAAGAAATCGAATATTTCCCCGAGAAAAGGGATGCGGTCTTCACCTTGCGCCGGGTCTCCGGCAAAGAGAGTTTTCAGAGTGGCGGAATCGGTACTGGAAACCTCTCCCGTCCCAGTGGAAACTTCTTCAAGATCCAGATTATGGACGATTACCAGCTCTTGATCTGCGCTGAGCTGGACATCAAATTCAATGGCCGCAACTCCTTCGGAAGTGACTTTCTCAAAAGCGCGGACGGTGTTTTGGTTGTATCCGGGGTATTTACAGCCCCTATGGCCGATGAGCATCATTTAAAAAACTCCACTAGAGAATGTTAGGCAGGAACATGATCACAGATGGCATATAAGTGACTATTACCAGAACAGCTAGCAATGCCAGAATAAACGGCCATATTTCGCGGCAGAATTCTCCTACGGTTGATCCGGTAATTGCACAGGTCGTGAACATCATTGAACCGAACGGCGGCGTAATACCTCCGATCATAATATTTACGATCATAATCAAACCAAAATGGATGGGATCGATGCCCATGCTTTTAACCAGCGGAACCAGTAGCGGAGCTACGATAATCAGCAGTGCTCCGCCTTCGAGGAACATACCAAGGAACAGCAGCAGGAAGTTAATGACGACCAGAATAAGCCACGGAGATTCTGATATAGCCAGAATACTATGGGTCAGTTGATGGGGAATACGCTCCCAGCTCATGTACTGCCCGAATACGGAGGCGGCTATAACAATCAGCATGACTGAGCTGGTGCCCAGAATGGTGTTCTTCATGATGATGGGAAAATGTTCCCATCTCAACTGCTTATAAAAGAAAACCCCGATGATGACGCAGAACAGAACAGCCATGGCTCCGGCTTCAGTGGGGGTGAAAACACCAAACCGGATACCGGCGATGATGCCTAACGGAAGCAAAAGTCCCCAGATGGATTCTCGAGCCTGTTTGATGATTTCCCTGCAGGAGGCCATCTTTTCGCGGGAAGGTTTGTAATCCCTCTTTCTGGCAATGAAATCTACAGTGAGCATCAGGGCCAAACACATGAGTATGCCCGGCATGTAGCCGCCGATGAACATCTTGGCCACTGATACCTGCGCGATAAGGGCGTAAATGATCAGGTTGATGCCCGGAGGAATCACCGGGGCAATGGCCGAAGAAGCAGCGGTTATCGCTGTTGCGAAAGCAGTGTTGTAGCCGCGTTTTGTCATTTGCGGGACAATGATTTTGGACTGCATGGCTGCGTCTGCGTTGGCAGAACCGGAGATTCCGCCCATGAGGGTGGAGAGCAGGACATTAACCTGAGCCAGACCGCCGCGCAGGTGTCCGGTGAGAACGTCGGCCATCTTCATCAGGCTGGAGCTGATGCCTGAAAAGTTCATAATTTCTCCGGCCATAATGAAAAAAGGAATGGCCAGCAGAGGAAAGGAAGCGGTGGAAGTTATGAATTTCTGCAGGATCAGGTCCGGAGGTGTGCCTACATCGCCGAAAGTGAAATATGCGAGTCCCGCCGCGAGCAGGGCAAATGCAATGGGGATACTGGTGAAGTACAGGGCCATTACAATGGTTACGGGAAATGTAATCATGGTTCTATTCTCCTTCTTCTGCCTGTTTACCGAAAAGTTTTCCTAAGTCCTGATACAGGAAAGCCAGTGCGTAGACAGCCATCAGGGAGAAACCGACCGTAAGTGCCAGATTCACGTAAATGGCGGGAACGTCAAGTACAGGGGTACGTTTAAGTTTGTTTGCCAGAATGTACAGAATACTGAGATAAACAATATATCCGTTGATGATGAACATGAGCAGGTCGATGACTACAGCAATGAACCTACGCCAGATGGGTGGGCCTACTTTGCTTATCATATCAATGCCGATATGCATTTTGTAACGGTACGCAGCGGCGGAACCGACGAAAACGGACCAGATGAATGCGGTAGTCGCCACTTCTTCGGCCCAGAAAAGACCGCCTTGGAAAAGATAGCGCAGCCCGACATTGACGATAACCACTGAAACGGTGATGCACAGGAAAAAACCGCTAAGCAGAAAGTCGAAATTCTTAAAAACAAATTTGGATGCTGTAGTAGACATTGTTCACCACCAAAAGCAGGGCACAGAAGCCAATGCTTCCATGCCCTGAATTAATTGTTTATCTCATTGCGTCGAGTTCTTTGAAGATAGACTGGTAAATACCGGGAGTCATACCTTTTTGTTCTTTGTAGAGAGGTTTGAGGGCTGCGCGAAAAGCGTCGCCGTCTACTTCGTTGAATTTTACGCCGTAGGATTCCAGCTCCTTAACCACGCCGCCGTGCTGGGACTTGAGCAGGTTGACCATGTGGGTTGCGCCGTTGGCGAATTCTTCAGCGATGATCTTCTGGTATTTGGCAGGAATTTTATTCCAGACTTTGGTGGAAATGTAGACACCACAGGTACCGAGAATGTGGTGGGTGTTAGCTACATTTTTGGTGGGGCCTTCGTATACTTTGGTGCCGATGTTGGTGAATTCGGAACCTTCGAGGCCGTCAACAACACCCTGCTGCACTGCGGAGAGGGTTTCGCCCCAGGGCAGTGGGGTAGCAACCGCGCCCATGGCGGTGAGGGTGTCGATGTAGGATTTGGAACCGGGGGTACGGATTTTCATGCCCTTGAGGTCGGCAGGAGTCTTGATGACTTTCTGGGTGATCAGGTTACGAAAACCGTAGATGTAGTCCAGAGCGAGTATTTTGATGCCCTGCTTTTCAGCTTCAGCTTCCATTTTCTTAACGAGGTCGGACTGGGTCAGGTTAACGTATTCATCAAAGCTGCGATAAAGCATGGGGGCGTACAGGGCCTTGAAATCGGGAACATAGTCGCCGATGAAGGAAGGATCTTCTACGGAGATGAATTTAGCTCCGCGTACAACCTGTTCTACACCTTCTTTGTATGCGGGCAACTGTGCCTGCGGAAAAGTCTGGATGTTGATTGCGCCGTCTGTCTTTCTGTAGATGGACTCGGCTACGGCATCCATGGATTTGGAAAGCTGCTCAGCAGGGCTGAAAACGTGGCTGAGTTTCAGGGTCAGTTTGTAATCGTCCGCCATGCACATTGTGCTCATGGACAGAAGCAGGACAGCTCCTGCGCAAAGCACGGAAAGGGTCTTCTTGAAGCTCATTGTAATCTTCCTCCTAAGTTTGTTTCCTTACTCTTCGGGATTGCGGCAACAATTGCGGCAACCCTTTTGCTACTGTCTGTCCCCGGCTTCCATTTCTTGCGGTACGGCAGCGGTGGATTCGCGGACAACCAGTTTGGTTTCCATCATATGTTGTTCCGGTTTGCCCGGAGTTTTCATCTTTTGAAGTAGAAGCTTACAGGCGCGTCTGCCCATCTCATAAGCGGGCTGACGGACTGTGGTCAGGGCCGGGACCATGTATGAGGCTGTGGGCATGTCATCAAAACCTACTATGGATAGGTCTTCGGGCAGGGAAAGACCTGCTTCCCGTGCTCCCTTGATAGCCCCGAGGGCGATATAATCGTTGGAGCAGAAAACCGCGCTGGGCGGAGAGTCCTGCTCAAGGAGTTGTTTGATCGAATCCTTTCCTCCGGCGAGGGAGTATTCGGTCTGGACCAGCAATTCTTTATCGTAGGGGATGTCGTTGTCTTTGAGGCATTGGCGGTAGCCGTGCCAGCGGTGATAGGATCTGTCCGTTACGGAGAAGTTGCCCGCGATCATGCCGATCCTGCGGTGACCGAGTGATACGAGATGTTCGGTGGCAACGTAACCTCCACGATAGTTATCAACACCCACAGCGGAAATGGAACCGCCTTTTACCGTGCTGAAAAGGAGAACAAACGGGACTTTCTCATTTATAAGAGTCTTGATTATTTCACCCTTGGGATTGGTCGTTGTGATGATCAGGCCGTCCACCTGACTTTCCCGCAGGGCTGTGATCAGGCTTTCTTCCTGAGAGATTTTGTAGGATGTGTTGCCGAGGATGACCTTGATCTGCTTTTTCTCGGCATATTCCTGAACCCCGAGAGTGGATTCAGCAAATACCGGGTTATTGATGTTGGGGATGATCAGTCCGATGGTGTTGGACTTCTTGGTGGCGAATCCACGTGCTAGAGCATTATATTTATAGTTGCACATCTTCATGGCCCGGAGAACTTTCTCACGGGTCTTTTCGCGCACAGAATCAGGGGAATTGATCACCCGGGAAACTGTGGCGGTGGAGACTTGCGCTAAACGTGCAACATCAAGAATAGTACTCACTGACAACCTCGCCATGTAAACGTTTACATTTCCCTAGCAGCTTGATACTGTTTGTGTCAACAAAATTGCAAAAATTTAAATTAACTTATTGAATTATATAACTAAAATTAAAAATATATTCTAATGTATAGACGTTGTTAGTGACGATTGCATTTCGTCTAGGTCATTTCTATGTAAACATATACATTTTGAGAGAAGGGGATGATGGCTACCAGTACTTTGCAAAAGCTTACCTGTCATGTGCAGCGGATTGAACACTGCGGGATGTATGTGGATTTAGTGCATACGTCCAAAGGAACCGTGCGTATCGGCAGCATGCCCGATGTAGCAAAATTTTTGACCGAACACGGTTTTCGTGAAGAGATAATCGTAGTTCCGCCATGGGAGGTTTCCCTTGCAGGAGATAATCGAACCGGGGAAGAGTTTGTTCTCTGGCAGGCCCAGATCAAGGGGGGGATACTCAAAGAATACGTAGGCTTGAAAGATGATGTTGAACAGTTGCATCAACATTTGGAGCGGATTTTCCCCTATTTCTTTGATGATGCGAACCTTAAGGTGGTGCGTAAGGACTGGCTCGGAAGATGGTTTCATCATAATGCAGCCGACCCCAGCTACCGAAACGGTGGTTTGGAGATATGTTGTACTGACGGCAACATCTTTATATCTGATGGCGGAATGCTGCTCTATGATCGCAAGACCATTGCGCCAGACTATGCCCCGGACAATGACATTGAATCCTTGCTGGAGACTGTTCCCGGAGACGGCGCGAAACGTGAAAAGCTCGAAGTTGTTCCTGTCGGTTGCGGAAACGGAGTTTACGGTACAGTTGCAAATTCCATTGTCCGTTTCGGAGAGTATGTAATCTGGATAGATCCTTGCGGATATCCGGCTCAAACCCTTGCGCGGCATGGGATTCACTGGGATGACATTACCCACTTCCTCTTTACCCACAACCACGAAGACCACGTGCAGGGATTCACGGCTTGCATGCAGCGGGCAATCAGGCAGAACCGTAAACTGAAATTGATTATGGCGGCACAGCCGTACCGGGTTCTGGCTGATCTTTATGAACCTCTTTTTCCTGATCTTGTGGATCATGTAGAGTTTTTCGAGCTTGTACCCGGCAGAACTCTGCAACTTGGTCAGTTAAGGATAGAGAGTCGCTGGAATCATCATATACTGCCTTACGGCACGGTGGGATTGAAAATTTCAGGTGGGGGGAGTTTCTTTGGGTATTCCGGGGATACCAAGTACGATGAGGAGATTAATCAAGTCCTGAATCGAGCTGAACTTGATGCCGAATGGTTCGGAGATTGCGATCTGGTGTTCCATGAAATAGAATTTGATAATCTGTACAGTGTGCATTCCCATTGGAAGCAGGTTGAGTCTTTACAAAGCAAAATTAAAGGCAGAGTTCTCGGATACCATTGCCCTTTTTTGAAGAACAGTCCCTTCCCACTGGCTGAAGAAGGGCGATGCTACATACTTGATTGATTTGTAACCAGATGTCTTGAAATAACGTATTAAATAAATTCCGCCATAATAGGCTGTTAAGCCGAAATTACTTCTGGGGACAGTTGAATTTTCAGATGACGGCTACTCCCTGCTGCTCATAGCACAGAATTGTTGGGCGTCAATTTCATCCCCTAGAATTACACAGCCCTCTGACTGGTTTTCCTGTAATTGTTCTTCTTGAGAGAAACTCCTTCCTTGCTGATACAGTCTTAACTGATGTAAGAGCTGATTCTGTTGTCGATAAGAAATAATGGAGCCTTAGCAATGAGCAAGAAATCCACGTCCACTTTATATTGCCGTGTTTTACGATTCTGTTTTTTCTTTATTGTACTGACGGCAATGCTTGCTCCTGTTTACTCTCACGCAACCGCTCCTCAAGTCATAGATTTGAATGGCAGTCAGGAAAGCTATGACCTCCGAAATTACGCAACCGTCCTTCCTGATAACGGCTATTCAATTGAGCAGGTTTCCTCTCCAGAATTTTATGACAAATTTCAAGCTGCTGGCGGATCGTTTTATCCGGGGGCGAATAAGTCTGGATACTGGCTGCGTTTTACTGTCGTTCTGAAAGACTCCAGCATACCCCACAGATGGATTTTTGAAGTAGTTCCTCCTCAAATTAAAAAGATAATTCTTTTTATCCAAAATACGGCTGGCGGAGATTGGAACGCATGGCACGCCGGGTATGGAAACGAGAAGCGTACAAGCTGGCGTGGCGAATTGTTCCTTGCGCATGGGGTTAAGTTGGGTGTTGCGCCGGTAACTTTCTATGTGTTTGTTCAGGCTGAGGATTCATTCTTCAATCCATTACTGCTTGTTCCCGAAAACATGTTTTTCCGCGAAAGAATGGCCGAAAATGTTTGGATTGCCGCAGCCTTCGGCTTCGCTTTTGCCCTGATAAGTTACAACCTGTTCCTGTTCGGCTGCCTGAGAGATCGGAGTTATTTGTGGTACTCCCTACAAGGTCTTTCTTTGGCGATTTATTTTTTGTTGGTTCGCGGTGTAGTCTTTCAATATGTCACCATTGAGAGTTCGTTTGTTGCTCCACTTACTTTCGCCTTTCTAGCTCTTTTTCATTTTTTCAGTGCGCTGTTTGTCAGGGACTTCTTTACTACTGCTGCCAATTCCAAATGGTTCAAAATCTTACTTAGCATCCTTCCAATTGTTCCTGCCGTATTGTTTGCGGCTATTTTCTTTCTTCCTGTCGTGCTGACGACAACTGCTATCTCCGTATTGAATATCTTTTTCCCAGCCGTATATTTATTTTTAGGCAGTTCGGCTTTGCTTAATGGATACTCGCCAGCACGCTTTTTTTTGCTTGCATGGACGGTGCTTCTTGTAATTGCAATCCTGACCGGTTTCGGTGGATTGGTGGTTGTTCGCAGTCTTGAGAAAATGCTTGTGTTGCTACAGGCTTCGAGCCTTCTTGAATTGCTGCTCCTGTCTTTGGCGTTGGCGGACAGGATTGAGAATTTACGTCGTAAAAAATACATTGCCGCTGAGGTTAATGTTCTCAAAAGTTCATTTGTTTCCGCAATGGGCAAAGAAATTTGCGACCCACTCGATAGAATTGATGCAGAGAGCAGGCATGTGCTGGAATCAGATCTTGATTCTCAGCAAAGCAAGGCCATTGCTATAATTCATAGCTCAGCTGAATATTTAAAGCAGATTGTAAGTGATATGGCTGACATGGATGCCATTGAAAGCGATCAGGTTGTTTTTCTGAAGGAACAAATTAATTTCCCTGAATTCATTTCCGAAATTGAAAATTTAGTCCGTCCCTCGACGGTCGTAAAAGGGCTTGGGCTGGTTGTAAACATGATTGGTCCTCTTCCCGACACAATTACCGCCGACCCCGTACGACTTCGACAAATTCTGCTGAACCTTCTTGGTAATGCGGTCAAATTTACAAATAGTGGTGAAGTTCGCCTTGTGCTGGAAATGTGTGAAAGTGGAACGCTCAAGATTTCTGTCAGCGATACCGGTATTGGTATTTCTCCTGAAAAGTTGGAAACGGTTTTCGATAGTTATTACCAGACGGATAGATCCATGTCGCGAAGTTATGGCGGGACTGGGTTGGGGCTGGCGATCAGCAAGAGGTTGGTGAATAAAATGGGTGGTGCAATTCATGCTGAGAGTATAGTCGGTGAGGGGAGTTGTTTTTCTGTGGTCTTTCCATTTGAAAACGATGTCCTCCTTGCTGATACAGTCTTAAGTGATGTAAGAACTGATTCTGTTGTTGATAAGAAATAATGGAGCCTTAGCAATGAGCAAGAAATCCACGTCCACTTTATATTGCCGTGTTTTACGATTCTGTTTTTTCTTTATTGTACTGACGGCAATGCTTGCTCCTGTTTACTCTCACGCAACCGCTCCTCAAGTCATAGATTTGAATGGCAGTCAGGAAAGCTATGACCTGCGCGATTATGTTACTGTGCTTAAAGATGAAGGCTATTCCATTGAGCAGATCGCTTCCGCTGCATTAACCGATAAGTTTTCCAAACCCGGCTCAGACTTTTATCCCGGTTTGAGTGAACAGGGTTACTGGCTTCATTTCAGGGTCAAGGCTGACCCTGCTCAGGTAGATCAGATCTGGCGTGTTGCACTCACCCCGCCGCAAACCAAACAGTTTACCATGTTTTACCCTGAAACAGTTAAAGGGATGAAATCAGGCTGGGGGCGCTGGGATGCCGGGTATGAAAATCCAAGGCGAACCAGTTGGAAAGGAGAGGACTTTTTGGCCTTTAGGCTGCCACTGCATGAAGAGGCGACCGATTATTATGTTTACTATTGCGCCGAGGATACTAATTATAATGTATTTGAACTGGTTGATGAGAATAGTTTTCGTGAAAGTAGTAGGTTAAAACTACTTTTTGCTTCTATCGTTGCCGGGTTTTCAGGAGCCCTGATCCTATATAATTTTTTCCTGTTTTTTTCTTTAAGAGATATCAGCCATCTTTGGTATTCATTGCAGTGTTTATCAATAAACATATATTATTTTACAGTGAGTGATACAATAATTGAGTTCGTAGATATCCCAATTGAATACTATATTGTATTGAATTATTTCTTTCTTGGTCTATTTATGCTTTTGAGTTCTTTCTTTGTAGAAAGTTTTTTAGGTAATATAAAAGAAAAAACATATGTAAAAATAATTTTTATTGTCTTAAAATTAATTTCTTTTTTTAGTATAGTCATTTCTTTCTTTTATGGAGTAGATGTCATGACACCCATATCCGGGATTATGATGATAATTTATTCTATAACGTTTATTCTCCTTGGTGTATGCAGTTACCGCAACGGATTTACTGCAGCCAGATTATATTTAGTCGCTTGGAGTATTTTCTGCCTTGGATTGTCGTTTGCCAGTTTTTGTACGATTACCGGATTGGCTAATTTGAATTATCTTATCTCCATAATGCAGGTTTGCAATATGTTTGAGATGCTTTTCTTCTCTCTTGCTCTGGCTGACCGCATTTCTGTTTTTCGCCGCGACCGCCAGGTCGCCGAGGCCTTGAGCCAGGCCAAGAGTTCCTTTCTTGCTACCATGAGCCATGAAATCCGTACTCCGCTCAACGCCATAGTGGGTATGAGCAGGGTGATATTGCAATCCGATCTTACTCCCGGCCAACGCAGGAAAATGTCAGTGGTGCGCAATTCCTCTGACCACTTGCAACGCATCATCAATGATATCCTCGATTTTTCCCGCATTGAAGCAGGTAAAATGGAGCTTGAACATCTGGATTTCGATTTGAGGGAGATCGTGAATGTCGTTGCAGATGTTACCCGCTTGGAATCTACATCTAAGGGGCTTGAATTCTATGTGGAAGTGGATAACCGTTTACCCCGGGCGGTGAAGGGGGATCCGGTCCGTTTGCGGCAGGTGTTGCTTAACCTGCTTAGTAACGCAGTCAAATTTTGCGAATCAGGATCAGTATCGCTTAAGGTCGAGCTCTTGGATGAAGCGATCGTTCAATTTTCTGTCTCCGATACCGGTATTGGTATACCAAGAGAATTGCAGGAAAATATTTTTGATAAATTCGCTCAGGCCGATGGTTCCATGAGTCGGCGTTTCGGAGGCACCGGGCTGGGCCTTTCCATCTGCAAACAGCTTGTTGATATGATGGGCGGTACCATTGACCTGCATAGTTCTGTCGATTCAGGGACCACCGTCACATTCATTTTGCCGCTCGAACCGGGCCTGTTTCGTGAGGCCGTCAGGATCGATCATCCGCTTAAGGCAATGGCTGCTTCGGCAAAGCCGCTCAAGCTGCTGGTTGCCGAGGACAACATGAACAATATTGAGCTGATGAAAGCTGTCCTTGATCAGACCCCGCATACTGTGATTTATGTGCATGACGGAAAAACAGCACTAAAATCTGTACGTGAAGGCAATTATGATCTGGTTCTTATGGATCTGGAAATGCCGGAAATGAATGGTCTTGAAGCCCTGCGTGCGATCCGTGCAGGAGAAGCAGGCGAGGATAAAATGCAAATCCCGGTAGTAGCCCTGACCGCACATGCTCTGGATGAAATCAGGGCTGAGTGCGAGCAGGCCGGGATGAATGGATTTGTCTCCAAACCGTTCAATGTGGACGACCTGTTGATGGTTATTGCGGCATCGGTCCACAGTACCACTTTTATCGATCTGGCGCGGAAGGCCGATGAAAATCCGGAAGCCTTGTCCGTTTTTGATGAGTCCGGTTTTCGGTTTATGTTCGGTGAGGATGATGCATTATGCAGCCGGGTGATAAAATCCTTCCTTGAGGAGTTGCCGCTACAGCTTAGCGCAATGGAAAAATCAATCGAGCTCGGCGATTACGAAAAACTTGCCGGGGATGCTCATTTCCTTAAAACATCAGCCGGGGTAATCAGTGCTGGAAAGTTGCTCCTATCTACCGGAAAGCTTGAACAGGTCGCCAGAAGCGGCAATGGGGAGATTCAAAGAGTATATCAGGAGGTGGCCTGCGCTGCTGATGAATTGAAAGTTGTTTTGCGGGGATGATGTCTGATTATGTTTAAAAGCATAAGAACATTTTGGACGTGCTTGCCATTATTTGTTAAATAGTTTTTCTGTGTAGATATTGTTTTTTTATACGTTTTTAAGGTGTTGGGGAGTATGACGATTCAAGAACAACCGGATTCCAGACAATGTGTGCTTCTTGTAGATGACCATCCGCTTTTTCGGGAAGGGGTAAAGGCCATAATTAACAGGTCCGAAGAGTATTACATCTGCTGTGAGGCCGGCACCAGTGCCGAAGCTTTGCAGGTTGCAGAATCCGAAAGGCCGAAACTTGCCATCATAGACATCAACCTGCCGGATTATGACGGAATCAGGCTTTCCGAGGAACTTTTAGGGCTTTATCCCGATATTAAGATTCTGATTGTCAGTATGACAACACAGGTTGAGCAGATAGCGGCATCTTTTCAGGCCGGGGCAACCGGGTATATGAACAAGATTTCCGCCTCGGGGGAACTGATCAAGGCTTTAGATGCTACCAGAGCGGGAAACTTCTACCTTGACGGCACAGTTTCTCAGGAAGTTGCCGAAGATTTCTTCATGCACCGCAAAAGCATGGCTGACGGTTCATATGCCGCGCTCACTCCCCGCGAACGGGAAATAATGCAACTGCTGGCTCGTGACTACTCAGTTAAGGATGTAGCCGAACGTCTCTTCATTAGTCCCAGAACCGTGGAAAACCACCGCTCCAACCTTATGCGTAAATTGGGCCTTAAAAGTACAATCGAATTCATACGTTACGCCTTCAAACAGGGGCTGATCGAACTTTAAGAACAGCTTAAGCTTACATAAATAGTTTTCATAAATAGGGGAATCGCACAGATTGTTTGTGCGGTTCCCCTATTTATTTTGATTCTCCACTTAAATATGCAGTACATGCGTGGACCTTTCTTTATGAATCCACTGGCTGCGCTTCTCCCTTTGTCCCCTGTTAGATGAATAAGGAGATTTACCCCTGCGGATTTTACAGTCGTCCGGTGCAGCCCGGTTTTATGTTCATCCTTGGAAATTTAACTGTTTATTTAGGAGTTGTAAGATGAAGAAATTTGTTTGTCTCGGTATTGTTGTATGCATGATGATGTTTGCCGCCGGTTGTAAGAAAGCTGTTCGCCCCGACGGTTCCCCCGCACCTGAGCCTGTTGTTTCCGGTTCAGTTGCTGATACTCAGGCCGGTCTGGTTCTGATCACAGTTGCTGCCGGTGATTTCGGCCCTCAGGCTGATGCATGGCTGTACAGTGACGGTAAGAAATTCAACGACAAGACCACTGCTTACGATGACGGCACCAACGGCGACAAAGTTGCCGGTGATGGCGTTTACACCGTCGTTATGAACGGCGAAGGTGACAACAACACCGTAGCAGGCTGGACCAAGTGGGGTAAAGTGCGCAATGTAGTAATGTACGACAAGTACGACCAGAAAGCTAAATCTCCCCGTCCTGTAATCAAATAATTTGATCTAGATTCGCCGTGACCGTCTTCCTTTGGAGGCGGTCACGTTTTTTTTATTTCACATATCTTTTTTCCACATCTTCTGCAGTTTTTTGTCTGGTCGTATTTATATTACGTTGCTGTAAGATCATCTGTTTTACACAACCTTGGCATAGAATATTCAAGATCGCTATTTTCAATACTAAAGACTTCTTCTCTACCTATAAATAATTCAATCTGTATATCTGGAATACCTTTTCCCTTAAAATTTCGATATATTTTCCCCACCCCATGTTGATGGTTTTTGATTTCATTATATTAAATTCTTTTTGCCATATTTGCCTGTAGGATTAGACTAGGAATATGTCAGTTCGCGCATATATCCGAATAAAGAGATGTTGTACTAGAATTATATTTGGTTACTGGAGAATGAAAAACATGTTTCGTGTGTACTCCGGTTGATACTGCATATCTGCTTATTCTTGGAATGAGCGATTTTACCCGCTGGTGTGAAAATATAAATTAAAGTATGCTGGGGACGACTCGTTCGTGATAAATAAAATTAAGAATTATAAAGTATAGTACAGGAGAGAAAATGGAAAAAGCTAAAGTGTTTTTTACAAATTTTCGTACAAAGGCTTTTGGTGACGGTTTACCTACCAAGCTTAAAAAAATGATCAAGAAAGCGGGCATTGGCGATATTGATATGGATGGGCGCTTTGCAGCCATCAAGCTCCATTTCGGCGAGCTGGGAAATATCAGCTACCTGCGCCCCAACTATTCTAAAGCTGTTGCCGATGTGGTTAAGGAACTTGGCGGAAAACCGTTTCTGACCGACTGTAATACCTTGTATCCGGGTAGCCGCAAGAACGCTCTCGAGCATTTGGAATGTGCCTGGGAAAATGGTTTTACCCCGCTGACTGTGGGTTGTCCCATTTTAATTGGTGACGGCTTAAAAGGTACCGACGATGTTGAGGTGCCCGTGGTCGGAGGTGAATATATCAAAAAAGCTAAAATCGGACGTGCGGTAATGGATGCGGATGTTTTTATCAGCCTGACACATTTTAAAGGGCATGAACTAACCGGGTTCGGCGGTGCCATTAAAAATATCGGTATGGGATGCGGGTCAAGAGCCGGTAAGGCTGATCAGCACAGTGACAGTAAGGCTTCCGTTAATGAAGAATTATGCAGGGCCTGCAAAACATGTCTCAAAGAGTGCGCTAACGATGCGCTTCATTTCAATGAGGAAATAGAGAAAGCGTATATCGACCAGAATAAGTGTGTGGGCTGTGGCCGTTGCCTCGGGGCATGCAATTTCGACGCTATCTCTTTCGGATTCAACGCCGCGGTAAAATCACTCAACTGTCGCATGGCCGAATATACCAAAGCGGTACTGGACGGACGCCCTCATTTCCACATTTCGTTGATCGTGGACGTTTCTCCCAACTGTGACTGCCACGGCGAAAATGACGTGCCCATCCTGCCAAATATCGGAATGTTCGCTTCTTTCGATCCTCTGGCCCTTGATCAGGCCTGTGTGGATGCCTGCCTCAAGGCTAAACCTCTGCCCGGCAGCCAGTTGGCGGAGAATATGGCAAAGGGTGATTTTGTAAACCACCATGACCATTTTTCCAATTCAACTCCTGAATCCGAATGGCAAACCTGTCTTGAGCATTCAGAAAAAATAGGTCTTGGAACCAGAGAGTATGAATTGATAGAAGTTTAATTATGATAAATATATCTTAATGCAAAACTGCTGCAACCGGAGGCTTACCGCCGTTTGACCGGGGTCAAATAAGATCCTCGAGTGGCAGATATTTTGCTGTTTAAGCAAGTAGCCGGAATCAAGCATAGCTATGCTTGAGCTTGGATTCCGGCTACTTTCTTTTTTACACCTCTCCTTTTCTCACTCGCGGGATTTTTCCCTTAGTCTTTCGTTAAAGGAGAATAAAAAAGTACAAAATACACACGTTAAACCGGATAAGGTTTATGCCATTTCCGGTCATACTGATATGTGAATAATGCCGGTATTATTGAAACTGATCCCATCTGACTTTCAGGTCTTTGGTACTGTTGTCTGTTTAGGAAACAGTTATTAGTATATCGTTAATTTCGAGTGAGTTATGATCACCTCCAGTCGCTGAATGATTAGTTGAGAAGCATCCCCACGATGCTTTCAACGTAAATCCACCCAATAAAGGATATTGTTAATTTAGCAAATAATGATCCAAAATGTAATGGTTAATTATTTTTAGTGTTTATTGATATGATCAGTTTTTTTGTGTGTTTCATGTTCGACTACCGGAAATAACGTTGATTGTGATTAATTGAACAATTGGTCCGTGAGCGAATCGGCATTCCCTGTATTTAAGGGCCTTAAACGCAGTATATGTCTTTTTGACACACTTAAAAAATCAAATAGTCATAATGACCCTATAAACTTGTATAGATTTAAATTGAAGTAGAGCATCTATGCATGTTACTTACGTACCCTCAGGGCATAAGACGTTGTTTAACAGTGGATTATGGCTATATTCACAGGTGTTTATTTGTCGAGTAGCAGAGCTGTAATATACAATGTGAGAGTTTGCCGGCGGAGGCTGCATGGAGAGAAAGGTGCTTACCCTATTCGGGCGAAAAATTATGGACGATTGCGTCGAAGCACGGCAGGGAACTGTTCTGGCGGTACTTGGAACGGTTTTTTTTTCGACCTTTGGTGTAGGCGCTTATACTTTTTCATTGTCCTTAAGCGCCGGTTCCAGTGGATTGTCCGCTTCCTGGCTCGGGCTTGCATTTTCAGGATATTTTCTTGCCCGGCTTGTCCTTGCACCGCTGGCGGGATACAGCGCGGATTATTTTGGCCCGATGTCTCTTTTGCGCTGGGCTTGCGGGGTAGGGACTGCTGTCCCATTTATATATTATTTTTTCCCGACAGCGGAGTCTCTGGGGATAATTCAGATCTGTCTTGGATTTTGTACCGGAATAGTCAAACCCGTGAGTATGGCTCTGCTTGGTCAATGCGTCTTGAAAAAGAAGCGCGGGAGTCTATTCGCTCTTTATAATACCTATTTGTATTGTGCTTTGGTTGTCGGCCCGCTTGCGGGGGGAATCGGAGTCTGGATTCAGGGAAAAATGGGATTTATGAGCCTTATCTGGCCTTTTGCGGGCATGGGCTTATCGTTCATCGCTCTTTTGATAAGCAGGGCTGGGAATCTGTTGGCTCCGGTTGGAAAACATAAAGAAAAAGAAGGTCTGCCGTGGCATAATTCAGGATTTTCGACCCTCCTCCTTGCTGTGCTGGGACGCACGGCGGGAGCATCGGTTGTAATAACTTTTCTGCCCCGGCTGATCAGCGCAAATTTCGGATTGAACGGCGTTTTTGCAGGGTTCCTCTTTGCTCTTCCAAATCTGATTATCATTCTGGCAATGCCTTTTACAGGCCGCTGGGCTGATGTGCGGGACCGCTCCGGCTTGACCTTTCTGGGAATGGGCTTGTGCGCAGCCTGTCTATTCGGTCTGGGGCAGCCTGTTTCCCTGTTAGTTTTCTGCCTGCTTGTCGCTGGGATGGGATTCGGATCGGCCTTATCGCTCCCGGCTTCCATGTCGCTGGCTGCTGATATGTGCGGGTCAAAAGGGAGGGTTATGGGTTTTTTTCTGGGAGTTGCCAATCTAGGTTTTGTGCTCGGGCCGGGGATAGCCGGATTCGCGGCCGAGACGGGGGGCATGGCAGACGCCTTCGAGCTGACGGCATTGTTCAGCGGGGTTTGTCTGCTGCCTACTTTTATACTCATGAGCAAAAGACTGTATGTTGAGTGATTTCAGACTATTGACCACTGATCAAATGTTGTATTCATAAAGTTTTGACAACCTATTGACCTTTTCTATTTCTCTGGATAAGAAACAATTTAAATACTTCGTGCGTATTACCCCACACCTTCCGAAAATTCTATTCGGAGCGCATTGAAGCTTTACTTAGTTCCACACCATCCACCCATCAAGGAGACGTCTTAGCGCATGCGCCGAGACGGGTTGTACTGTTGCACCCAAGTTTAAGTCCGTTAACCCTTTAGGGACAAGGTGTATTCTCCATGATAAAACTCAAAAAAGGACTCGATATTCCTATCTCGGGCGAGCCCGCGCTGGATATTTTTGAAGAAAAATCTCCAAGTACCGTGGCTGTCCTCGGTGGCGACTATATCGGAATGAAACCGAGCATGGCCGTTGCCGAGGGAGATACAGTCAAGCTGGGACAGCCTCTCTTTGCGGATAAAAAGATCGACGGTGTCGTCTTTACCGCTCCGGGAGCCGGGAAAGTCCTTGCTGTCAACAGAGGTGAACGCAGAATTTTACAATCTGTGGTCATCGAGCTCGATGAAACCGTCGGTGAAGTAGAGTTTCCGGTTTATGATTCAGACAAGTTGCTTGGTCTTGACCGGGACAAGGTTGTCGAGAATCTGGTAAATTCGGGAATGTGGACCGCGTTTCGCACGCGCCCGTTCAGCAAGACTCCGTCCCCGGAATCCGAAGCCCGCTCAATCTTCGTAACGGCCATGGATACCAATCCTCTGGCCCCGGACCCCGCTCCCATAATCTGGAAAGAATCCGATGCGTGGCTGGATGGTCTGCGTGTACTTAACTGCCTGAATGAAACAGTTAATGTATGTGTCGCCGGCGATGCTGCGCTGCCCCTGATTCAGGAAGTGAAAATGCATATGTTTGCGGGCCCGCATCCTGCCGGACTGCCCGGAACCCACATCCATTTTGTCGATCCGGTCGGTCCTGCCAAGACTGTCTGGCACATCGGTTATCAGGACGTCATTGCCATTGGTAAACTCTTTACCACCGGACGGCTTTCCACTGAACGCTATGTCGCTCTTTGCGGACCTATGGCAGTCCGGCCGCGGATCATCAAAACCCGCATGGGTGCTAATCTTGATGAAATGCTGGCCGGAGAGCTCAAAAGCGGAAGTGTACGGGCTGTTTCCGGCTCGGTACTGACCGGGACAAAGGCGGAAGGCCCCCTTGCTTTCCTCGGTCGCTTTCACAATCAGGTCTCAGCCCTTGCCGAAGGCGGAGAAAGTGAGCTTCTGGGCTGGCTGGCTCCGGGCCGTGATAAATTCTCTGTTAAATCCATATTTGCCTCAGCTTTCAGCAAAAAGAAAAAGCGTTTTGATATGAACACGCTTCTGGGAGGCAGCCATCGCGCTATTTTCCCCACCGGGGCTTATGAGCAGGTTATGCCGCTGGATATTCTGCCGACCTATCTGGTCCGGGCTATGGCGGTCATGGATACGGATGAGTCACAGGCCCTTGGCTGTCTGGAGCTGGATGAGGAAGACCTCGCCCTTATGTCCTTCGTGGATTGCGGCAAGAATGATTTCGGGCTCATGTTGCGCGAAGTCCTCACCCAAATTGAGAAGGAAGGGTAAGGCATATGAGAAAATTGCTTGATAAAATGCATGGTGCCGTAACCGGAGACGGGAAATACAAAAAGTATTACCCGGTCTACGAGATGGTGGACACCTTTTTATACTCACCGACAGAGACCAGCTCTGGCTCGCCCCACGTGCACGACGCCATAGACCTGAAAAGGGTCATGATTATGGTCGTTTTTGCCCTGATTCCCTGTTTCTACATGGCTATGTGGAACACAGGCTTTCAGGCTAATTCAGCGCTGGCATCCATGGGTCTCGAGGTGGGAACAGGCTGGCGGTGGAGCGTGATGAGCGGACTAGGCCTGAGTGCCAATCCCGAAAGTTTCGGGGCCAACATTCTGCTGGGCGCGCTTTACTTTTTACCTATTTATATCGTTTGCAATATCGCTGGAGGATTCTGGGAAACCCTTTTCGCGGTCGTTCGCAAACATGAAATCAACGAAGGCTTTCTGGTTACCGGTTCGCTCATTCCGCTTATCGTTCCTCCTCACATTCCGCTCTGGCAGGTCGCTCTGGCAACAAGCTTCGGCGTGGTGATCGGTAAGGAAATCTTCGGCGGAACAGGTAAGAACATCCTCAACCCGGCTCTTCTGGCCCGCGCCTTTCTCTTCTTCGCATATCCGGCACATATCTCAGGCAATAGCGTCTGGGTTCCGGTAGACGGTTTCTCCGGCGCAACACCGCTGGCTCTGGCCGCTGAAGGAGGAATTAAAGCGGTAATGGCCAAATATTCATGGTGGGACTGCTTCATCGGAACCATACCCGGATCTTTGGGTGAGACTTCAACTCTGGCCTGTCTTATCGGCGGAATAGTGCTGGTCATTGCCGGTATTGCCTCATGGCGGATTATGGTCTCCCTGCTGGCTGGTGCCTTTTCGGTGGCCATCATCTTCAACGCGGTAAGCAGCGGAACCAATCCCATGATGACTGTCAGCCCGCTCTGGCATCTGGTTATGGGAGGACTGGCTTTCGGTATGGTTTATATGGCAACCGACCCGGTTTCCTCGTCAATGACTCATAAAGGACAATTTTATTACGGTTCGCTTATCGGAATCATGATTGTCCTGATCCGCACGGTCAATCCGGCCTATCCTGAAGGAGTCATGCTGGCGATTCTGTTCGGTAACGTGTGTGCCCCGTTCATTGATAATCTCGTGATGCGGGCCAACATCAAGCGGAGGACGGTGCGCAGTGTCTAACGATTCCACAAAAAAAGTATTTACTGTGGCGTTTTCCCTGTGCCTGGTCTGCTCGCTGCTTGTTTCGGCTGCAGCTGTGGGCCTCAAATCCATTCAGCAGGAGAACAAGGTTCTCGAGCGCAAGGAAAATATTCTCAAGGCCGCGGGCATCTATAATGAAGATGTTCCTGTGGATGAACTTTATAAACAGATAGAAGCCAAGGTTGTCGATCTGGCGACCGGAAAATACGTCGATATGGACGCTGCCAATTATGATCAGCGCAAAGCGGCTAAGGACCCGAACTTAAGTGTCACCATTCCTTCCGCAGAAGATCAGGCGGGTATCGGGCACCATGCCAAGCTCGCCAATGTCTACCTGCTCAAAGATGGAAACAGCCTGAAACGCGTGATCCTGCCCGTTTACGGGAAGGGACTTTGGTCGACTATGTATGGCTTCATAGCTCTGGATCCGGATCTGAACACGGTCAAGAACTTCGGCTTTTATGAACATGCCGAAACTCCCGGCCTTGGCGGGGAAGTGGATAACCAGGACTGGAAGGCCCAGTGGGTGAATAAAAAAATCTACAACGCAAAGGGCGAGCCGGTCATTGATGTAATCAAAGGATCGGTTAATGCCGAGGACCCGAAAGCCGCCTACAAAGTTGATGGACTGGCCGGGGCTACCCTTACTTCCCGCGGCGTGACCAATCTGGTGCGTTACTGGCTGGGCGAGGGTGGATTCGAGCCTTACCTCAAGCGAATTGCAAAAGAGAGAGGTGAACATAATGGCTAAGTTCAGAGAAGTAATGCTAAAGCCGCTTCTGGAGGACAACCCCATCGCGGTTCAGATTCTCGGTATCTGCTCAGCTCTGGCGGTTACCACCAAGCTGGAAACCGCTTTTGTAATGAGTCTCGCCGTAATGTTCGTTACCGCGGCATCCAACGTATCGGTCAGCTCCATCCGGCAGCATATACCGTCCAGTATCCGCATCATCGTCATGATGACCATTATCGCGACGCTGGTAATCATTGTTGACCAGTTCCTGAAAGCTTTCGCTTACGGAATCAGCAAGCAGCTCTCGGTCTTCGTCGGACTGATCATAACCAACTGCATCGTTATGGGCCGTGCGGAAGCATTTGCCATGCAGAACTCTCCAAAAATGAGTCTCGCTGACGGTATCGGTAACGGTCTCGGGTACGGACTTGTGCTGCTCACAGTCGCGTTCCTGCGCGAATTCTTAGGCTCGGGAAAGATTTTCGGTCTCAGCATTTTAAAGCTGACTTCCGAAGGCGGGTGGTACGAACCCAACGGGCTGATGCTCCTGCCGCCAAGCGCATTCTTTATCATCGGACTGCTTATCTGGTCGGTAAACGTCTACGAAAAGCGTAAGAACAAACGCTAGCCAAGGAGTGAAGCGTGGAACATCTGCTTAATATATTCGTCAAATCGATTTTTATCGAAAATATGGCGTTGGCCTTCTTTCTGGGGATGTGCACCTACCTGGCCGTATCCAAGAAAGTAGCTACCGCACTGGGCCTTGGCGTGGCTGTGGTAGTGGTCATGACCATTACTGTTCCGGTCAATAACCTGCTCTACAACTACTTTCTGCGTGAAGGTGCGTTGGCTTGGGCCGGTTTCGGCGATACTGATCTCACCTTCGTTGGTCTGATTTCCTACATCGGCGTTATCGCGGCGATTGTTCAGATTCTGGAAATGACCCTCGATAAGTATGTGCCGTCGCTTTATAACGCGCTGGGGATTTTCCTGCCGCTGATCACTGTTAACTGCGCCATTCTCGGTGCCTCCCTCTTTATGGTGGAGCGTGATTACAACTTCGCGGAAGCCGTTACCTTCGGTTTCGGTTCCGGTGTCGGTTGGGCACTGGCCATCGTGCTTCTGGCGGGTATTCGCGAGAAGATGAAGTACTCGGATGTGCCGGAAGGACTTCAGGGACTGGGGATCACTTTCATAGTGGTCGGCCTGATGTCCTTCGGATTCCTGTCCTTCTCCGGAATCCAGATGTAGGCAGGACGGACGCCTTATGCGTCCGCAGATATAAGAACCGTTAAACTGTGGGGAATAACCATGGTTGAGATAATTCTCGGTGTTGTGATGTTTACCGGCGTGGTACTCGCGTTGTGTGTGTTCATCCTTCTGGCCCGGGCCAAGCTTGTCCCGAGCGGAGAGGTGAACATTGAAATCAACGATGATCCGGAAAAAACAATTGAAGTTCGTCCCGGAACCAAACTGCTCGGCGCGTTGGCGGAAAAGGAAATCTATGTTCCTTCAGCCTGCGGTGGCGGTGGTTCATGCGGGCAATGTAAATGTAAGGTTTTTGAAGGCGGTGGAGACATTCTGCCCACAGAAACCTCCCATGTAAGCAAACGTGAGGCCCGCGAAGGTGTCCGCCTTGCCTGTCAGGTCAATGTTAAACAGGATATGAAGATCGAAGTCCCGGCCGAAATCTTTGATATCAAGAAGTGGGAATGTACGGTTAAATCCAATATCCCGCGTGCGACCTTTATCAAGGAACTCACTCTTCAGCTTCCTGAAGGTGAGAATGTGGACTTCCGTGCGGGTGGTTATATTCAGATTGAAGCCCCGGCCCATACCGTCAATTACAAGAATTTTGATGTTGGCGATAAATTCAAGGCTGACTGGGATAAATTTGATCTCTGGAGATACACTTCGGTGGTAAAAGAACCCATCGTGAGGGCCTATTCCATGGCCAACTATCCAGAGGAAAAGGGTATTATCATGCTTAATGTGCGTGTCTGCCCGCCACCTCCGTTTGCTCCCGATGCCCCTCCCGGGCAGATGTCATCATTTATCTATAGCCTTAAACCCGGAGATAAAGTTACTATCTCCGGTCCGTACGGCGAGTTCTTCGCCCGTGATACCGATGCCGAAATGATTTTTATCGGCGGAGGTGCGGGTATGGCTCCCATGCGTTCCCATATCTTCGATCAGCTCAAGCGGCTAAGCACAAAGCGCAAGGTCAGCTACTGGTACGGAGCACGCAGCCTGCAGGAAATGTTCTATGTGGATGAGTTCGATAAACTGGCTGAAGAATGCCCCAACTTCAGTTGGCATGTAGCCCTGTCCGACCCGCAGCCCGAAGACAACTGGACTGGGTTCACTGGATTTATCCATCAGGTCCTTTATGATAATTACATCAAGGATCATCCTGCACCTGAAGATTGTGAGTTCTACATGTGCGGTCCGCCGATGATGGCCTCCGCAGTGGAAAATATGCTTATGGATCAGGGTGTGGAGAAAGAGAACATCATGTATGACAACTTCGGCGGATAGGCCGGTTGTGGCTGTTTGTTGAAAAGGTGTCTCCTGCCGGGGAAAACTCCCCGGCAGGGGGCATGCAAGAATTGAATTGAAGGTAAGGATAACGGTATGAAGCGGTTTTCAGGTTTGTTGACTGGAGTTAATGGATTTTTGATCCAGTTGCTTTGCATGGCATTTGTGCTCAGCGGATGCGGGAGTTCTTCTGAACCTGTCCGTATTCAGGGCAGGGCCATAGGCACCACTTATTCCGTTATTGCTTATGGTTTGCCGAAAAATATTTCAGCTGAAGATCTGCACAAAGGAGTTGAGCAGGTTGTGGCGGAAGTCAATTCGGTTATGTCCCTGTTTAAATATGATTCCGAACTCTCCCGTTTTAATGCTTACCGCAAGAACGACTGGTTTTCCGTGTCCAAAGAATTGGCCGGGGTGGTACATACGGCCAAAGCGGTGAATCAGATAACCGAAGGGGCCTTTGATATCACCGTAGCACCGCTGGTTAATCTTTGGGGATTCGGTCCCGATAAAAGGCCCGAGATTATTCCCACCGAAGCTGAAATAAAAGAGGCGCAGGCTAATGTCGGGTCGGACAAAATTGAGGTCCGCTTAGATCCTCCTGCCCTTAAAAAATTAAAACCGGGCATCACGCTCGATCTAGCGGCAATTGCCAAAGGTTATTGCGTGGACGCAGTCAGCAACTGGCTGAAAAATAGAGGCATATCCAGCTTCATGGTTGAGATCGGTGGAGAAATAAGGACCGCAGGAACGAAGCCGGGAAATTTGCCGTGGCGTATCGCAGTTGAAAAACCGGTGAGTATGGAACGCTCCGTACAGGCTTTGATCAGTCTTTCCGGTAAAGCTATGGCTACATCCGGCGATTACCGCAACTATTACGAGATAGATGGTAAAAGATATTCACATATAATTGATCCCGGTACCGGGCGGCCTATTTCGCATACGCTCGTCTCGGTAAGTGTTGTGGATGAAACCTGTACCCGTGCCGATGCTTTTGCCACAGGCCTGACAGTGCTCGGCCCGGAAAAAGGAATCGCACTGGCCAAGGAATGTAACCTGTCCGCCTTTTTCATTGTGAAAACGCCGGATGGATTATCAGAGATTGCCACCGGTGATTTCCCCCAACACGAAAAAATGAATTAAGGAGATATTCCATGGAAACGGTATTGATGGCAGCAGGTGTTTTCGGCCTTGTTTTCTTGGCATTGGCTATCGGGGTGATCTTTAAACGAAACTGCATTCGCGGCTCCTGCCAGGGTTCCATTCAGGCTGGAGACGGCTCCGGTTGCAGGTGCGGTAAATACGATTTTGATAAGAAGCCTGTAGATAGTAAACATTCATCCCTAAAGCCGCTGTAACAGCGGTCAGGAGTATCGATATGATGGCAAATGTCCAGACCGCAAAAGATGTGATCGAGCAGACTAAAGCCTTTCACGCGAAACTTGGTTCTTTTTATAAGGAACTTTCGGATAAGGCTGAAAAGGAACGGGTGAAGCTCCTATTGGATTACATGAGTCGTCACCATGACCGTCTTGCCGCTATTATGAATCAATCCGAGAGTGACATTTCCGCACACATTTTAAATACCTGGTTTATGTATGTGCATAAGGAATGCGACCTTTCTCCTTTTTTCAGCGCAGAAATAGGCCCGGATATGACGACTAAAGAGGTAATGGAAATCTCCATTGATCTGGATAAGTGTCTGCTTGAAACTTATGAAGCGATGGTCCAGAATGATATACCTGAAGATGTCCGCGAAGTATTTCAGGGACTTCTCGACATGGAGAAGCGTGAAAACATGAAATTGACTAAGAATGCTTTAAGAATTGAAACATTGTAAGAAGTATTCGTAATTAAATTCTGGCTGTTTATTCTATTGATAAAGAAACGCCTCACAATGAACTTCCATTGTGAGGCGTTTTCTGTAGTCTTATCTTTAACTGATTTCAGGCTATGAAATCTCAATCCAGTTCTTGAAAATCAGATCATTCTTTTTAAATTCATCAGGGGAAACAGCCTCCGCACAGTGAATTTCTTCAAAGTCGGCTTCTTTTTCAGCTACCTCGCTAACAAAGGCATCAATATCACGGTACATAAAATCGGGATGAAACTGCACTCCCCAGATAGATTTTCCTTTAACCTGAAATCCATGAATTCCACACCGTTTTGAATCTGCTGTTATTTCAAACCGGGAATCCAGATCAAACACCTCGTCATAGTGAAAAACCGCAGATTTTAATGAATCGATTCCGTTGAGGATTCGATTGTCGGACAGGTTTATTTCAGTCCAGCCGATTTCCGGTGTTTGAGACTTGCGGACATGGTCTTTGCCGAGGATATGCCTGATCAAAAATTGATGCCCGAAACATATGCCGAGGATTGATTTCTCTTGGGAGATGAAATCCGCGATGATGCAATCCAGATCCTGATACCAGTTGTTTTCAGCGGTCGCGCTTTCCGTGGAGCCTGAGAGCAGTAGGTGAGTATAACTTGTAAAATCTTTTATTTTATCGATGTTTTCCAAATGAACCGTATCGTATGTAACTTCGATCGGTTCAAAAGCTTCTGCGATTCTACAATCAAAGCTATCTTTTAAGTGTTCTTCAAAAAGAAGATTCAATACAAGGATGTGTTTATTCTTCATATTCGTTTCCTGTTAAATGTCTTGAAGAATTATATTACCGATGCGGAGCGTCTTCGAATGACCTAAAGCATGATGGTCGGTTTAGGCATCACAATCAAGGACTATACAAATTCATGTTGGGAGTCTGGCTTAAGGCCATGCCCGGTTTAATATATTCCTTAGCCATGCGCCGGACATCATCCATACTTTTTGCTGTGGAAAATGTGGCCTGAAGGCTGTGTCCGAATCGGAAATTGGCCGCATAGTATGCCATAAACAGCCTAAACCGTTTGATTCCCCGGATGGGATCAAAATCCTGCTCAAGGGCGTCTGCCAGACGCAGTACATAATCCTGAAAAATTGTTTCGTCGGGTGTGAATCCACTTGTCCACTGGGCAAAGAGCCACGGACGAGCCACTGCCATGCGGCCTACGGATACACCGTCGCAGCCTGTCCGATCAAGCATATTCTGACAATGCTGCGGAGTTGTTACATCGCCATTTCCGAAAACGGGTATGGTTACCGCTTCCTTGATGGAACGGATGTGATCAATGAAGGGAGGGCGGGTACGCTTGTCCGGGGCCACACGCGGGTGGAAGACCAGACAATCGGCCCCTGCCTCTTCAAGCCTTTTGGAAAGCGCGACTGCCGGGGCGATCTCTTTGGACCATCCGGTGCGAAATTTTACAAAAACAGGAATGGAAACAGCCTCTCGTACAGCTTCCACCACGGCCACGGCTTTTTCCGGTGTTTTGAGCAGTGCAGCTCCCGCCTCGCGTTTAATCATTCCACGCGCCGAGCATCCCATATTGATATCTACTCCGAAGAAACCTTCCTGTTCCACCCGTTTTGCCGCAATTACCATCTCTTCCGGCGTGGAACCGGCCAATTGACAGACAAGTCCGGGTAATTCCCATTTATGCCATTTAAATACTGGGGATACTTTGGGGTTTTCTGTCGGGACGGCCTTGGCGCTGCACATTTCAGTAAAGACCAGACCGCAGGAGCCGTAGTGATTCAGCACCTGACGGAAGGCGCTGTGGGTCAATCCGGCCATGGGCGCAAGCCAGAGGCGGTTGGGAATGATTTTTCCGCCAATGTAAATGGGGGTGCTTAGCTGTGCTGCCAGTTTGTGGCAATAGTCAGGATTAGATTTATTCATGGGAGCGGTAAGACTGGTTATGGGTGTCATGTGATGCAGCCTTGCGTATCCTGTTATTGCAACCGGGGCAAGTTTTGGGTCCTCACTTTGTAGCTGTGATTAAGCCCGTAAAGTAAAAGGCCCGGAACAACGCACTGGAGAGCATTGTACCGGGCTTTTAGAAACTGAAACTCAAAGTTATCCTGATTCAAGGGGTAGGTTTGGACTTTTCTAGGAAGGAAGAATTTAGCCTTAACCGTATTTATCTCAGGATAAGTATAGAAGACAACGCCTTGTTAACCAAAGTCGCTATTTTCTCTCGGGGAAAGAGACGCTGAAGCGTTGACTTGGGGCTGAGCCAAACAGCCATCAAGTCTCTTTGAGTTCCAGAAGATATGAATGCCTCAAGTGATTCTTCATCGACAACCCTGACCAGAGCGCGAATATTATGCTTGAGGTAGTAATCCAGCACTTCGCCCATTTGCTGTTCAACTTCACTCTTGAGTTGAGAATGTTTAAGTATGCCGACTATTTCGAGTTCGGCATTATAAAATGTGACCAGCTGATTGATCATCTCAAGAGATTCCTGCGTGACATGAGCATGATCCAGACAGCAGACGACCTTTGAAACGGGATGCTCATCCTTGATGACCAGAACCGGACACTCTGCCCGGTCCGCCACTTTTCCAGGAGCATGCGGGGAAGATTCCCAGGCGGAACCGCTGCGGCTGCAACCCATGATGATAAGATCGCTGTCATCGTCCTCGGCTTCTTCGAGAATTGCTTTTACCGGTGAGGCGTTACGTACATGTAACTGCAATTTTTTCCGTCCTGTATGTTCTTCCTCAGCCAGCTGCCGACCATGTCCCTTCATTTGGAACGGTTCGCCTTCCTTTACATAGAGTTCAGAGCTTGAACCGAGAAGTGCCAGCATATCTTTGCAGTAGTTGTGCAGCATCCGCACTTTGGGATTGGAATCGGAAAAATCCGGTTCTTTTCCCGGCAGCAGTCCTTTTTTATCGATGGCAAGCAGGGCCAGATCGGGCCAGGTATTCCGGGCCAGCCGCGCCGCATGACGGATGGCGTACATACTGTATGTGTTTTCATCTACAGGAATCAGAATTTTCATTATGCCCTCCCGGCAGTGTAGGTCCAGCACAGGAGCAAAGGACAGGAAACCCGGGCCAGAACTTCAATAAGGGGTGATTTGCGCGTGGAATTTCGGTCCACAGCGGAAGCTATCATACCGTATTCCTGAAGCGAAAGAGCCGCTTTTTCAGGAGCGGTAAGCAGGGTAAAAGATCTCTGCGGAGTCAGGCCGTTCTCGGCGAGTATTTTTGTGGCTTTCTGAATTATATCTTCGGGCTGAAGTTCCTGACTGAATTCGTCCAGACTGTATACGCACAGATCGAAATCAATTTTCTTTTCCTGCAGCAGGGCGCAGAACTGAGGAATCAGGGCTTCAAGATCTGTTCTTGAATCAACAACCATCGCCACCCGGTCGGATTTGATAATGTTCTTAACAACGAGCACCGGGCAGGGCATTTTCCTGTATAATTTTGAGCGCAGTTTTTTACGGAACTCGCCAGTGTTGAAATTTGAAAGTTCACCTTCAATGAACAGTTCATAGTCACCGATTCGGAGTTCCTGTAACAGCAGGTCTTCCCGGTCCCCTACTTTTATGATGGGCTGGGGCATGATGAAGCAGTCCAGCTCTTCGTTCTGGAGAATCCTGCGGACCTGTTCCATTCCGGCCTGTTTAAGACCGGATTCCCAAGATTTACGGATCCAGCCGGTTTCAGACGAGTGTGCCTTGTTGTCAGGCTCCTCTATATGTATTGGCTGCAGACCGATTTTGAGAACCTTCGATTTGAGGCAGGAATATCGTAGGGCGATATTTGATGCCAGGGTCATCTCCACCGGAATTAACGCTTTATTCATAAGTATACCTCGCATGCATGGCTGAATTAATTTAAGACTTTTTCTGTAGTTTAGCTTTTTGTATTTTTTCGTCAGCCTGCCTGATCACTTCTTGAATTTCTCCAAGCTTGAAAGGTTTGGCGAGAAAGTCGAAAATGCCTTTGCGTATGGATTCCTTGGCGGTTTCCATGGTCGCAAATCCTGTGATAATTATCACCTCGGTTTCGGGGGAGATGCCTTTTACCTCAGTCAGAAACTGCATTCCATCCACTCCATCCATTTTGAGGTCAGTAACCACGATGTCGAAATTGCGTTCGTGGACCCTTGCAAGGGCTTTGCTGCTATCTGTAAAACTCTCGACTTCATAACCCTTTTTCTCAAGCGCGGGATGAAGTCTTTTGCTGACGATAGGCTCGTCATCGAGAATTAAAATACTGGTTTTTTGTGAGGCGTTCATTTAGTCACCCTCCGATTGTTGTTTGGATGCGATTTGCTATTAACTTATCAAAATCGTGTGCATATCTGTTTATCTGCGAGTCATCGACCATGGAAACATCAAGCTGCCTTGTGTAAGCAACAAGCACTCCCATTACCTTCATGCGGTATAATATCTCATCGGCACTTATTTTTTTCACGCGCGCTATGACGAGATCGTCTCTCACGGTAATTGAAAAATCCAGATGAGCCAGAACTTCACTCAGGAATTTTGCCCGCCGAGAACGTCTTTGGACACCGGTGACTCCACCTGCAAAACGAAAGTACACGTAATTATCAGCCGGATTATCGCTTACGAAACAATTTATTATGGTGAAGTGATAACCAAGATGCAGACTTATGTGCGAGTAATTATTAGAAATAACTGCCAGATTGCGTCCTACATTCGGCGCAGAGGCCAGTTCCGGAGAAATGGTTCTGGTCATGCTGGACATAAAACTGGAAAAATCAACGGGAACAGGAGACGACTGCCAGACTCCAGCCATGGTGACACCTTCGATGAAGGCTGCCATGGGAGCTGATTCCACCTGTTCCTGCTCGATTGTTTTGTGTTTTGAGATTTCCGCAGCTATCCCGGAATCAATGTCGTTTAGTCCTCCTCCGATATCAATGACGGTCATATCCAGCGGAACAGGAAGCTTAAGTTTCCCATTTGGAGAAGAGAGATCAAGGGAAGAACTGATGTTGATTTCAATGAGCTCTTCCACGGCCTTCTCGTGCACAAAACGGGTGATGTCATGCAGTGTTTCACAGCCTTTGGGGGTGAAATTGCTGTCCGAAGGATCGAATAGATTCAGCGGCTCTATCTGCCGGAGAATTCTGCGCAGCAGACGGTATTCATACGTCTCATCCAAGTTTTCCCGTTTAGCCTGATAAATATGTAATTCCTGAACGATTCCGGCATAAATGTTTTTCTGCTCGGCATCGAGGGTGATGATCTGACCAGTGCTCAGGACATCGGTGGCGTTTCCAGTATTCAATAAGGCCGGTACACGATATTCCCGGGCGATTGTCGCCAGATGTCCCAGCGGGGAGCCCACGTCAGTGATCAGTCCGGCCGCATGGGGCAGGATAGCGGCAAATGAGGGGGAAGAATGCTTTACAACCAGAATCGCTCCGTCCGGGAAATCCTTTAAGCTCGCATCATTCTGAGCCACGAAGACCTCACCCGATGCGATCCCCTGCTGCGCCACTTCGCCTACGCCGGAAATAATTTTTTCGCGGTTGTCCAATTCTTCAATCAATGAAGAGGACTGCTCATAGCTCTGGGATTGAACCTGCAGCGGACGGCTTTGCAGGATGATAAGCGAACCGTCATGGTCAAAAGCGAATTCTATGTCCTGAGGCTTTTTGAAATAACGTTCCATACGAAGAGCGGTTTTTACCAGTTGGGTTATCTCTTCGGAAGTAAGGCTGGACTGGGTTTGCAGATGGCCGGGAACATTTTCCTCCACCGTACCTGATCCCTTGGGATTTAAACCCAATGCCGTTTCTTTGCGCTGGATGGAAATACTCAATTGTTTATATGGTTCTTCACGGGACACGGTGAACTGGTCGGTTGCCGATTCACCGCCGACAACGGAAGACCCGAGTCCCCATGCCGAACTGATAATGACAGTGTTATCGCTAGGGGAGGTAGGCGAAAGAGTGTAAACCACGCCACTGCATTTTGCATTGACCATTGTCTGAAAAGACACGGCCATCAAGGTTTCCCTTGTTTTGTAATTCAGCCTGCGGCGGTACCGGATGGCTCCGGTTGAATAAATGGCGGCCAGCACGGTCAGATATGCCTCATGCAGGTTCTCCGGCGGCACATTGATCAGGCTTTCATAAATCCCGGCAAAAGAATAGGAGCCGTCTTCCCCCCACGCGCTGCTGCGGACAGCCAGACCCATTCCTTTCTCGGATTTACTGGAAAGCTGTTCTCTTACCGCATTCAGGGCTTTGCGGACTTCGGGAGGAATGGTCCCGGCAAGAATCAGATCGGAGATTTCCTTTGAAGCCTGATCAAGAGGTTTTCCGCCATTCATGCTTTCATGCTTTATGGCGGAAATGATGTCATTCAGCCCGTTGAATTCCATATACTCTTTACAGGCACGGGTGGTGATGGAAATTCCTTCGGGAGTGCGGATTCCTAAAAGATTTGCTGTACGCGCCAGATTATAGCTTTTGGCCCCGACCAGATCATAGTCTCTAGGGGTTGTTTCGCTGAAAGAAACCATCAGCCTGTTCGGGATGACCGGGCTGCCTGAAAGTTCTTTTTTGATGTTCCGGCAGATTTGTCTCAGGGAGCTGTACAATCCGACATATTTACCGGGGGTCATGGAATCAAGAGCATCGATAAGCTTACGGACCAGATCTTCCATGTCTTGAGAAGCCATGCGCAGATACTGGATATCAAAAATATAATCCCCGCCGAGCTTACTGTGCATGGATGCTATTCCGGTAAGAATTCGGTTGTTTAATTCCAGTACGGAATTAAAACTGGTGAAGAGATCGGCAAAAGAGCGAGGCCTTTTCTTATGCCTTCCCTTCAAAAGTGAGCGTATGGAATTAAACAACCGATTCATAATTACGACCTTGAGTCCTAATGGACTCCACCTTTTTCCCTGAAAATCAGGGTCATTAACAAGCCGGCCAGAATTGCGATGATAACTGCGGAAACGCCGTAGGTAATTTCATGCCCGAACGCAATTGAAGAAAGGAAAGCCGGAAATCCAGCCAGATCAGCAGTGACTATTCTGGAAGATCTGCCGAGAACCTTTCCGTTGCGTACAGCTGCAACTTCTACAGTGTATTCACCCTTTTTAAGGGATGACGGCATGGCCATTTTGGCCGTGTAGTGCCTCATTCCGTTACCGGCATCGCTATATGTTACAACACCTTCTTGTATATCATACAAACCCTCATGGCTGACAAGTTTAATAAACTCATCGAAGATCAACTGGTCTGTCTCGCCTTTTACCGAATGAAAGCCAAGATTGAGCTTTTCCCATTCCGGGCCGCCGGAAGCGTAAGTTTCGGAGTCTGTTCCGAGCAGGAACAGGTTCGGTATATCATGAAGTTCTACAGATCCGAGGTTCATCCATAGGAATCCGAGAGCCTTACCTTTTTTCTTGAAGTGGGTGTCTTTGTGCTCGCCGGTAATCCTGATCACTGCGGCGCTGCCCTCGGGGATGGTTCCGCTCAGTTCAAGGGAAGTTCCGTCATAGGTTGTTCCGATTGTGAGATGGCCGGGATTTGCCTGCACAGTTATATCTTCAGCGGCGAGTGCCATTGTGCACGAAAGCAGCATGGAAATCAGGGTGATGACAAGTGTTGTTGCTTTATTCATTTCTAATGTCCTCCTGCGTAAGCCAGCAGCACATCAGGAGTGAGCAGCAAGCTGAGAAGCATTTTGACCATAACGGCCAGAACGAGAGTCGCCAGCAGGATTTTAAGCTGTTCGCCTTTCAGCTTTTTGCTTATTTTAGTGCCGAACTGGGCTCCGATAGTTGAACCGACCAAGAGCAGCAGGGCCAGCACGAAGTCGACAGTATGGTTGGTGTATGATTGCAGAATGGTAACGTTGATACAGGTAAATAATATCTGGAAAAGACTTGTTCCTACAACAACATGCATAGGCATACGCAGCAGGTAAACCATGATCGGAACCATGATAAAGCCTCCGCCTACACCCATAATGGCGGCCAGAATACCGACAAGGGAACCGAGGACCAGCGGCATAAGGATGGAGAGGCGAACACCTGACTTTTCAAAATCAGTCTGAAAAGGGAGGCTTTCAAGCATCTTTGCATAGCGGGATTTCTTTTTAGGAGTCTCCTGTACGGCAGCAGTCTTCTCTTTGCGCAGACTCTGAAGGCTTTCGATCATCATATATGATCCGACTCCGCCAAGCATCAGTACATAGGTAACGTTGATAAGAAAATCGGCATTACCCATGGCGCGCAGTACTTTGATAGCCTGAACACCTACGAAGCCGCCGAGAACCCCACCTATAAGGAGTAGGATACCCATCTTAAAGTCAACATTTCCGAGTTTGTAGTGAGCAAGACAGCCGGAAGTTGAAGCCCCTACAATCTGGTTTGAATCAGATGCAGCCGCAACCGTCGGCGGAATACCGAACATAATCAGCAGAGGAGTCATCAAGAACCCTCCCCCGACACCGAAGATCCCCGAAAGCAGGCCAACCAGTCCGCCCAACATGAAGATGACGACTACGTTAACGCTGTTTCCGGCAATGGGTAAATACATATGCCACATTAAAGAACTCCTTGTTTGTTTAGTTGCACTTTACTCGTAGGTCCGGATAGAGGTTCAACCGATTCTCCGAGCTTTTCTTCATATTTTTCCGCAACCGTCAGATGCAGTTGCAGTTAAAATCAGCGATGGTCGTATGCTGAGACCTTTTGGACGACTTCTATATGGCAGTCCGTTTTTTTGCCGATTCTCTCCAGTTGTTCGACAAACTTAATTTCCTGCTTCGCCCCGCGTGGTTCCGGCTGTCCGACAAAAAGAGTCGTGATTTTGTTTTCAAGGATGAATTGAATAACCTCATCTTCAAATTTACCTTTGGTGAAATAAAAATTGATATGAGATCTCTCTGAATGGTCTTCGGCCAGAAGCGACTCCAGCTTTTTTTCCGGCAGTCCGATCCATTCTTCATTGTTTCTTGGTCTGCTCCGAAATTCTTCATCGTCAACCATAAGTATGGAGACATTCATGTATATTCTCTTGCTCAAGCCGATGGCGTAATATGCGAGCCAGAAACTGTATTCAGATGTGTCGACAGCTATAAGTACGTTATTCATATCTCTTCCTTGCTCCCTTAAGAGCAAACCCAATGCCAAAGCTGTTTGTGACATTCCTCACATAGAACCCCGTAATTATGCTGTTTTTAACTTTTAGCGGTTAAGACAGATCTTATAATTGGCATGAGACTGTTCCAATATGAAACGAAAGGAGTACTGTGAGACGCAATTAGGGATGCTCTTCGAGCATAGCTTTTCGTGGCTAAAATCAGGCAAATGTTGTTTATTGCTTAAGCTTATGGAACGGATTCAGTTTATAAATGACATGCGTCTGTTTCATATTGGAACAGGAATTTTTGATATGGGGGTGGGGATAAAAGTGCTTTTAAAGGGACTTTGTTCCAAAATGAAACAAAGAAAAGCGCCAGCCCGGAAGTCCGTGCTGGCGCTTTTGAATAAAATTATATTAATTTGTAATTTAATGCATTAAATCAGGTAGATAAAAACTATTCAGTTTCCTCGGTATCAAGGTTGTATTTTTTCATACGGCGCCAGAGAGTAGTCCTCGGGAGTCCCAGTATATGGCTGCTTAGGTGTTTATTATACCCGGTTGCTTCAAGTACATGTTTTATGTGGCGGCGCTCGACCTCTTCAAGAGAAAGAAGCCCGGTGGCGCCGAAAGCACTGAAGGCCAGATTAAGGAGGTCCGGCGGAAGTTCCCGTATCCCGATAGTTTCCCCTTCAGCAAGGGCTACGGCCCTTTGGATGATGTTTTCGAGCTCGCGCACATTGCCGGGAAAATTGTAATTAGTAAGGACTTCCATTGCCTGCGGGGATATTCCCGTTACTGATTTTCCGAACCTGTTGTTGAATGTTTTGAGGAAGTAGTTGGAAAGCAGCGGGATATCGTCCCGGCGTTCTGTCAGACGGGGCAGGTAAATCATCACCACGTTGAGGCGGTAGAAAAGGTCTTCACGAAATTCCCCGGTATCCATAGCTTTATACAGGTCGCGGTTGGTGGCCGCGATAATGCGTATATCAAGCGAAATCGGTTTTGTTCCCCCCACGCGCATGATCTGGCGCTCCTGAATTACATGAAGCAGCTTGACCTGCATATTGAGGGGCATCTCGCCTATCTCATCAAGGAAGACAGTTCCGCCGTCAGCGGATTCAAGCAACCCTATTTTGGTCGCGGAAGCACCAGTAAAGGCTCCTTTCTCGTGCCCGAAAAGCTCACTTGAAATCAGTTCTTCCGTGAATCCGCCGCAGTTGAAGGAGACGAATGTTTTGTTGCGTCTGGGGCTTAGGTCGTGAATGGCGCATGCCGCTCTTTCCTTACCGGTTCCCGTATCTGCCTGTAAAAGCACATTGCAATTTACCTTGGCTACTTTGCGTATCATCGCAAAAAGGTCCTGCATGACTTTACTGTTGCCGATGAAATTATCGAACGGCATCACGTCACTCAGGCTTTCTTTCAGGCGGCGGTTTTCGTCCTTGAGTTGCAGCTTTTCCATTGCCGCCTGCGCTATGGCTTTAACTTCCTGTATGCGAAAGGGTTTGACTATGTAGCTTACAGCTCCTTTGCCTGTTGCCTCCACAGCAGACGGAATAGAGCCGTGCCCGGTAATGATGACTGCTTCAACGTCCTCAAACCCTTTTTTTACGAAGTTGAGGATAGTCATCCCGTCCATATCCGGCAGTTTTAAATCTATGAAAACCAGCTGGAAAGGCTTTTCGGTCATGCGGTTGAGAAAAGGATGTCCGAGCGCGAATGTTTCGGTCTCAAAACCCTGTTTAGTTAAAGCTCTCGCAACCAGTTTAGCAGTATGGGCTTCGTCATCAATTACAGCTGCCCGAAATTTGGTCATTATAAATATCCTCTTCCTTTTGTTCCGGCAGGTAAATGGAAAAAGTGGTGCCTTCATCAAGTTCGCTCTGAACTTCTATATAGCCTCCGTGTTTCTTAATAATTCCATATATTATTGACAAGCCCAGTCCGGTGCCTTTCCCTACCGGCTTGGTGGTGAAGAACGGGTCGAAAATACGCTCGATGGTTTCCTCGGTCATTCCGCATCCGTTGTCAGCCACGTCAAACCGGACAAATCCTTTGGAAGTACTGCGCACGGAGATGCTCAGGGAGCCGCCTTCGGTCATGGCATGGTCGGCGTTAATGATCAGGTTGATGAACACCTGCTGCAGCGAGTTCAGGTCGCCTTTGATGTTCGGGATATCTTCCGGGATGTCGGTTCGCATACTGATTTTATCAAGTTTAAGCTGATTGGCCACTAGTTTGCTGGTTTCATTAATCAGTTTTGTAACACTGATGCTGCACATCAGGTGTTCACCTTCCCTTGAAAAATCAAGCAGGTTTTTCACTACGAGGCTGGCCCGACCTATTTCATTGATAATATCGTTCAGCATCTCCTTGGCTTCGTCCTGCTCAAGATCCTCGAATTCCTCAAGCATGGTATCCGCCGTCAGCGATACATTATTGAGGGGATTATTGAGCTCATGGGCGATCCCTGAGGCGAGAGTTCCGATGGAAATCAATTTTCGTGATTCTATCAGCTGGTGCTGGCGTGATTCAAGCTCGGCGGCCATATTACTGAAAGCTGAACGCATGAGGCGTGAGATTTCATCATCACTTCTAATTTTATTAATAGTATCGTAATCGCCGCGGGCAACACCTTCAGCAGCCTGCTGTACATAACCGAGCCTGCCGAAGACCTTTTTGGTCTGCCAGTAAAAGATTACTGTGATGAGCATCGCCAGCGAGACCATCACGGCCATTGGAATATATTGAATTCGTATTAATGCATCGTGAATTCGCTTTTTCTTCAGGGTGAGAAGATTCTGGGCCTTTTGCACCATACTGCTGCCCAGAGTACGGGTTTTTACCAGATCTCCGGGAGCGCCATCCGCGAGCAGGCTAAGCTGCATCTTATAGTCGTTCATGTTTTTCATGAAGGCTTGATATTCCACGGGGCCGGCTATTTCTTCGATTTTGTTTTTTAACTGGGCGGCATCATTTTCAGCTTTGTCCAGATAGATCACAACCTCTTTAAGGCTTCCCGGTTCGGGATAAAACATGAAGTTCTTTTCATAGCGCCGTATCTCAAGAATGTCCGAAAGCAATTCATGGAAGTTATCCATGACGATCAAACGATCCCGTAATGAGACAACATTCCACCAGAACATCCCTGTATTAAGGGCTATAAAGCTTAAATACGCGACGAAAAATATTATGATTTTAATTCGGATCCCTTTCATCGTTCAACCTTAAGAGCTTAGTGGTTAATGAATTTAATGTCGCCTCATTACAAGCAATATATGTGCCTTATAGAAAAGGGTTCTGTCTATATCTCAGTCTCCGGTTCGGATGAAAACGGGCGGCAGGGCGGGAAAATCCGGTACTATAGTTTTTGAACAGGTAATCATCGAAATTATCGAATTTTCCGTTTATAGCTGGATTTGTCCGGGGCAGGGGTTGTATAATCTTCGCAACGGACTGTGCAAACTTCAAGTAATATCAGGATGGAGAAAAATATGGATATTAGTACACATGAAAAAATAGACCGTTCCTTGTGTGGCGAACCTGTTGCTGTGGCAGATGGATGCAGCGAAGTGCGTCTTACCTGTACCCCGAATATGGTTGCCGATGCCAGCGGTCTGGTTCACGGCGGTTTTATCTTCGGTATGGCCGATTACGCCGCGATGCTGGCTGTCAATCATCCCAATGTAGTGCTGGCGGGAGCGGAGAGCCGTTTTTTGAAGCCGTCCAAGGTTGGTGATGTTCTGATCGCCAAGGCCAACGAGCAGGAAAAGGACGGACGAAAGCATATTGTAAAAGTGGAAGTTTTCTGCGGTGAGGCTGTTGTCTTCAGCGGAACTTTTACCTGCTTTGTTACCAAAGAGCACGTGCTGGCCGGTGCATAATTAAGGTGCATCTGTCCTTATAGAATTAACTTTGCTTATAAAAAAGCGTGGTTGATAAGGTTCGCATGAACCATTTATCAACCACGCTTAGTTTATTTACCCTTGCAGTCAGGAGTGTCTATTTCTGCGGTGTGTTTCCTGTCTGCTGGCAGTATTGCGAGTTGTTTTTCGTGCATACCTCATACGAAACTCCCTGCCCCTTGGGTACCGGTTTGCAATAATTGAGCTGAGCGGTGACAGCCTCTCCGGTTTTGGCGTTTAATTTTTTTACCGGTTCCGGCTTGCATTTGTAGTCGAAGTTGTGCGTCATGCAGGCAAGGAGAGTATTGTAAGCCCCCTCACCGGAATCGACCTGACATTTACCTTCGGAATAAGCCCATTTCTGCTGTTTGTATGGCTGCTGTCCCGTCTTGCCGGGGCAAAGTGTTACCGTGACGCTGGTACCGGCCTTTTTGCAGATAGCGGTGGAAGCGTCATCGTTGAACTGCCATGCGTATGCGTCTGAGCCGACGGCTTTAATATATTTTACATAGTTGGTGTAAGGTTTTCCCTTGCCCTTTGAGAGGGAGACCATGTCATACTGGCCGGGTTTGCCCAGAGGACCTACCGCGCATTGCGGGCCGCCGCAGCCCGGGGTCAGGCAGGTTTGCGGGTCTTTATCAGCACCCTTGGCCTTCATTACGTTGCAGGCGTACCAGTCGGATATATTCGGTGGAGATGTAGTTATACCTCCGCTGGCAGCTACAGTGTTAGTGTTTTTGTCTTTCCCTTGACCTCCCGGAGGCTCAAGCCATTGTTCCGGGGCCATGCAGCCGGCCAGACCTCTTTCATTGTTGGTGACTTGCAGGTTTACACCTGTTTTGAGCATAGAATTTTTATATAGAGTCGAGTTGCCTGCAATTGTTGTCAGATCCTCAGTGGGGCAATCGTACAGGTCGGTAATCGCGGACATTTCCGTGAAGTTGCAGTCATTACCCTGATCATCGATTGTCATGGACATGGGGACGTTGAATCCTGAAACCATACTCAGGTCAAAATAGTCTGTCGCGCCCATGCATGTGCCGTCAGACGGATTGACTGTGCACTTATTTCTATCGGTCCCGGTGTATGCGCAACCCGCTGAATATTCAAATACGGTTCCCACCCCTGAACTTGCGTGTCCCGGCACTCCGCCGATAACACAGTTTCCGGGCCAGCCGCCTTCGGAAGGAGGAGTTTCACAGCCGAGCAATATTCCAAAGTTGGCCGAGGCTATCCCCCCGTCAGGAACCGGAAGAACCAAGTCTTCCCCGTATGTGATTTCCGAGCGGAACAATAGTGCTGAAGTTTTGTTCTGCGGGTTGGCATACATATTTTCCATGCCGGCTTTTTCGGCTGTTTTATTCCAAAGATTTGCGTTGTAGTACTGCTGCTTGTTCTCTGCCGTAGGGGGGGTGAGCACGATATAAGCGGTATCCATGCAGTTGTTATGGATAGTAATACGCTTCTGCCATGTGGTTGTTTTCGTGTTATCACCACAGACGCCTCCCGATGGAGCCGGTGGCCCTGATGGAGTGTATTTGGTCATCTGGCAGCCGGGGCTTAAGTTCGTTCCCGGCGAAGGAAAGAGCATAGCTGCTTCGCACCCTTTTTTGGTAGATGTTTTGCTGCATCCGTTCGCATATTCCCACCCTGAAGAGTTTACCTTTATATATGTAGTCAGTGTCTGATTGAAATGGGTATTTTCCACATCCACTTTCCAGACCACATTCTGTTTCATATATTTTGTAACTGCTCCCGAGTGTTTATTATTTATAGAAAAAACTTTTTCGGTAGAGTTTCCGTTTACAGCGGAATAGGTCACCGTATTGGTCCATGTATTGGTGCCGCAGGGCCCGAGAGCCATGGTTATCGCGGTGCATGAACTGTCCCCGGAATCCTGACATAGATACTGGCTGGTATCGGCCGGAGCATATTCGGTAATGCAACAAAGAACAAAAATACAGATGGTTAGAAAAGTCGGTTTGTTTTTAATTGCGTTGGTTCTCATGCGGACCCCTCATGTGAAATGTGGAAGGACTAAAAAAATAACACTACTATAAAACAATATGGTCCTGCTTGTGTCAAGGTATAGAATGCTTTTTATCTGTCCGTCTTGAATATTACACTTGCGTGGTGAGGTTGTTATAGTCAGAAGTAGTCCATTAATTTTAGATGTCCGTGGACAAAAAATGTTTAATACCATATAGCTATAGTAAGTGTATTAAAGAAGGGGGGAATGGTGAATTGTAATTGCGGAATTAATCTTTTCTGTTCTTGTTCTGTTCCTAGGTTCGGGCTGTGGGCCGTTTTGCTGTTGTGTCTAATGGTTGGACCGTGTCCTGCTTTCTCCGCGGACTCCGATTCCAGAACCTCTTCCGGTGAAAATTTCGAGAAAATACTCGCTCCGCTACAGACCCTGCATGATGATCTTGTCAGAATCGAGGCCAAGCTGGATTCTTTTGCCAATGCCAAGTGGGAATACAAAATTATAGTTCCCAACGTGTTGGGAAAATCAGAACTTGATCCGTATGAGCCGAACCTCGCTCCGTATGGAAAAGAGGGCTGGGAGTTGATCACCTATTCTCCGGACGTCGGTTATATCCTGAAAAGAAGGGTTGTTTCCGGTTCCGGCAAATAAGGAGACGGACATGGATTTTCAGAATAAAAAAAAACTGAAAAATTCTGCCGGCCAAAACGGATTTACTCTGCTGGAGCTGATTGTGGTCATGGTGATCATGTCCATTGTTATGGCTGTCCTCATGCCGAGGCTGAGTGAGCAACTGATGGGTAACAGTCTGCGTTCCGCTGTTTCGGAGTTGGGAACCATTGCCGCCTCGGCCCGTTTCAGGGCTGCTGATACAGGCAAACAGCATGTAGTGGTGATTGATACTGAAAGCAGTGAGCTGAAGCTGTTTAGCGGGGACAAGAGCAAGATCCTGAGTATGACTCTGCTGCCCCCGAAAGTAACAGTTAAGGATATGGAACTTCTGGGGAAATCTGTATCCGGTCATGAAATGCACATAATTTTTTATCCTCAGGGTACGGCGACTCCCGCCCGTATGAGGCTTGTTTCCGAGAAGCGGGAGAGCATGAATCTGGTTGTCGCCGGGGCTGACGGAGGCGTGTATGTGCGCTGAACCAGCCGAATCCGGTTTTTCATTGATGGAAGTTATGGTTGCCATGGCCATCTTGTCCATCGGGCTGGTTGCGGTGGCGGGGGTTTATTCTCAGGCCGCCGCAAATCTGTCTCAGGTGGAAGGTTATGAAAGGGCCGCGCTGGAGGCTGAAATGCGGCTGGCTTCGTTTTTGAATCAGGGGAACAGCGAGCCGGGAACTACTTCAGGCGCTTGTGAAACCCTGTCTCACGGCAGGTGGAAGATCGTCAGCAAAAAAGACCCGGACTATTCCGGCGTGATACGGGTCATGGTTACAGTTCTCTTCTTTGTGGAAGGCCGGGAGCATGAATATGTTCTTGAAACCGCACAGGTTGATCAGAATCTGCCCGTGCAGAGCAAAACCCGGAAAAAGGATATGGAAAAATGAAAACGGTACCGCGTTTGATTATAAGCTTTCCCCGAATTCTGTTTTTTCTCCTGCTTTGCGCCTGCCTGGCCGGGTGCCAGCTCAAGTCGGACCCTATTGATATCGGCTACCAGTCCCGGTCCCGCCCTTTGATGGGTTTGCAGTTGAAGGTTGTTAAAAAAGAGATGCACATAATTGAAGAGATAGCAAAAGAACAAACCAGTGAGGATCAGGATCGTGCCCTGCTCGTAATGGATTGCAAACCGGACAGCCCTGCCCAAAAGGGCGGTGTTCAGCTCGGAGATATCCTTGTTGAAATTGATGGCGTCCCGGTGCAGGGCATGCGGGATTCAACATTTATCATGCAACGAAAAAGGCCCGGGGATAATGTTGCCTTGACTATCTATAGAGACGGTAAAATCACTAAAACTGATGTTCATCTGCCTGCTGACGTTGCAGTCACAAAGGCGGTCAATAAATCAAGCTGGGGGACTCCATGATGCAAAACGGAAAACGAGGTTTCACGCTCATCGAAATGTTGGTGGTAATTGTTATTATCGGCGTGCTTGCGGCCATTGTAGCTCCACGGTTCTTTGGCAAAACAGGAGAGGCCAAGGTCGCGGCGGCCAAGGCGCAGATAGAAGATTTTTCCATGGCCCTGCAAAGCTACCAACTGGATACGGGGGATTTTCCCACTAACCAGCAGGGGCTGAATGCGCTGGTGAAAAAGCCCACCACGCCGCCCGTACCCGAGAACTGGCACGGACCGTATATGAGCAAGAACACCATCCCCAAGGACCCGTGGAATAATCCGTATGTATACACTTCTCCGGGTAAGCATAGTCCTGACTTTGATCTTTTAAGTTACGGAAAGGACGGCAAGCCCGGAGGAACAGGTGAGAACGCGGACATCACCAACTACTGATGCCAACGGCTTCACCCTTCTTGAGCTGCTGGTTGCTATGACAGTAGGGGCGGTAGTGCTGACTGCTGTTTATTCTATCTTTGTAACGGCTACGCGGGTGGAAAAGGGAGCGCAGGCGATACTCAGCCCCATGCGTTCAGCCTCTTACGCTTTCAGCATGCTGGGTAGAGATGTCCGTAATCTGGACCCCTTGAGTCCGGCTTCAAATATTCTCTGCAATGCCGGTAAATGCCGGTTCCCGGTTGTGGATAAAAAAGGAAAGCGGATCTGGGTGCAATATATCCTCAAGGACAAAATCCTTTGGAGAGAGGAACGCGAGGATAAAAATGGAAAACCGAAAAAAGGAAAACCCCACTCAAAAATGGAGCTTTGCAACGGGGTGGTTGAAGCCCGCTTCAAGCTGACTCCCAGAGGGCGGGGCACGAAACTCTCCGGTGATTCGACGGTAGCCTCCAAACCCGGACCGGGGATGATCGGGCTGGTTCTTGATTTTAAGGAAGGTCCCTCGCGGCGGGATGTTTTTCGGTCGCGGATTTTATTGGAAGTAACACCGCAGCAGAAGTCGGGGTGAATGAATGCACGGGGAACCGGTCAGGAAAACACGGCTTTCAAATCAGCAGGGGTTCGCCCTTGTAATTACGCTGTGGGTTATGGCGATTCTAGGTGTAATGGCGGCTTCCTTTTCTTATGAGGCATTATGTGAGTCTAAGGTGGAAAGCTGGAGCAGTCAGGATCGGCGGGCTTATAATCTGGCTCGTGGCGGAATCCACAGAGCTGCCGGGGTCATCAGGAAACATGCCCGCGATCCGGTGCACAGCATTACGGACAAGTGGTTCTCCGGGCAATCATTGTATAAGGATGTGAAGTTCGGACCGGGGTATTATTCCATTGTCAGCTCCGAAATCGACCACTCCAAAAAAATAAATAAAGAGAAAGTGTTGCATTATGGCTTGGTCGACGAGGAATCGCGTTTGAATATCAATGTGGCGACAATGGGCCAGTTGCAGGGATTCCCCGCTGTCTCAAATGTTCTGGCATCGAATATAGTTTATTTCCTGACGAAGAAACGTGGTAACAGTACTAAAGGGGCGCCCGCCTCTGTGGCAATGGCTAAAGGGCAGGTCGACGGTCCGGTTCGCAGTCTGGATGAACTACTACAAGTGAAGGGAATGAGCCGGGATATTTTGTACGGTTCTTCCGGTGGCAACGGCGGCATAGCGCAGCATCTGACCTGTTTTTCTTCGGGTAAGGTCAATATAAATACGGCGGGCAAGGAAGTGCTCCATGCCGTGGGGTTCAGCAATGGACAGGTGCAGAGCCTGCTGGCCTATCGGCTTTCGGGATGGAAAGGTTTCGCCTCGGTGAATGCCGCTCTCAGTGTGCTGGGGGCTACCTCGAACAATGCGCATATTGCACCGTTTTTAACGGTGAAGTCCAAGAATTTTACAATGACCTGTCTGGCCGGGTTTGAGTCCGGTAAATTTGTTGAAAGGATAACTGCAAGAATAAGTGTAGATAAGAATCAATTGCGTTTTACCCGCTGGGAGTCCGAGTCCCTGCCGCGAATATGAACGGGGTCATGATATGAATTTCAGGAAGCTGCTCAAAACCATGCCGCTTAGGCGTTCATTCGGTAAAACACACCGGACAGCCGTGGTGTTTGATGAAAAGGGTGATTACGCGGCTTCTTTTGAATATTCTTCCAAAGCTGGTGGCTGGCGTCCTTTGCCGCAATTGCCTGAAGCGAATCTGCCCCGGCCCTGCACCTTGGTGCTTCCCGCTTCCATGCTCGCTTTAGTACGCACCCCGACCCCGAACAATGAGCAGAAAGATGCCTTGGCTGATGTGGAAACAGAGGCCGCTCAGCGTCTGTTCCGGTCACCGGAAACAGGAGGCCGTGAAGTCCGCTTTCACAGCGTGGAAAAAGGTATGACCGCAACTCTCGGCTGGGTGTCCAACGAGTTACTGCATAAATGCCTGGAAACGGCCAAAAGTATGGGGTTTCAGGTCACATCCATCGTGACTCCGGAATTTGACCTGAAGTCAAGCGGACCGGCCATACTTGTTTCACGCGGGGAACGGGAAACAAGGCTGTGCTGCATTCATAAAAATGTTCCGCTGGTCTGGCAGGCTGTCCCGGAAGGCGGATTATCTTTCAAAAGCGCGATGGGCGTGATTCTGGCTGAACTCAAGGCGGAAAAACTACCTATGCCTGAGAAGGCGGTGTTTTGGAATTCTCTTAATTCCGGCGGTGAATCGAAGGATTTTGCCGGAGTTATTGAGGGCGAGCTGCCCGGAATCCTTACGACGGTTATCCGATCCTACGAAGAATTCCTGCCTTTGCTGCGCGTAAATAGGGTCAAAGGTTCTTTTCACGAAAGCCTCGAAGAATGGGGCCGTGTTCCGCTTGCATCCAGAGATTACCTGCGGGCGGGGCTGGCCTTTGCGGGGGCTATCGCGGGTTGCCTGCTGCTTTTCTTTTCCGTGATCCATTTAAATACTCAGGACGCTGCGGCCCTTAAAAATGAGGCCAAGAAGATTCTGTTTCTGGCTAAGCGGACGGATCTGGTGACAATGGAGATTCGCGAATATGCCCGGCGCAACAGGGCCATTCTTAGGTATACGGTTCAAAAACCGTTTGTCTCCCATGTCTTTCGCGATCTGGGAGATTCGGTTCCGGCTCAGGTTAAGTTGAATACCATGCGGCTTGACCGTTCCGGCAAGATAACCCTGCAAGGGGAATCGAAAAATGAGATCAGTCTTATGTCTCTGCTGGAGAATCTGAGCAGTACGGAGATTTTTAGCAATGCGGTGCTCGCCTCCATGAGTAAGCTTGAACAGGGGCTCGGTTTTCGTTTTGTTGTGGAGATTGATTTTCCAGCATGGCAGCGTTTTTTTAAGCCCGTTGAGAAACAGGAGAAATCGCAATGAATACTCTCCTTGCTTTCTGGAACAAGCTTGATCCCCGCGATCGCCGTGCTTTGGGCATATGCGTTATATTTCTGCTTTCCGTGCTTCTGTATATGGGGGTGCTGGCTCCCCTCGGAGATATGTACGAAACCACTGTTAAGGAGCAGACCGACCTGAAAAGGGAAATTCAATTCAATATGCCCAAGGCCATGGTCCTGCCTGACCGGGAGGCAAAGCTTCGTCAGGTCAAGGATGAATATGAATCCCTGAAGCGTCATCTTGATCTCGTTGATCGCAGGGACTGGGGGCCTTCGGATATTTACAATGAAATCAGGGATTATGCGTCCATCACAGGGATAACAATTAAAGAAATCCGGCCTCTGTCCCAGATAAAGGACGGTTTTCTGAGCAGTCAGCCCATGAATGTGACGTTCAGCGGTTCTTTCACCGCCATTGAGAAATTTATTTATTATCTGGAAACATCGCCGCAGGTTTTCGTTGTTTCGGAAATATCGCTGACGGGTAAAGGCGGAAGCATGCAGGGCGGTTTTGTGGTCAGCAAGTATTCCATCCCTGCCAGAGTCGATTCCAAGATGCCGGAACACGCGGTAAAACTGGTGCTTTCCCTGCCTCCCCTGATCGGTTTCGCCCCTTTTGAAATAGCCCGCCATAACGGCTGGCTCCAGTCAAACGGCACACGCATTGAGTGTTATTTCTCAGAACATGAAAAAACCAATTTTGAAAAATTATATGCCGGTGAAATAGACGGAACCGCTACCCATGCTCTTGATCTGGTACAGCTCCTGACCAAAGGGGTGGACCTGCGCATCGTGGCGCCACTCGCTAAATTTAAAGCCGGAGACGCATTGATGGTTGCGGGCAGTTCCCCTGTAAAATCAGTTAAGGATCTTCGCGGGAAGACTATTTTTGTGGAGACAGGCGGATCTGCCCACTATTTTCTTTATGAGGTTCTCAAAAAAAACGGCATGTCGCTTTCAGACGTTACCGTCAGCGATATGGAACGTGAGATCGTGGCCCAAAGTCTGGAAGCCGGACTCATTGATGCCGGGGTTACCTTTGAGCCTTATGTCGGCAGGTTGCAGAAGATGCGTATCGCCAGAGTCGTGGCCGGACCGGGAGATGTGGATAACTGGACTTTGCAGTTTCTGGTTCTGCGAAAGGATGCCCTGCCCGGAAACGAGAAAGCGATAGATGCCCTCATCGGCGGTTTTGCACGGGCGGTTGACTGGTGGCGCGAGCACCCCGAAGAAGCGGTGCAATTCCTGAGCGGCAGCAACCCGCAGGGGGCTTCACAAAAAACCATTAAAGAAGTGATGAAAAGTGTCCAGCTGCTTAGTCCCGCTCAGGTGCGGTCCTATTCCTGTGTAGAGCCGGATAAGACGAATCCTCTGGATGATTATTTCAAGAAATATGAGACATTTTTTAAGCAGGAGCTGGGCTATGAGGTGGTTATCCCCAAGGATGAGATAATCGACTGGCGTTATGTTCGCAGGGTCTACAATTGCACAGCGCATGTAAATGGAACGCATGGGGCAGGGGGCTGATTTATGGGTATGAGCAAATATCTGCATAAAAATGCGGCGGACGCATTTTTCAGGATAGCACTCATTGTCGCGGCCCTGACGCTGGTCGGCGCGGCGCTCATTCTTGCTCTGCCCGCGCCGCAGCCCCGGGCTGTGAATTATGTGGATGCCACGAGGGAACACCCACCGTCCAACCTGCTGGCTTATCCCCACTTTTCATTTTTCACCATCAAGCGCCGTCACATATTCCAGTACGGTCAGTTGCATCTGGTGCACCGATCCTACAAACGCGCTACTCCGGCCCTGCCGCATGGGCCGGATATATCCGGTCTGTCACTTGTGGCAACCATGCCGGGAGCTGATAAATCCTACGCGATCATCCGTGGGATAAATGGTGGGGCAAGTTCTCTGGTCACTCTGGGACAGCGGGTCCGGGAAAGCGAGCTTGTGGAAATCGCCACCAATTATGTATTGCTGGTCCGAAACGATCAGAAGGCCAAATTATCCATGAACAGCGCCTGGGATGCGCAGGTCGAAAACCTTATGAGCGAATCCGGCCTTACTGAAGGCAAGGGAAGTTCATTTTCCATGGCTGTGCCTGCCGACGTTCCGGGCAAGGGCAGCAATGTTCAGATCAAGGGCTGGGGAGTGTATCTCATTCCGCTGAGCGCCGCAGAACGGCAGGATATGGGGTTGCGCCCCGGACGCGGCCTGAAAGTGACCCGTGTTGCGCGGAAGGATACCGGTTTGCGGCAGGGCGACCTGTTGTTGTCCGTGTCCGGCAGGCCCGTAGGTTCAATCCCGCAGGTTAATGAGATATTGAAGAATAAAATAGGTAAGGACGTGTTTCTGACAATCATTCGTAAAGGAACCCCAATGAATGTGGATATTAAAATTCCCTGATTTTTATGCTAAAATATAAGGGTCCGCATTCAGGAAAATATAAGATGAGAGAACCTATGCTAAGAGTCGGCCGCTGTATTCGATGGTTTGTCGTTTTGGTGATTATCTGTGTATTCTGCTCATCCCTGAGCGGTCCGCCAGTTGGTATCGCCAACGCCGCGTCTGCCGGGAAAAACAGGATTGAAATTAATTTCAGGCAGACGGATATCATGGCCGTGCTGGAATTTTATTCACATCTCATGGGCAAGACATTCATTCCTAATTCCCAGCTCAAGGGAGCGGTGACGGTTATCTCCCCCAAACCCGTGACCAGAATGGAAGCCCTGCGGCTGCTTTTTTCCGTGCTGGATATGAAAGGCTACACCCTTGTGCAGCAGAGCGGTTATTATAAGGTCGTCTCTAAAAGCATGGCTGTGCATGAAGGGCTGAACGTCGATTCCATAACAGTCGGCGGCGACCAGATGAGCACGGAAATCATCATGCTCAAGTACTTGAAGGCGGAAGATGTGATCGCTGATTTCCGGCAGATCCTGTCACCGGAAGGGTCTATCTTTTCCGGCAAGTCCAACAATTATATAGTTTTTACCGATACCGCGGCAAATGTGAACAAGATTAAGGAATTGATCAGTCGCATAGATAAGCCCGGTTCCCTGCCTTCATCCAAAACATATTCCCTGCAATATATTGAGGCCAAGACCGTGGCCCCTATGCTGACCAAGCTCTATACTGAGAAGGCGGACAAGGCCAACCAGAGAACCATCCAGATTCTAGCTATGGATGAGACTAATTCCCTGATAGTGCTGGCCCCGGAAAGTGTCCATGCGGATATTGCCAAGCTGATTTCCAAGCTTGATGTCCGCACCATGCAGGTTTCCATCAAGGCTTATCTAGTCGAGGTGACCCTGACAGATGAGACCAAGCTCGGCTTCGAATGGATGTTTTCAGCCAATGCTGACGGCACCGACATTTCCGGAGCGATGGATTTCGGCAATATTTTCAATCCCGCCGGAATAGCCAATACGGCGCAGGAAGCACTGAAGTTTTCCATCGTGAACTCGGATAATTTCAAGCTGATGATGAATTACTTTGCTTCGGATGACAGCTCCCGCGTGGTTTCCGCTCCTCATATTGTTGCTTTGGACAACCAGAAGGCGACCATCGCTGTGGGCACGGAAATACCGATCCTTAAGCTGACCCAGACGTCCATGACTTCCCAACAGAACGTGATCAAGACCTACGATCACCGTAAATTCGGTATGCAGCTGGATATTACACCGACTATTGCGGAAAATCGGGATGTAACCCTTAAGATAGATCAGACTTTGTCCAGTCTGGTTACCGACGAGACCGACCCGGATAAATGGCAGTCCACCGACCGCGCTGCATCCACAACTGTTTTGGTCAAGGATGCCCAGACCCTCGTAATCGGTGGATTGATGACCGCAAACAGCGGTCTGAATAAGAAGGGAGCTCCATATTTACGCGATTTGCCGGTACTGGGACCGTTATTCGGTACTCAGGACGATAAGACAACCAAGTCGGAACTTTTGCTGTTCCTGACTCCCTACGTGATCGCCACACCGGACGAGGCGGATGAAATGAGCGGGCTGCGTAAGGCACAGAGCCCGATGGCTGTGGATGAATTCGGCCTTATCTTCGATCTTTAGCGGTGGGAGTAATATGCAGGAAAAAGAACTAGAGCTCCTTCCGGCTACGCCGCACGACCTTTCCTCTCCCGACAGGGCCAGAGCATGGTGGCAGCGGATCAGGCAGGCCGGTGAATCCGAACAGGAAGCATTAAAGCGGACGGCGGAGCTTCTCGGTCTGGAGTGGATGGAGCTGGATAAAACTTATCTCGCCGAGCCGGGGTTGGTGCAGCTTGTGCCCGAGAGTTTTGCGAAAAGTCATCTGCTGCTGCCTTTGGCAAAAGACGAGAACGGAGTGGTCCGTGTGGCCGTGGCAACTCCGTTTATGGGTACGGCGTTGCCTGAGATGGAACAGGCTCTTGATATGGCTGTGGCCATGGTGCTTGCTCCTGCGGATAATCTTGTGGACGCGCTGGAACGGGCCTACTCCGGGGAAGGGATGGAAGGAGTTTTCACCAGTCTGGATGATGACCTCGAGTCCATGGATGATGTCGAGGATCTGCGGGATATGGCTCAGGCCGCGCCGGTGATCCGGCTGGTGAACAATACTTTTCGTGATGCCATCTCGCAAGGCGCTTCGGATATACACATCTCTCCCTATGAAGATGGTCTGGAAATCCGTTTTCGGATCGATGGGATTCTGCATGTGGTCAATACCGTGCCCAGAAAATTTCAGGCGGCCATTATTTCCCGGATCAAAATCATGTCCAATCTAGATATAGCCGAGCGGAGGATTCCTCAGGATGGGCGTATCCGGCTAAAGATGGAGCAGTCTGATTACGATATCCGTGTGGCTTCCACACCGACCGTTTTCGGTGAAGGGGTGGTCATGCGTATTCTGGATAAATCCTCCATCAAAGTGGACATAGCGGATGTAGGCTTCGAGCCTGAAATGCTTGAGACCTGGAAATCATTGGTCCACAGACCGCACGGCGCGATACTCGTGACCGGGCCTACAGGGTCCGGTAAAACCACGACCCTCTATGCTTCGCTTAATTATATCAAGTCTCCGGAATTAAAGATTATTACTACGGAAGATCCTGTTGAATACCAATTGCGCGGCATCGATCAGATTCAGGTCAACCCGAAAGTCGGGCTTACTTTTGCCGCAGCGCTTAGGAGCATTCTACGGCAGGACCCGGATATTATTATGGTCGGGGAAATCCGCGATCTGGAAACTGCTGAGATAGCGATCCAGTCTTCCCTGACCGGGCATCTTGTGCTTTCCACCCTGCATACCAACGACGCACCAACAGCAATCACCCGTCTTGTAGAGATGGGAATTGCTCCCTATCTAGCCGCGCCGACTCTGGCCGGAGCTATGGCTCAGCGGCTTTTGCGCAGACTATGTAACAATTGCAAAAAACAGAGGAAAGACGGCAAGTGGCAGGCGGTGGGCTGTGATCTCTGTGACGGCTCAGGCTATAAGGGCCGGCTCGGAATATTTGAACTGCTGATCAATACACCGACCATTCAGACGCTGATTCAGCAGGGGGCAAGCGCCGCTGACATAGGGGCTCAGGCCCAGAAGGAGGGCATGCGTACCCTGCTTCAGGATGGTCTTGCCAAGGCGGCCAAGGGATTAACCACAGAAGAGGAAGTTTATCGTCTGGCACAGGATAACTAAGTAAAATTCGCAATTGGAGCATCCATGGCAACGTTTACCTATACGGCACTTAAAGACGGCGAGCAGATTTCCGGCGATATGGAATCGGCATCAGCCTCTGCTGTGCAGCGGGAACTCTCCGGGCAGGGCATCAGGGTGCTGCGGGTGGAACTAAAGGATAGCGGCACCGGTGAAGAGCGGAAAGCAAGCGGGAAAAGTCAATCGGTTTTCGGTAAGCGTATCAGTTATAGGCAGATAACTTCTTTTACTCGGCAGTTTGCCACTTTGCTTGGCTCGAGTCTCCCGCTGGTCCGTGCGCTTTCGTTCCTGAAGGACCAGAATGAGGGGACTCTGCTGGGTGATGTAATCGGTACTGTAAATTCACGGGTGCGCGAGGGGATGCCATTGTCGCGGGCCTTGTCAGAATATCCCAAATATTTTGATACCCTTTATGTTTCCCTTATCGCGGCAGGGGAGGCTGGAGGTTTACTTGATCAGGCCATGGACCGGTTGGCCTTCATGCGTGAGGCGCAGGAGGACCTGCGTTCAAAAATTTCGGGGGCCATGATTTACCCGGCCATCATGTTCATCGCCATGGTGGGCGCGATTATAACCATGATGCTGCTTGTGGTGCCCAGATTCGCGCAGATGTTTTCCAGCATGGGCCAGAAGCTGCCCGTTGCCACCCGCATACTCATCGGAATTTCAGATACTTTGCAGCAGACGTGGTGGTTGTTCCCCTTATTTCTGGTCATCGTTATCCCGGCATGGAAGAAAATCGGATCCACACCTGCCGGGCGGATTAGTATAGACGGTGCGAAAATAAAACTCCCGGCTTTCGGTCCAATAGTCATACAGGTCAGCATGGCCCGTTGGTGCAGGACTCTGGGAACCCTGCTCGGGTCGGGAGTTCCGCTTATGTCCGCGCTGGAATCAAGTGCCGGTGTAACCGGGAACGTCATAGTATCAAAAGTGATTGAAAAGGCGACTTCCGAGGTCCGGGAGGGCAGTAAACTGGCGACTCCGCTTAAGGAGAGCGGGATTATTCCGGCGTATGTCACGGAAATGATTTCCATGGGTGAGGAATCCGGTTCGCTGGACACCATGCTCGGAAAAATTGCCGAACATTATGAGCGCGAAGTGGATCAGTTGGTCAAGAACCTTACCTCGCTTCTTGAACCGGTAATGATTCTGTTCATGGGCGCTGTGGTCGGCTTTATTGTTATGGCAATACTGCTGCCTGTTTTTCAGATGCAGCTTATGGCGGGGTAGCATTTATGTGGAATTTATAGGGAGGTCTATTCAGGAAGAATCGTATTCGTTTCGGTTACCTAAACCTGACAACCTGTTACCATGTATACAAAGGAGGGAAGGATGTTTTTTGATTCAAAAAGAGTTTGCATAGCGGTAGCTATAACTTTTGCTGCGGTTTTTGTCTTAATGGCTAAGGCTGTCTATGCCGATGATAGCACTTTCACATATCGTGTTACTCTCCCGGGAAATGCCACAGATAACTTTCATGACTATACGAATCTGACTATCTGGCAGTCGGGGAAGGACGGAAAGGGGATGAATGGTACGCAGCAGTTTTTCGGAGGCAATCAAGGTCCATCAGATAATGCTACTGTGTTGCAGTCAACAGGGACATATATATTTCAGCTTGAAAGCGGCACAATGCAGCAGTTCTTCAATTGTACAGTAAAAACTCATAACAATACTTGGAGTTTTGATTCAAAATGTAATCCTCCGTATAGTTCTTCGGGGTGTATGGGGTGTCAGTACATTCAGGCTCCTTCGGGTAATAAATATTTTCACATTTTACCTATCACCCATGTAAACCCCGGAGTTCAAAGTTATTGGCAGGCCTATCTGCTCGATCAAAAAAATGGAAATCTCCTTTTTCGGGGGCCTAATCCCACATTAGTGAAAAATGGTAAGGAAGAGTTTGATTTTAAGGGTCTCCTGAATGTACTCAAACAGCGGTACAAGACTCAATTTCCCAGCGGCAGCTTCCCGGGCAAATTTATGTTCGTTGATATCAGCCTGATTAATTCCGACACCAGCGCTCCCCCTTCAACGGGTAATCCTTCAAACGGATATGTGCTGAATGCTGAATACAGATTTTTTGATTCTACAGTTAAAAGCACCACGGCTATTCCGTCGCCGGATAAGTACGTTAACGGTACTGTAAGTCTCCCGGACGGAACCTCTATTGATGGGGCGCTTTTGTGGTGGAATATTAAACCTGAAGCAAGCAGCGGTCCTCGACTGGGCACATTGGTCTCAAAAATCGGGGATATGATGGAAAGCACGGGCGGCACTCCTTACCTGATTTATATTCATTGTATTTCCGGTTGCGACCGCACCGGCGATGTGGCTGTATCCTACCTGCTTCACGAAAGAAGAATGAAGCCGGAAGATGCGTATAATTATGGCACAACTGTTTTTGATGTTCAGGGAAACCAGCATCGTCTTACACCGCACTCAACATGGTTGCCGGGTTTGGAAAAATATTGTGAGGGTTGCTATTCAGAGTGTTCCTTCACCACTCCCGATTCGTTTCCGCCGCAAAACTATTATCCCTGGAACAAGACTTCATGGGGCGGTAAAAAGTGTGATGATTTTAATTAAATGATCCTTCGCGGCCCGTCGGGATTACCGGCGGGTCGTTATCTCTGTTGGTGTTTATGTAAATATTTCGGATTCTATCAAACTGCTGGAGAGGATTTCATGTTGATGCGAATTCTGTTGATCTTGTCTATTGCGGTCATGTTTTCAGGCTGTGTTAACAAGCAGATGCTAAAAGAGCAGGTTGCCGAGGCCATACGCGCAAATCCGCAGCTAGTTCTCGATGCCATGCGTGAAAGAAAAATGGATATGCTGGTAATTCTCGAACAGGGCATAAGTGAGCGTGAGAAAATTAAGCGTGAAGCAAAGCTTGAGGCTGAATTAGAAAACGCTTTCAAGCCTCGTATACAGGCCGAGAGGGTTATGCTCGGCAATCCTGACGCGCCGGTGACCATAGTGGAATATTCAGATTTTCTTTGTCCGTATTGCAGTAAGGGCGCAAGCGTGGTCAGCGAGCTGGCGACGAAACAGCCTGATAAATACAGGGTTGTTTTCAAACATCTGCCCATGCATAAGAAATCCCGAGAATTGGCTTTAATATTTGAAGCATTAGCTATGTTTGATAAGGGAAAATCCCATAAATTTCATGATCTGGTTTTTTCACGCCAAAGAGCTCTTTACGAAGATAAATCCGGTGCTGTGCTGGATAGGATTATTAAAGAGACCGGTGTAGGTAATGAGCAACTGCAAAAATATCTTGGTTCCGGTCAAGTACAGCAATACCTGCAGGATGATGCAAAAGAAGCAGCAGAATTCATGATTAACGGAACCCCGACCTTTCTGATTAACGGTGTTGCTGTTCGGGGCTTTCTTCCTAAAGAAAGGTTTGAAGCGAAGGTCGACCTGATTCTGGAAAAATCGGCAGGCAACGCAGTTACTCAGGCTCAGGAGGGTGAAATCTGCGAAGATTGCCTTAACCGGATTTAACCTGTCTATCTCATCATTGACGCACCACTTGGCTACCGCTTAATGCAGAATGTCAGGATAGCTTAGCTTTGAAACTGCTTCATTTTTGCTTACGGGCTTGTCAAAAAGGAAGCCCTGCCCATACTTACAGCCTAATTCCCGGAGTTGTGCCAGTTGCTCCACGGTTTCAATCCCTTCGGCAACCACATCCATACCCAGCGAATCGGCAAGGTTTATGATTGTTTTGACTATGGCCAGCTTTTCTTCGTCGTGTTCCATCCCGTCTACAAAGGAGCGGTCAATCTTCAGGTTGTCTGCCGGGATCTTGCGCAAATAACTCAGCGATGAATACCCGGTGCCGAAGTCATCAATCTGGAGCCTGAGTTTTTCTTCTTTTAAAGTATGCAGCAGACGCAGGGAAGATTCTGTATCTTCCATTACTCCGCTTTCGGTTATTTCCACCTTCAGTAAAAAAGGATCAAGGTCGAATGATTTAATCGTATCAGTCACATTTCTGGCAAAATCAACCTGATGCAACTGATGAACTGATACATTGAAACTGACGAAAGGCGCGTTTGCACCTTTGCTTAAAGCCCACTCTTTGGCTTGCGCGCATGCCATCTGCATTACTTTTTCGCCAAGAGGAAGGATGAGTCCGCTCTCTTCTGCGACCGGAATAAATTTTTCGGGCATGATCAGACCGTCTTCGGGGTGCTGCCAGCGTACCAGAGCTTCAAAACCTTCCACGCAAAGAGAATGAATATTTACTATGGGCTGGAAGAGCAGATAGAATTCGTCGTTGGACAGCCCTTTGCGCATATCTCCCGTCATTTTGAAATAGTGCGCTGCTTTGTCATGCATTTTTTCATCGAAAATACGAATCGAATTCTTTCCGTGTGACTTGGCCGCATACATCGCGGTGTCTGCATCACGGAGCATTTTCAGGGTGGAGTCGCTATGTTTGTAGTTAAAAGTAATGCCGATTGAATTTGATACGAAGATTTCAACCTCGCCTATTTTGAACGGCTGCTCCATCGCCTGCTGAATTTTGTTGGCAAGAGTGAGGGCATCGCCGCTGGATTCGTGGAGCACGATAGCGAATTCATCGCCTCCCAGACGGATAGGTTCGGTTTTAACAGGCATCAGAGATGTTAGACGCCTTGCGTAATTTTGCAGGAGCAGGTCGCCGAATGAGTGGCCTAGACTGTCATTGATCAGTTTGAAATTGTCGATATCGATAAACAGCAGAGCTACTTTTTGTTTAGCAGGTCCGGCATTGTCGAGCATTTCCGGCAGCAACTTAAGCAGATGCGCGCGGTTGCCGAGGTTCGTGAGTTCATCATGGTAGGCCTGATATTCAAGCTGCTCATGCTGCCTTTTCCGCTCCGTAATGTCGCTTAGTACCGAGAGCAGCCGAAGAGTTCCGTCTTCAGTGTCCAGAACGACATCACTTGTCTGCATTATCCATCTGTATTGCCCGTCAGCTAATATTATGCGGTACTCCGATGAGGGGCACTGGCTGTGATCCATGCAGAAAAAACAGCCTCTACGTGCTGTGGCGACGTCATCGGGATGGACTTTCTCAAACAGGATATCCAGATTATCCAAAGGCTGTTCTGGGGCCAGATCAAGCATGGCCCGCACATTATCGGACCATCTGGTGTACCTTTGGCGTCCTTTGCTGTCGATTCTAATTTCGAAACTGCAGACACTGCCCGCCTGTTGGGACAGGCTTAGCAGCCTGTTGTATTGAAAGCGTTCGTCAAGACCCTGCCGGAGGGCTTCCAGAAGATCTTCCTTCGTCACCGGCTTGAGTAGAAATCTAAAAATACGGCCTGAGTTTATGGCGGTTATGCTGGCATCAAGACTTGCATGGCCGGTCAGCATTATTCTGCATACGTCCGGGTAGAGCCGTTTTACTTCCGTAAGCAGGTCACTGCCGCGCATTGCAGGCATTTTTTCATCACTGACGATAATATCAACCGGTGTTTTTTCCAGTATATTCAGGGCCTCGGCAGCTGATGTGGCCAGCAGAACTTTGAAAGGTTCGCCTAAAAGGAGACGCTTCAGAGTGGTCAGAACTCTTTTTTCATCGTCTACAAAAAGAACCGTGCTGGTCGTTGTGGATGAGTCTGCCATATTATTCTCCCGATGTTCTAAGTCTTATCTGTCTGCTTAAACCAACTGTCAGCTAATAGCGTCATCTCCCGGTTTCAGTGGAAAGCGGAGGCTGAAAGTTGTTCCTTTATCAGGGACGGACTTAAAGTTTATAACGCCCTTATGCTTCTGCATGATTGAGTGCACGATTCCTAATCCCTGTCCTGTTCCTTTCCCCACTTCTTTGGTTGTAAAAAAGGGGTCGAAGATACGATGTCTTATTTCTAATGGTATGCCTTTGCCTTCATCTGAGATAGTAATTTCAGCAAAATTGTCATCTTTGCGGGTTGTGATGGTTATCGGTTTCTTCTTACCGTTCACCGCTGCTTCTGTATTAGCGTGCGCGGCGTTGACTAAAATATTTAGTATCGCTTGATTAAAGCTACCGGGCATGCACGGTATTGTCTTGAGATCAGGATCAAAATTTGTAAATATTTCAGAATCGTATTTCCATTCGTTGCGCGAAACCGTAATTATATTATCAATTGCCTCGTTAATGTTGAGCATCTGTCTCTTTTCCGAACCGGGGTGCGATAATTTACGCATCGCTTTAACAATGGAACTGACCTGTTCCACTCCGAATAACGTGTCCCTGAAGGCTTCCGGAACATCGTCATTAAGGAAATCAATATCAGCTTCTTTTTTCTTTTTTTCCCATTTCGAGAGTAGTGATTGATCTGCAGTATTTGCTAATTTACGGAAAGATTCATCACAGAAAGATAAAAGCGACATTACCTTGGTGAAAGATTCGTTCAGATAGGAAAGGTTGCCTGCAACGTATTGAATAGGGGTATTGATTTCATGTGCAAGTCCCGCCGCCAACTGACCTATGGATTCCAGCTTTTGCGAATATGCCAGCTGATTTTCAAGCGCTTCCTGCTCGGTAACATCGAACAGCACCGCGACAACTCTTTTCCGTCCATGGATTGTCACCGGAATGAAACTCTCTTCCACCGGTATCCGTCTTCCTTTGGAGTTATTTATGCTGCTGCGTTTTCTAAATACAAGGCTGGGAGTGATGTTGCCACTTTCATCACATTTAGGGCAATCTTTATCGCATTGCAGAACTTCGCCGCACGTATGGCCTACAATTTGTTCCTTCTTCCTGCCTACAATGCTCAAAAATTCATCATTAACATCGACAACTGACCTTTTTTCATAATCAATAATGATGATTGCTGCCTTGATGCCATGCAGAATGTCGCGGAGAAATCTTTCCTGTTCTTCAAGATAAATCAGAGCCTGTTTCTGCTCAGTGATGTCAGTCATGGCGCCTAGTATGGCAACCTGCTTACCGGACTCATCTTTTTCCCAGGTCATACTGTCATAAACCCAGTGGGTATTCCCATCGCGGTCCAGAACCCGGTATTCCATCTTTACATCTTTGAATTCCTGAGCAGCATTACGGAAAAAGTGGAGGACTATTTCCCTGTCGTTCGGATGTATTGTCTCTTCCCAAATGTGAGGAGATTGCAGCCATTCGGCCGTGGTATAACCGTATATGTCTTCTACCGCTTTGTTTACGTAGTTAACTGTGAAAGTCTTATGGTCCGCCCTGTAAATCATTTCCTTGAGATTTTCAGTGATCAACCTGAATTTTGTTTCTGATGCCGCGAGAGCTTCTTCGGCTTTCCTGCGTTTGCTAATGTCGCGGATTGAGGCTACTGCATGAGGCTGCCCGTCTATGGAAGTTAGGGATAACGCTATATCCACCGGAATATGAGTACCGTCGCGGGTAAGGATGCTGATGTCTTTATTCCATAGCGGCGCGTTCTTTGTTGGAGAGCGGAAGTAGGATGCACATTTTTCCTTATGCCCGTCCTTATGTTGAGCCGGTACAAATATATCGATATTTTTATGTAATAATTCTTTGCTGGAATATCCGAACATTTTAATGGTCGCAGAATTGACCATTGTAATATCGCCTTCATCGTTTACGACAACTAATGCGTCCGAGATGGATTCCAGAATATCATATAGTTTCTTTTCACTGTTCCGAAGTTTAAACTCAATCTGTTTTCTGTCCGTAATATCCTGAAAAGCTCCGCGTATGGATGTAATTACGCCATTCTCAATTTTGGGTTTACCAATGGTTCTTATCCATTTTTTTTGCCCCGTTGCGGAAATTAATTCCAATTCCAGATCGTATGGTGTGCCGTTCTCGCGTGCCTCTTTAAGTGCCGCGTCAATTTTTTCCCTGTTTTCGCCATGAAAAAAAGATAGGCCCAGATCAACTGTAGCCTCAACGCTTTGGTCAATATCCTGAATTCTGGCAATTTCGTTCGTCCATGCTCCTTTGCCCGTGGCGGGGTCGAACTCCCATCCGCCGACTTTGGCTAGATGCCCCATCTCTTCAAGCAGAAAAGCCTGAGACTTCATCTTTTGCTCGTCCTTTATCCTTTGCGTGATGTCGCGGGTAATTGCTGAGGCCCCGATTATATTGCCCTTAGGATCTCTTATTGGGGAAATGCTGGTAGAAACATTGATACGCGTGCCGTCTTTGCCCATACGTATCGTTTCATACTGATTTATGGGCTCGCCTTGAGCAATGCGATCCATGATTTTTTTTTTATCTACCGATATTTCAGGCGGCACAAGAATCTGGATGGATTTACCGATAATTTCATCATGAGTGTAGCCGAAAATCTTTTCTGCGCCGGAATTCCAGTCTGTGATTGTTCCATCCAGCTTTGCTCCCAGAATCGCATCATCTGAAGATGCTACCAATGCCGCCAGACGGGATTGCTCTATTTTCTCTTCAAATGAAAGGGACGAGAAATATCCTGCGCGGTTGTCTTGTTCATGCTTAGTGGGAGTTCCGGTATTTTTGTTACCGGAAGAGTTGATTCTCTCATTTTTTTTCGCACTCATTGGGCATCCTCCCGAATTTTCCGGCTGGAAATCCGTGTGGAATTTGCGTTTATACTTCCATTGCAGGTAAAATTATGTACTGCAATCGTTTATGAGTCAGATTGATTCTATCCTTTTATCTGAGACTAACATAATATTTCAATAATGAATATTAGTACTCAGTTGCTGAACAAAACATGAGTTAAGAATGACGGCGGCTTTACCGAGGATATGTTTACTGATGGGAAGTGGCTTAGTGAGTACGGAGGAAAGTTGAATCAGCTAGGGTGAACGCTTGTCCCCTTTCTCCGGCAGTGGAGATCCGCCGGAGAAAGAGGGCGTCCGCTTCTGTGCGGCATGGCGAAATTACAAAAAGTAATTTACAGCCAAGAGTCCAGTTATGGACATGGTGATGGTATATGGCAATGCGAGCATTACCATCCGGCCATAAGAAAGCCTTATGACCGGAGCAAGGGCAGAGGTCAGGAGAAACAGAAAAGCGGCCTGTCCGTTAGGGGTTGCCACACTGGGGATGTTGGTTCCAGTGTTGATGGCTACGGCAAGCTTGTCGAACTGATGCATGATCTCAAGCGCCTTGGATGCGGTAGCTTGAGGCATTCCTGCAACAACATCGGCCCGCATCAGATGCGGATCGGTGAGCTTTTCCATCAGAGCCTGACCGGTCATGCCTATATCCGGTAGTGTTCCAAGCAGGTTGATGAAGTGAAGTTTGGTTTCTGAGATGTAGACAGTAGCTACAAAGACGTTATCTGAAATTGCGGAGAGCAGGCCGTTTGCAAGGTAGTATGCTACAAGCTGTGCCTGTCCTTTCATGCTGAGTACAAATTCAATGATGGGATGGAAGATTCCCTGATCATGAATAACGGCTACAATTGAAAAGAAGACGACCAGCAATGCCGTGAAGGGCAGGGCTTCTTCAAAAGCCTTACCAAGCTGGTGTTCTTCGATGTACCCGTTCATGGAGGTCAGAATGATAATTACCGAGAGGCCGATGATACCAACTGCCGCAAGGTGAAATGCTAAAGCAGCAACGAGCCAGATACCGGTAAGGGTCTGGATAAGCAATCTGGTTTTGCCTCTCTGTCCTTCTTTTTCTTCCATTTCTACCGCTGTTTCCAGCAGGTGGGAACGGATATCCCCGGGCAGTTTCGCTCCGTATCCGAAGAGGTGGAATTGTTCCACGAAAACACAGGTCAGCAGTCCCACACCCAGAACAGGCAGCGATACCGGCATGACTTCAAGAAAGAATTCTACAAAATGCCAGCCCATTTCTCCGCCGATAAGCAGGTTCTGTGGTTCACCCACCAGAGTGCAGACTCCACCCAGCGCGGTTCCCACAGCGCCATGCATCATCAGGTTACGCAGGAAGGCTCTGAATTCGACCAGATCCTGACGGTTCTTCTCAACCACGGCGTTGTCGCTGCAGAGATCATGATCACAGTTCATGGTCTTTCCTGAAGCGAATCGGTGGTAGATGTTGTAGAAGCTGTAGGCCACAGCGATAATGACGGCGGTTACAGTCAGTGCGTCCAGAAAAGCGGAAAGGAATGCGCCTGCAAAACAGAACATCAGTGAAATTAGTATCTTGGACTGAACTCTCACCAGAATACGGGTGAAGGTGAACTGTAGAAACTCTTTCATGAAATAAATACCGGCCACCATGAATATCAGCAGCAGGATAACTTCGAAATTGTTCAAAGCTTCATGATAGATGGTTTCCGCTGAAGTCATACCCAGCACGACAGCTTCCAGCGCCAGTAAACCACCTGCGGGCAGGGGATAGCATTTGAGAGCCATTGCCAGAGTAAAAATGAATTCGGCAATAAGCGCCCAGCCGGCGACAATAGGGCCGGCTGTGAACATAAGCACAGGATTTAATATGAGGAAGGCAATAATTACTTTCTTGTACCAATTGGGAGCATGGCCGAGAAAGTTACTACCCAGTGATTGCAGAAAAGTGGGCTCCATAAGAAACTCCTTTTTACATCATTACCGGATCTTTTGAGGAAAGCATATTTAAGGGCTGCCTTCTTCCGGTTTGGTTTGGGGCGGCAAAGTACAAATTACGAAAGGCCGGGAATATCCCGGCCTTTCGTGGTATTTACTCTTTGTACGTTTAGTAGAGCGTCATAATGGCGAAGATCATTACCGCCATGTAGAGGATGGTCATCCCTGTCCCGGCTCGTACATAGTCGATTGTTTTGTACCCACCGGGTCGCATGATGAGAGCGTTTACCTGATGTGTTGGCAGCACGAATGTGTTGGATGCCGCCACCGCTACAGTAAGCGCCGCTATGCGTGGATCAACCCCGGCATTGAGGGCCATGTTCATCGACAACGGAACCAGAAGTACGGTTGCGCCGACGTTTGAAGCTACCAGAGTGAAGAACGAGGTCAGTGCGCCGATAACGGTCAGCAGAATCAGGGACGAAGGATGTCCCAGTGCAGCCATGATAGTATCGGCAATGTATTTTGCAGCTCCGGTATTCTCAAAGGCCATACCCAGAGGAATAAGTCCTCCGAGCAGGAAGACTGTCATCCAGTCAACGGACTGGTATGCTTCGTCAATGCTCAGAACTTTGGTCAGAATCATACCCAGAGCACCGGTGAGCAGTGCGATGGAAAGCTGGATATGCAGGCCGAGAATCATCACAAGTGATACCGCCAGCCACATGAGAGCCAGTTTAGCTTTATCGGCCCGCAGGATTTCTCCTTTTACCTCTTCGGTAAAGACGAAATCCGGTCTGTCTTTGAGCATGTGGAACATTTCCCAGCGACCGTGGAGCAGCAAGGCGTCCCCGGACTCAAGGGTGATATCGGTCAGTCCGCTGATGAACAGTTTTTCCCCTCTGAAAATAGCCATGGGGGAAACCTGAAAACGCTTGCGGATACCCAGTTCACGAAGAGTCATGCCCACCAGTTCGGAACGGGGGGTGATGAGACCTTCCATGATTCCTGCATTGTTGGGAGAAAGTTCTTCGGCAAAAGTCTCAAGGTCTTCCTTAAGGTCCCATCCGTATTCCGCAGCCATTGCTTGAACGAATTCAATAGGACCGACTACAGCCAGATGGTCACCGGGCAGTATCTTTTCCAGCGCATCAGGAGCTATTTTATGATTCTTGCCTCTTTCGCGTGCAATAGCTACTACTGTTGAAAAGTAGATAGGGCGAAGTTCAAGACCCATAAGGTCATGATCACATTCCCAGTTTTCGGGAACATGCAGCTCATAAAGTGAGCCGATTCCGCCGTAAGTATTGGAAAGCAGTTCGGACATGGGACCGGAGTTTTCCGCTACATCCTGATTGGGAAGGATGAAACGTCCCAGCAGCATGAAGTAGATCAGCGCTGCAACAAGCAGAGCCAGTCCTATGGGGGTAACTCCAAACATTCCGAACGGCTCGTAGTGTTTTCCACCTACGACCATAAGATCATTCAGAAGAATCAGCGGGCTGGAACCTACAAGAGTGAGACAGCCACCGATAATCGCACAGAAGCCCATGGGCATGAGCAATCTGCCGATAGGGACTCCAGTCTGGTTACCGATACGTTTTGCCGCAGGCAGGAACAGGGCCGCTGCGCCGATGTTCTGCATAAATCCTGAGATAATGGATACGGTTCCGGCAATAAGAGCCATAATTCTGGTTTCGCTTTTTCCCGCGAATTTCAGGATAACTCTTGCAAGGGAGTTCATAACTCCGGTCTTATCCAGACCTGCCCCGATAATGATGACTGCGATGATTGAGACGACGGCGTTACTGCTCAAGCCGCTGATTGCCTGTTTAGGAGTGACAAGACCGAGCAGGGGCAGCAATACCATCATGATGATGCCGACAACGTCGACCCTCACCCATTCGAATATGAAGAGGAGTACTGCGAAGGCCAGTACCCCCATAACTAGTAGAATTTCTGGAGTCATTTGTTTCCCTTATAGTTCTGAAACGGCAACGAAGCCGGGCTATTTAACCCGCATCATCGCTCGAGTGTAAACTGGAATGGCTCTTCCTGCGGACTTGTGTTTGGCCACATCTTCCATTACATACCGGACCCCGCCGTCTTCTTCATGAAGCGCGGCTACGACAGAATCTTCAGCACCCTGTTTAACAACATGTGCGAAAAGAAGTCCTGCTTCTTTAGCTTTGCTTGAGAAGTGGGAAATGTTTTCCTCAGACTTGGAGCAGAAATTGTTGAAATCAGCACCCTGTTCATCCAAATTAAGGGCAACAAGGCTGCTTTGAGTTCTGGCTGCCATTTCAACTGCGTAGCTGACGACGTTGCCGGAGAATGCAGCACCCTTGCTTACAACTAAAATTTTTCCGCCTGCACATGTCTTTTTAGAAAGGCTGTTGATCATTGAACAGTTTTCGTCTTGTGAAACTTCCATTTTTCCGCTGTTTGATCTGAAGCGGTTCAATAAATTTTTCAAGAGAAACCCCCTATCTTTTGGCTTGGTCAAGGTTTGATCCCGGTTGATGGCCCATAAGCCAACGTTACAGGTGTTGCATTGATTAGCTGCTTTTGATGCGTAAAAACGTTCCAGTAGCCCAATAAAGCTTTGTCCTGTGGCCATGGTACCTCCTGGCTTTTTCCTTCCTTAGGTCTAGCCTCGTTAGATCAATATCCATGCCAACGACTTTGTGACATTAAAATACAATTAAAACAGCATGTTGAGTATTTTGGTTGATAAAGACAAGTTTTTTGATGTTGCAATGTGCAATATGTTGAGTTGGAGAAATCACAGTTTAACGCGGATTGGAGATTGGACACTTGAAATATGGCGTTTCAATTTGCAACGTTTCTTTTGCTTTCTTTCAGGAAATAAGTCGATTAATTACAGATATTTTATATATTAGATGTAAAATATTTCCAATATTATTAATAAATACATTATGTTAATATGAAATTACAGTATTTTGTGCCAAAAAGAACAATCTTGCGCGGTATCGTTTCATGATGCAACGTTCACAGCGTGGATGTTTTAGTGATACGATGAAGAAGGGCGGACTGGATTGAGATAAAATCAGTCTTTCAGTGTGGCAAAAGACATCATTTCGAGGAGGATACATGAAGTGGTTTAGTAAAAAAAATACTGGTGAGATAGGCGTCGATGAAGCTAAACCGGTTAATCCTCCTGAGCAGGTACAGGTTCCTGACACTGTGGCGGAGGAAATATCTAAAAGAGTTGAGGCTGCGGACTTGCCGGACGCTGTTTTGGATGCAGCCCGTGATGAATGTGAACGACTTCTCAAATCGGATAGCACTTCGCCGGAATTTTCCCAGTCTTATGCGTATCTTGATTTTATCCTTTCCCTGCCATGGAATGAAACGACAAAAGATGATCTGGACGTCCAGAGGGCTACCGAAGTTCTGGATGCCCGGCATTACGGCTTAAACAATGTAAAAGAGCGTATACTAGAGTTTCTTGCCGTTAAAAATCTGCGTAGCCAAATCAACCCGAACCTGATTATCGCGGATGATGAGGTGATCGCCCGTGAGAATCTTTCTATCATATTTGAGCATGAAGGATTTACAGTACGAAATGTGGCAAACGGACTTGAAGCTGTCGCCGCCATGGAAGAAGAGCCCGCTGATGTTGTTGTTACAGATTTAAAAATGGATGGGATGGACGGCCTTGAGCTTTTGGAGACGGTGCGCAGCCGTTGGCCGGATACCGGAGTCATTATGCTTACCGGGTACGCCACGGTAAAGACCGCAGTTGAGGCGATGAAAAAAGGAGCCGATCAATATCTCGGTAAACCGGTAAACCTGACCCGTTTGCGTGAATATGTTAACGATTTGCTAGGCAGAAATCAGCGCCTTCAAGGGGTTCAGGGGCCTGTCCTGTGCTTCAGCGGCCCTCCCGGAACAGGTAAAACGTCCATAGGCCGGGCTATTGCCGAAGCTATGGGCCGAAAATTTATCCGTATGTCCATGGCCGGTCTTCGGGACGAGTCGGAACTTCGCGGCCATCGACGTACATATGTGGGGGCCATGGCCGGCCGTCTGCTACAGAGTATTCAGAAGTCGGGAGTCCGCAATCCGGTTATCATGCTGGATGAGATGGATAAGATTATTCAGGATTTTCAGGGTGATGCCTCGTCTGTGTTTCTCGAAATACTTGATCCAGAGCAGAATTCGGCTTTTGTAGATCATTATCTCGGGTTGCCCTTTGATCTTTCCGGGGTCTTATTCATAGTCACTGCGAATATCCTTGATCGTATTCCCGGTCCATTGCGCGACCGGATGGAGATGATAGAATTTTCCAGCTACACCACCAGCGAGAAAATCAGGATAGCTCAGGACTTCATGCTGCCTGAGCAATTGAAAAAGCATGGCTTTACCTTGCATGATGTCGAGCTTGAGCCGGGTGTGCTGGCGAAGGTGCTGGTTGATTATACCCGTGAAGCAGGACTGCGAGGACTGGAGAAACAGATTGCTGCTCTTTGCCGTAAGCTGGCAAGACGCAAGCTGGAAGACGCCGGAACCGAGCCGCTCAAGGTTTCACCGGACGATCTGGTAAAGTTGATGGGACCGCCGCCGCATTTCAGGGCCAGTGTCGGAGACGTTTTGAAAGAGGGCGTCGCCACCGGGCTGGTCTGGTCGGAGAACGGCGGCGAGATTATTTTTGTGGAAGCAGCCAGAATGCACGGGAACAAAAATCTTATTCTGACGGGGTCACTCGGTGAGGTCCTCCGGGAATCCGCGCAGACTGCTCTGAGTTTTCTGCGTTCAAACGCAGCCAAGTTTGATCTTTCCAGTGATTTTTTTGAATCTTCGGACATACATGTACATATACCCGCGGGAGCGGTCACTAAGGAAGGCCCGTCCGCAGGAGTGACCATTGCCGTGGCTGTTCTTTCGCAGCTGTCCGGGCGGCCTGTTCCACAGGATATGGCTTTCAGCGGCGAAATTTCACTACACGGCGATGTTCTTGCAGTGGGCGGAGTGCGTGAGAAAGTCATGGCGGCAGTCAGGGCCGGAGTCCGCACAGTTGTTCTCCCGGAGCAATGCGCTTCGGCGGTGGAGCGTCTTGAGCCTGAAGTCCTTGAAAAACTGGACGTCAGACTTGTGGGCAGTCTGGAAGAGGCTTTGAAAATAGCAATGGGCTAACTGTCTTTTTCCAGTCCCAGCTTTTTCATTTTACGCCACAGCGAGACTCGGTCGATACCGAGTATCTTGGCAGCCTGTGTCTTGTTGCCGTTTGTCGCCAGCATTACTTTCTGGATGTGGTTTATTTCCACTTCTTCAAGTGTTTGCATCGGAGCGCCCCGGTCGATGTTGCGAATTTCTTCAGGCAGCAGGTCCGGCGTAAAAATTGTTCCGCGGGCCAGTGCCAGCGCGCGTTGCGAAATATTCTCCAGCTCACGCACATTTCCGGGAAAGGAATAGTTCATTAATATATCGAGCGTTTCCTGAGAAATGGTGTCGATATTCTGGGTTTCCGTGCGGTGTTTTTCCAGAAAATGTCCCATCAGTACGGGGATATCTTCCCGGTGTTCCCTCAGCGGCGGAGCTGAGAGGGTTACCACATTCAAGCGATAGAAAAGGTCCTGCCGGAAAGTTCCTTTTTCCACTTCTTCTTTCAGGTCACAGTTTGTAGCGGAAACGACACGGATATCAACAGGAATTTCCTGAGTTCCGCCGACCCGGAGAAAAGTCCGTTCCTGAAGAACCCGCAACAGCTTAACCTGCATGTTCAGGGGCAGTTCACTCATCTCGTCAAAAAATACCGTTCCGCTGTTGGCTACTTCCAGAATACCTTTCTGTCCGCGCTGCGCCCCGGTGAATGCTTCCCTTTCATGCCCGAAAAGTTCCTTATCCATCAACTCGGCGGTGAATGTTCCGCAGTTGATGGCCATGAAGCGCTCTTCGGATCGGGAGCTGAGCATATGAATTCCCTGAGCGATGAGTTCCTTACCTGTTCCTGTCTCCCCCTGAATGAGAACGTTGCAGTCCATGTGAGCCAACTGGCCGATGGTTTTTTTCAGCTTCGTGATCTGGTCACTCTGCCCGACAAGTGGAAAGTCCTGCTTACCCGCTTTAAGCACCTGCCGTAAACGGAGCACCTCCACAGAAAGAGCCTGTCGTTCCAGTGCATTGAAGACCTGCGCTTTCAGTTCATTGATATTTAATGGCTTGGCGATGTATGAATGCGCGCCTTTCTGCATGGCGATAACAGCCGTGTCCACCGTTGCGTGCCCGGTGATAACAATGACCTGAGTGGAGGGTTGCATCTCCTTGATGTGTTCAAGAAGTTCGATGCCGTTCATGCCGGGAAGCATAAGGTCGGTCAGTACCAGCTCAAATTCGTTTTTCCCGATCTGCTGTAGTGCCTCTGTACCTGAGCCTACTGTGGTTATTGTGTGTCCTTCTTCAGTAAGGATATGTTTCAGGTTGTCTCTGGCGATTGCCTCGTCATCGACAATAAGAATTTTGGCGTGGCTTATCATGCCTTGTGCTCCTGATCCAGAGGCAATGTGATCAGGAATTTTGTCCCCTGACCGGGGTTGCTCCTTACTCTGATATTACCCTGATGCTTTTCGATTATACCGTAAACTATGTAGAGCCCCAGTCCTGTTCCCTGTCCCACTTCCTTGGTGGAAAAGAACGGATCGAAAATTCGTTCCTGCGTTTCTGGGGGGATTCCCGGACCGGTGTCACTTATGTTGATTGTGGTGTTTTCCTTGTCGGCTGATAAGCTGACCTCAATCTGTCCCTGATCCGTGCCGATGGCCTGAATGGCGTTAATCAGAAGGTTGATAAAGGCCTCCTGCAGTTTGCGTCGGTCGGCAAAAACAAAAATGTTTTCAGGCAAATTCAGAACTAAATTAATATTTGACGGTACCTGGCTGGAAACGAGACTTACGGCTGACTGGACGATTTTATCGATTTCAATAGGTCCGGGTGAATATTCCCTTTCTCTTGAAAATTCAAGCAGCCCTTTAACGATATCCCTTGAGCGCATTGTCTCCTGCATAATGTTGTGCATCATTTTGTCGGCGAGTTCGTCCTTGCCTTTGGTGCGTTCTTCAAGAATCTGGCAGGAAGTGGAAATATTGTTCAGGGGGTTGTTCAGCTGGTGGGCAATTCCCGAGGCGAGGGTCCCGATGGATGAAAGCTTCTGCGCTTGCACCAGTTGGCGTCTTCTCTTGAGGAGCTGTTCCACCATGGAATTAAGTGCCGCAAAAACCTGCTGAATCTCATCATGTGAGTTTTTTATTGTAAGTGCTTTGAATGTGCCTTGCGAAATGTCTTCTGTTGCCTGCTGAACCTGCCTGAGCGGTTTGAGAATGTGCGAAGAAAAGAATCCTACCAGAGTCATGATCACTGCCGCGATTCCAAACATGGAAATAAACAGGTTGGAACGCAGAGTCCTGTTGATATCCAGAATATTGTCCCGCTCAAAGTTGGATATGGCCTTGGAGTGTTCAACCAGATTCTGCCCGACTTCCCGCAGCTTGATGCTTAGGGAGTTGTCCTGTTTGAGCGATTCGTCTGCTGTTCGGGCTATTTCCTGCAGCAGCTTTTTATAAATAACCAGATTCTTTTCCAGTCTCTTTCCGTGTCCTTTGATCTTTTTCTTCCTGAAAGCTCCCATCAATTCCTGAAGGAGTTTTTCCGTGCGGTTCAGGTAATCCAGTCCAAGGGTGAAAAGCGCAGGATCATGATATAAAAGGTAGTTTTTTTCGATGCGCCGGATTTCCAGAATAAGGCTGCTTAAGTCATCACTTCGTTCAATCAATTGTACTTCGTTTTCCAATTGGACGGTGTTCATATATGAGAGCAGCCCAAGGCAGCCGAAGCAGATTGCGAAGATTATTATTCCGATAATTATTTTTTGACGAATATTGAGTTTAAGCACAGGAAACCTCTTTTAGAACGGCAACTAATAGACTTTTAATACTAAACATTAATCCAGCCGAGCCTACGATTACTGCTCCGAAATAGCAATTATGCGTTTTATTACATCTCTCCGCCCGATTACCAGTTACCAATAACCGTTTTTATGAAAGTGAAAAATCAGGTCTCGAGGACTGGCTTAGGTATCAGGTGAGGCAGGTATCCGAGCTGCTGGTTCAGGGGATTCTTCTCAGCTGTATTTCTTAAGTACGGAATAAACCGGTCCGTCGGGTGTGAGTACGCTTTTATATAGATTAAACATACTTAGATGGGCTTCGGGTAGCTCAATATGATTTATTTTTTCGGCCAGTGCTTTCCAATCGTCCGCAGCCTGTCTTTTGACCCTGCCGAGGGTCAGGTGGGCGTGGCAGGATTTTTTGTTTGGCCGGAATCCGAGTCCCTTAAGTCCGGTTTCAACTGCGGCGGCGGTGGAGCAGAACTGACTTGTTCCTTCTGCCATACCTATCCAGATGGTGTACGGATTTTCAGGTCCGGGGAAGAATCCAGCCCCTGCCGCTGAAATTTTAAAGTTGTCAACCGGGATATTTTTCAGTACCTGATCCACCCCGGTCAGTTTTTCTTCCTCGACGCTGCCCAGAAACTTCAGGGTGAAATGCATGTTCTCGGGCTTTACCCACGAGACTCTGGAGTTTAGACCTTCACGCAGGGTAGGTAATGCCTCGCCTATTATCTCTATCCACTCTTCCGGAGCGGGATGTGCAATAAATGTGCGTATCTTTTTCATGTTATCCCAGCCTGTTAAATGTTTTATGAACCGGGTGTGGAAAACGTGAAGAAAAATTTCAACATTCCGAACAATATATCATCATTATTTCTGTTGGCATTGGAGTTGGTTACATAGGTCACATCCGGGACTATGGAAAAATAATCGGTCAGTTTGACCTGATAATAAGTCTCGTAATGAAATTCCATGTCAGTATTATCCGTATGTTTGTTGCCCTGTACTCCTCCGGCGGCAACGCCCCAGACATCCTGCTCACGCATGGGCAGCGGGCCCTGCCAGTTAGTACCGGCTGACCATGTCCATGTGATGTTGTTGATCGCTCCGTTTCCCTTGCCGAGTCTGGCAAAAATACCGAAGTCTTCGGTTATATCCTGATCCATATTGAAGGCGATACCCCAGTTGGCGGATTCTTCTCCGCCGTCGAGACGCGGCTGGTCGTAGGTATTGGTCCAGCCGAAGAAGCGGTAATTACCTTTCAGTTTACCAAAGCTGGGCGAATATGTCAGCTGTCCGCCTATGAGCGGGCTGTCGGCCATATCTTCCAAATCGCCTTTTCTCTGATCATCAGGACGTCCCGCGTAGGTGGTGGACTGGGCCAGCATGGTGAAACTGAACTCTTCACGAGGATTAAAGCCTACCGCGATGATCGGCAGGTTGGAGTCGATGCCGTCAAAAATGGGCTCATTGTTAAACATGGAGTTTACGAACTGAGTGCGCCCGTTTCCGGCAAAGCGGTTGCCGTCCATAAAGGATTCCGGGTCGGTCCAACCCAGTGATACAAAAATTTTTTTGTCCGCGAAATGCTGCGTGTAAAGCACGTCCGAAATGGAGGCTTCCCCACCGGGACTGGTCCGCGAAGCCTGTGAGTTGAGGGGCGAAGCCACCATCCCCCGTCGGGAAGGATTGCTATAGAGGTCTGAAGCGCCGCCCTGAACTTGAAAGAAGAATTCTCCATCCTCAATCGGCGACCAGTGTAGCCTTACCCGAGCCTTGTACGCACCGTAGGAATTTCCGTTCTTGGTATCACCGTCAATCTTTGCGCTTCCGTAACTCTGTGCATAACCGAGAACGTCCCCTTCAATGGTCAGTGGTCCTGTGACATCCTGTACTTCGCTCCATGCATCACGGAACTCATCAAGCAGATCGGACTGCTCCTTCTCATTCTGCTGACCATGAAGGTTCAGTGTGGAGCGCAGGGAATCACGGCAGAAACCGGTATTTACACAGCTGAGAACAAGGACGCTGATCAGGATCAGTATCTTTTTCATTTAATTCTCTTGCAGAATTTTCAGCAGTTTTTCGAGTACTGTTTGTAGGCTTTGATCTTTAACGCTTTTGCGGTCACCGCTGAAAACCAATTTCTCAGCATAATTTTTGCCGTTCACCTGCCAGCCCATCCAGACCGTGCCCACCGGTTTATCAGAGGTGCCTCCTGTGGGTCCGGCAATACCGGAAAGGGAAATCCCCACTTCGGTATTCAAAGCGTCGCAAACACCTTTCGCCATGGCTTTGACTACTGGCTCGCTTACCGCGCCGTGTTCGATAAGTTCTTCTTCAGGCACATGCAGAAGCGAATTTTTTATTTCGTTTGAATATGCTACCACGGCCCCTGAAAACCATGCGGAACTGCCTGAAAAATCGGTCAGTGTGGCGGCAACAAGACCCCCTGTGCATGATTCTGCGGTGGACATGGTCCAGTTCCTTTCAACGAGAATTTTTCCGATAGATGGTATGATGATATTAAGCATGTGGACACGTTACCCTTATTTTAATTGTATTTGAAGAGAATGCGTCAGGAAACTCAAAATTATCCCGCTGACCAGAAAGTGGGCTGTGCTGCATATTGTTTACCGGCAGGTGAAGTGCTACTCTCCCGGAATGGCTCTTAAGAATCTTACCGCCTTTGTCTGGAAAAGACACCAAAGTCACTGGAACTGGATTATCATGATCAGCTCTTTGTTTGTGCTGCTTGTTGCGGTATGGATGAAGTCCATTTCTCTGACTCTTGCTTTTATTGCCGGAGTTGCTGTTTCTATGTTTGAACTGGTTGATCCTGATCCTCCGTTTGTTCTGGTAGCTAAGGCTCTGGAGCATGAACGGAAATGGCTTGAACATCCTTGGGGCTGGAAAAAGGGACTGCAGGCTTTCGGCATTTTTGCCAGCGTGATATATGTTTTCTTGTCCTGCTGGTGGGAGAGTCTTATGGCATTGCTGCTTATAGCCGGAATTTATGCAAATATCGTCTGCGTTTATGATAATAAGGCGAGGGGAATTGATGGGTTGTAGATGTTTTTATGCTTTTTGCTGTAAAAATACCCTTTATTAGTGCGCTTAGATTCGCTACTAGCATGACAGCGGCTTGAGAAGAGCCCTTTTTATATATGATGATACCAGGAGAATGAAATGCTCGATTTGAAATTTGTACAGAACAATCTGGATGTAGTTCGCGAAAGCCTTGAGAAAAGAGGCTCTAAACTTGATGTTAATGAATTCAGCGATCTGGATTCCCGCCGCAGGGCCCTCCTGCAGGAAGTGGAATCCCTCAAGGCCGAGCGCAACTCCTCCTCCGGCGAGATTGCAAAGATAAAAAGGGAAGGTGGTGATGCCTCTGAAATTATTGCCCATATGGGTGAAGTTTCCGGCAAAATCAAAGCCCTTGATGAAGATCTTAAAGATATTGAAAGCGCAGAGAGCGAATGGCTTTCCGCTGTCCCGAATATTCCTGATGAATCCGTGCCTCTCGGTAAATCCGAGGACGATAATCCTGTAATCCGGCACTGGGGCGAAAAGCCAGAGTTCGATTTCACCCCGCGTGAACATTGGGATCTGGCCGTAGAATTGGGCGGTGTTGATTTTGAACGCGCCGCAAAGCTCACCGGAGCCCGTTTTGCCGTGCTCAAGAAATGGGGCGCAAGGCTGGAGAGAGCGCTGACATCTTTCATGGTTGATGTGCAGACCGGAGACCACGGTTATACCGAAGTGATTCCTCCCTACATCGTGAACCGTGACTCTCTTTTCGGTACAGGACAGCTGCCCAAGTTCGCCGAGGATCTTTTTAAGCTGGAAGACTGGGAATATTTCCTGATTCCCACAGCGGAAGTGCCCTTGACCAACCTGCACCGGGATGAAGTGCTCAATGAAGAAGATCTGTCTGTCGCTTACTGTGCGCCTACTCCATGCTTCCGCTCCGAAGCAGGGTCCTACGGTAAGGATACCAAAGGGTTGATCCGTCAGCACCAGTTCCACAAAGTGGAGATGGTCCGTTTCGCCCATCCTGATAAGTCTTTTGAAGAGCTTGAAAAAATGACCGGACATGCCGAAGAGATTCTCAAACGTCTCGGATTGCATTACCGGGTTATTACCCTGTGCACCGGCGATATGGGTTTCGGTTCCGCCAAGACCTACGACATTGAAGTATGGCTGCCCGGACAGGATAAGTACCGTGAAATTTCTTCCTGCTCCAACTGCGTGGACTTTCAGGCTCGCCGCGCCAACATCAAATTCCAGCCCAAGGACAGCAAGAAAAAACAGTTCGTCCATACCTTGAACGGTTCCGGTCTAGCTGTTGGGCGTACCTTTGTGGCTGTGGTTGAAAACTACCAGCAGAAAGACGGCTCCATTGTAGTTCCTGAAGCTCTGCGTCCTTACATGGGCGGTATGGAAGTTATTACCGCAGATTAGTCGTTACTGTATTACAGAATGGAAAAGGGCAGCCCGATTTCGGGCTGCCCTTTGTTTTTTGTACTCCGCCGATTCATACGTCTGCACCGTTGGGCATAATCAGCCTTTTTAAAGCCAGAACATGCTCCCGGTCCGGGGGCTTTTTTTTACCCTTTGTTTCCTACGGCCAGTAAGTGTGTTATGTTTTTACCATCCGCATCCTGTACGCAGTGTTTCAGGGTAGGTCTGAGTATAACCCCAGCATATGATTGATTGTGGAGGACGGATGGAACTTTTAAATCTGGGCCGGAAGCCGATAAGCGATGCAAAACCGGCCGGGGATGATGCCCGATACGATCAGGAATACGACCTGCTGCAGCAGGAGATAGACAAACTCGCCAGCGCAACTGCCGGAGGAGCCGTTGATTGGAAAAATGTGATCAAACTCGGTTCTGTCATTCTGAGCACTAAATCCAAGGACCTGAAAGTCGCTTCCTATGTCGGGGTCGGGCTGCTGCAACTCAAAGGGATAGAGGGCCTTTCCGCCGGGACGCAGATTCTGCTCGATCTGGTTACAAATTTCTGGGATACCCTTTATCCGGTCAAAAAGCGCATGCGCGGAAGATTCGGGGCGATCACTTGGTGGATGGAAAATGCCGAAAAATTTATAAAAAAATATGACGGCCCCGAATTACACAAAGATGTTATCGACCTTTTGGTTAAGCGAATTGAAGATTTAGACTCGACTTTAGCAGAGAAATCAGACGATGCGCCTGTTCTGCACGAGTTATCAAATTATGTGGATCGATTACCGGTAGAATCATCCCCTGAACCTGAACCTGAACAGCCGGAGCCTGTAGAGGAAAATGCTGTTCCCGAATCGACTGATTCCTCTGCTGCGGCATCAGCTCCGCAGGTCGCCGTAAGTGTGGGGGCGATTAGTTCTTCCGAAGAATGTGTAGCCGGCTTTAAGGCCGGACTTTTCGCATTAAGCCCTGTTTCCGAATATCTTCTTGCCAACGATTTAGCCGATCCAAACGGTTACAGACTGCGCCGCATGATTGCATGGGCGCCGATTACTTCGCAGCCTCCAGCTGAAAACGGACGGACTATGATTCCCGCCCCGGACGGTCCGGTAAAGGAATCAATCTCCAGTCAGCTCAAGTCCGGGGATTTTGCCGGTGCCCTGCGTGCGGCGGAGTCCCGCGTCGGGGAATATCTTTTCTGGCTCGACCTGAGCCGTATGTCCGCACAAGCCCTCAAAGGACTCGGCGAAGATTATAGTTCCGCGCTGTCCGCATTGGAAATGGAAACGCAGTTTTATGTGCAGCGCCTGCCCGGACTGGGGAGCCTCAGCTTTGCCGACGGGTCGTCCTTTGCAGATGCCAAAACCCGTTCCTGGTTGCAGTCACTGGGCAAAAGTGGGGGCAGTACGGGAGGAACGGAGACGGGAACGGATCAAACAACTGAAATAATGGCTAAAGCGAACCAATTGGCCTCAAGTAAGAAATTATTGGAGGCAATATCCCTTATTTGTGGTATGATTAATACATCTAACTCCTTGCGGTCTGTTTTTAGACTGCGCACCGGTTTGACCGCTTTGCTTACCGCAGAAGGGCAGGTCGGGGTTGGTAAAGTACATGCCGCCGGGCTGCTGGAGCATATTGATTCTTTCGGCCTTGAGCAGTGGGAGCCGGAACTGGCTTTATCCGGGTTGCTTGCCGCTTATGAAGCGGTAGTGGCGGAAGGCGGGCCGGATTCGGCTGCAAAGAGCGTTGAAATTTTACAGCGAATCAGCAGGCTCAGTCCTGTTGAGGGTCTGAAGATAAACGGAGTTAATTAGACGTTTTGGACTGTTTTTAAAAACTTTTCAGCGGAGGTCTCGAATATGGCTAAAGAAGGTTCCGTAGCACCCAAGGAGCGGGTCAATATCGTTTACAAGCCCGAAACCGGGGATGCCAAAGAAGAGGTTGAGCTTCCTTTAAAGTTGCTGGTGGTAGGCGATTTTACCCAGAAGGATGATGACCGCATGGTCGAGGACCGTGATCCGGTAAATATCGATAAGGACAATTTCAACGAAGTACTCAAGGCTCAGGATCTGGATCTGAAACTCAGCGTCGAAGATAAACTTAGCGGTGAAGCCGATGCGCAGATGGCGGTCAACCTCAAGTTTAACAGCCTTAAGGATTTTGATCCGGACCGGATTATCCAGCAGGTTCCTGAGCTGCAGAAACTCATGGAACTGCGCGAGGCCCTGAAAGCCCTGAAAAGTCCGCTCTCAAACGTGCCGGAATTCAGGAAAAAGGTTCAGGAACTGGTCAAGGATGACGGCGCGCGCGAAAAACTGCTTAAAGAACTTGGAATCGAGTAGGGGGAATATCCATGGCAGAAGAAAAACTCGAACAACAGCAGGATGCCGGATCAACAGCTGAGGTTTCGCTTCTTGATGATATTGTGGAAGCCACCAAGCTCAAACCCGAAGACGAAGCTTATTCCGTGACCAAGGCCGGTTTGCAGGCTTTTCTTGAAGAAATGATTAAGCCTGAACGTCAGGGTGCCAAGGTTTCCGGTAATCTGGTTGATGATATGCTGGCCCAGATTGATGAAAAGCTTTCATCCCAGATGGACAGCATCATCCACAATAAGGATTTCCAGAAAATGGAGTCTTCGTGGCGTTCGTTGAAATTTTTGATAGACCGCACCAACTTCCGGGAAAATGTGCGCATCCAGATGATGAATGTTTCCAAGGAAGATCTTCTGGACGATTTTGACGATGCCCCGGAAATCACCAAATCCGGCCTCTACAAGCAGGCTTATACCGCAGAATACGGACAGTTTGGGGGACAGCCATTCGGAGCGATTATCGGGAATTACGATTTCGGTCCCGGCCCGCAGGATATGAAACTGCTGCAGTATACCGCATCGGTTTCGGCCATGGCTCACGCGCCGTTTATCGCCGCTGCCGGCCCTGATTTTTTCGGCATTGAGAAATGGAGCGAGCTGCCCAATCTCAAGGATCTGAAGTCTATTTTTGAAATGCCGCAATACACTAAGTGGAATTCTTTCCGTGAATCGGATGATGCCCGCAACGTGGGGCTGACCCTGCCTAAATTCCTGTTACGGCTTCCTTATGGACCGGAGACCCTTCCGGCCAAGAGCTTTAATTATCAGGAAACTGTTTCAAACGGCGATGATGATTTCTGCTGGGGCAACACTGCATTTGCTTTTGCCTCCAAGTTGACGGATTCATTCGCTAAATACCGCTGGTGCGCCAATATAATCGGTCCTCAGGGCGGCGGGGCAGTGGAAGATCTACCCCTGTATCAGTATGAGGCAATGGGAGCGGTGCAGACCAAGATTCCTACGCAGGTCCTGCTTTCCGAACGTCGGGAATTCGAGCTTGCCGAGGAAGGCTTTATCGGTTTGACCATGCGTAAAGGCAGCGATAACGCAGCCTTCTTTTCTGCCAACTCCTGCCAGAAACCGAAGTTCTTCGGCACCAGCAAAGAAGGCAAGGAAGCCGAACTCAACTACAAGCTCTCCACTCAGTTGCCCTACATGATGATTATGGACCGTCTGGCTCATTACATCAAAGTCATCCAGCGTGAAAACATAGGTACGTGGAAGGAACGCGGCGATCTGGAACGTGAGCTTAATACCTGGATTTCCCAGTATGTCACCGAGATGGACAATCCTGCCCCCAGTGTACGCAGTCGCCGTCCCTTACGCATGGCCAAAATCGAGGTCAGTGATGTGGAAGGAGATCCGGGCTGGTATCAGGTCTCCCTGAAGGCCCGCCCGCATTTCAAGTATATGGGAGCCGCTTTTACCCTTTCACTGGTGGGCAAGCTGGAAAAGGAATAGTCAGCCGAAAGAGTCCGGCTGTTGCCCCTGCCCATGGTGCGGCAGCCGCTTAAATGGTCAACCTTTAATCATGAATTTTGAGGAGAAGGGTTATGGCACTTACTTCGTATATGAAGGTAACAGGAAAGACTCAAGGACAGATCAAAGGCGATTGCACACAGGCCGGGGATAAAAAAGATACCATGCTGATCTATGCTTTGGATCATAATGTGGAAATCCCCAAAGACACCCATACCGGCCTTCCCACCGGACAACGTATCCATAAGCCGTTTACCGTGACTAAACACGTGGACAATGCGTCTCCGAAACTGGCTCAGGCCTGTTGTAAAGGGGAACAGCTCACTGTTGAAATCGATCACTACCATATCGATGCGACAGGAATTGAAAAGAAGTACTACACCATCAAGATGGAAGAAGCGATCATAGTCAATCTGCACAGCTACAAGCCGATTACCTTCCTGCCCGATAACAAGGGCTATCACGACATGGAAGATGTGAGCTTCACCTATTCCAAAATTACCTGGACCTACGCTGACGGTAATATTGAATATACCGACGACTGGAAATCCAGCTAGGTAACGCCAGAAAAGCCTCCGGCGGCCTCGCGGGGCTCCTGCCGGGGGCCTTAACCCCTTTTAGTAAGGGGAGTAAGAATTTTAAAAACATTTACCGGGCTTCGCGATTGCAGCCTGAACAGTCGGGTTGAAATAATTTGAAGCGGGATTTTCCTCCGCTTCAGGAAAAGGGGGAAGATTGATCACTCAGCGCTTGCTTGAACGGATACGTTTCATGGAAGAGGACCCGGATTGGCGCGATTCTGCCGAGCCGGGGCAGGTGATTAAGTCTGTGCTGGATTACCTGCGTATGATTTTGAATACCCGGCAGGGAAATGCTCAGATCGCCAATGATTTCGGGGTACCGGACTTTACTTCCATGATCGGGGCTACCGGGCTTGATGCGGTCCGCTCCATCGAGGAATCCATGACCGAGGTCATTCTAAAATATGAACCACGGCTGGCAAACGTGAATATCCAGTTTGTGCCCATGGAAGACAATCCGCTGGCCCTGTATTTCAAGCTGCAGGGCAGGCTTGCCCTTGAAGGACAGGATATGCCTGTCGTGTTTGAGACGGTTCTCGATCCTGACGGTCAGATTTCAGTGAAGGATAGCTAGCAGGAGCGATAACAAACGCGGCAAAGCCCTATTAGAACATTTTGGGATTCTTAAACCCTTTTGGAAAATGGTTTAAGGCTCCCGGCAGGGCCGCTGGAGGCATGCATCACATGATCGAAAAGTATTATCAGAGGGAACTTAGCCATTTGCGTGAACTTGCGGTGGAGTTTTCAAAGACACACCCCGCACTGGCTCCCATGCTGACCGGATCGGGCGCCGATCCCGATGTTGAAAGGCTGCTGGAAGGTTCAGCATTCCTGTCCGGTATGATCAATCAGAAGCTGGACGATGAATTCCCGGAGATAATACACGGTCTGGTGCAACTTATTTTTCCGCACTACTTAAGGCCGATCCCTTCCACTACAATTGTAAAATTCACCCCGAAACCAAGTTTAATGGAAACCATCCGTGTTCCGGTCGGTTCGCAGATCGCTTCCATACCTGTAAGCGGGGTTCCCTGCACTTTTTCGACTACTTATGATGTTGACCTGCATCCTTTGACCATAACTGATGTAAATTTAAAAAAAGGCGCCGGTACTTCGGGAGCATTGACCATCGATCTTGAGCTTACGGGTATACCGCTTGATGAGTGGGAGAATCCAACCCTGCGCTTTCACCTGACCGGTGATGCCGCCAGTGCTTCAAGCCGTTACAAGCTATTATTTAACTATATCCGTGGAATTGATATCAGCAGTGAAGACGGCAGTCTCTGCGTTCTTCCAAAGCAGAGCCTGAAAGCTGTCGGGTTTGAAGATGATGAAGCGCTGCTGCCTTATCCTTCGCAATCTTTTCCCGGCTATAGAATCCTGCAGGAATATTTTATTTTACCGGAAAAATTTCTTTTCTTTGAGATTGACGGATTGGGAAACTGGCGTAACCGGGGAGCTTCCGGCAAGTTTCGGATTACACTGGAACTCGAGAAGATACCTCTGAGCTTTGAGCGGTTCACCAAAGAAGATATCTGCCTGTTTGCCACTCCGGCCATCAATTTGTTCAAGCGTGACGCAGAGCCTGTGATTCTGGATCATAAGCGCCCGGAATATCAAGTTCGACCGTCCGGTGACTCCGGCAATGACTATCAGGTTTATTCCGTGGATTCGGTGACGGGATACGTGCAGGGCACGGTGGAGGAAAAAGCCTACAAGCCTTTTCATATGTTCAATCCTCAGGCCGGGGAGTTGCCTGTCTACACTGTGCATCACCGTCGTTCTCCGGTGCGCGATAAAACCGATCTTTTTGTCTCCGTTGCCTATCCAGCACAGGGAAATGACCCGGTCACCGAAACTCTTTCCATGGCACTTACCTGCACCAACGGTTCGCTGCCGGAAAAACTGCGCTACGGTGATATCAGCAAGCCAACGAGCACTTCTCCGGAATTGGCTTCGTTTGAGAATATCCGTCAGCCTACATCTCCGGTACAGCCCCCACTGGGTAAGAACCTGCTCTGGCGTCTGCTTTCGCATCTTTATCTCAATTACCTTTCCGTTGCGGATGTGGAAAGCCTGCGGGCCATGGTTAAACTTTATGTCTTTACGGATACCCGTGACCGGGGCGCGGTGGTGGCCAATACCAAACGGGTGGAGGCTGTTTCCGGTATGAAGGTGAGCGAAGGAGACCGTCTGGTGCGGGGGCTGGTCATGCGCGGGCGGGAAATCAAGATGTCTCTTAATTGTGATGGTTTTGCCAATAGCGGCGACTTATATCTTTTCAGTTCAGTGATGAACCGTTTTTTTTCCGGGTATGCATCGGTCAATTGCTTCACAAAGCTGACCGTTGAAGACACTTTAAACAAGGAGATTTACGAGTGGACTGCGATGATCGGGAACCGTCCGCTTCTGTAACCGGAAACCTGTTCGTAAAACCGACCGGGTATTCTTTTTTTCAGGCCATCCGTCTGCTGCGGCTGCATTCGCATAACTGCACAGGTAAGGATCTGGAAGCTTTTTTTCGTGATCATCTGCGGGTGCGTCCCCAGCTTTCTCTCGGCTTTCCGGCCACAGACCTTACCGATCTTGAACAGGAAGAAAAAGAAGACGGTGACCTATATCATCTTGTCACCACCTTTCTGGGCCTTTACGGGGCTTCATCACCACTTCCGGTCTTTTATACCGAGGAGTTGCTGGCCGAGGCAGCTGAAGACAAAACCGTAACCCGTGATTTTCTGGATATTATCAACAACAATGCATATTCCCAGTTTTTCCGGGCCTGGAGCCGTTCGAGGCTGATGATTAAAGCTGTGGATGAAAAAGACGGGTCGTGGCTGGAACGGCTGGACAGCCTGCTCGGATACGGACACGCCGAAGCTTTTTCCCATGTCCCCCCTGAATGCAGGCGTTACCGCCATATCGGCCTTTTGACTCAGTATCCGCGCAGTGCGCTTGGCCTTGAAACCCTGCTCAAGGATTCCTTAGAGCATACGGATATAGAGGTGGAGCAATGCGTGATGCGTAAGGTCAAAATCCCCGAGGACCAGCGTTTTTACCTCGGGCATGATTCCAATGTGCTCGGTGAGCGTTCGTGGATCGGGGAGGAGCTCAAAGACCGTAACAGTAAACTGGCGGTGCATTTGAGTAATTTGAATTCCGGTCATTTTCATCAATTACTGCCCGGCGCGGTAGACGGCGATAAGCTGGACAATCTGGTGCGCGGTTATCTGGTGGAACCTTTTAAATACGATCTGGTTCTAGAAATGACGTCCGGAGAGGCCAATACGGCGGTGCTGGGCGGAGAGGAATGGTCATCCCTCGGTTGCGATACTTGGGTTTTTTCCGGGGAACATCTGGAACATGCAAAAGCGTCTTTTCCCAATAAAGGCGGACACATCCATGAGAGGTACGGAGCATGATCAATGTCGATATAAGAAATTTACTTTCAAAACTGGATACTTTCTGCACTAACGCATTGCACAACGCAGCCGGTCTCAGTGTTTCGCTGAGTAACTACGAAGTCTCTGTTGAACATTTTTTTATTAAATGTATCGAGGAAGTAAACAGTGACCTGCCGCTCATTTTTCATCAGTACGGGGTGGAGGGACCGCGCATAACTGCGGCGCTTACAGATGTGTTGCAGGATTTCAAGACCGGAAATTCAGGCAAACCGGTATTTTCTCCCATGCTGCTGGAGCTTTTTGAAGACGCATGGCTGATTTCTTCTGTGGAACTTGGCGAAACCCGTATCCGCTCCGGGGCGGTGCTGCTGGCCTTTCTGGGTAAACCTAATTTTTACGCTTCCGGCAGTTATGGTGATCTCTTTTCAGTAATCAACCGTGAGACCCTGCTGGGTGAATTCTGGACCGTGACCAAAAACTCGGTGGAATACAAAATGCCCGCTGCAGCGCCGGGAGCATCAGGCACGGCCCCGTCAAAAGGTGATGGCGGATTCACGGAACGTTTCTGTATTGATTTTACCGCAAAAGCTCGTGAAGGCGGAATTGACCCGGTCTTCGGCCGTGACCCGGAAATGCGTCAGATGGTTGATATCCTCGCTCGCCGCCGCAAAAATAATCCCATCCTTGTTGGTGAACCGGGGGTAGGTAAAACCGCGGTTATAGAAGGTCTTGCCCTGCGTATAACCGAAGGTGATGTGCCGGAAATTTTGAGTGATGTGACTCTGCTCGGACTGGATATGGGGCTGCTGGAAGCCGGAGCCGGAATGAAAGGAGAATTCGAGAACAGGCTTAAAGGGGTCATTGATGAGATAAAATCAAGTGAAACACCGATAATCCTGTTTATTGATGAAGCGCACACTCTGGTCGGGGCCGGAGGTTCAGCCGGAGGCGCGGACGCCGCAAATCTGCTCAAGCCCGCACTGGCCCGCGGGGAGCTCAAAACCTGCGCCGCTACCACTTGGACGGAGTACAAAAAATATTTTGAAAAGGACCCGGCCCTCGCCCGCCGTTTCCAGTTGGTCAAGCTGGATGAGCCTTCCGTTGAAACTTCGACCATAATTCTGCGCGGACTGCGTGAGAGTTATGAAAAGGCCCACAATGTGATTATTCGCGATGACGCCAACGTGGCTGCCGCTGTTTATTCCGACCGCTACATTACCGGACGTTTCCTGCCTGATAAGGCTATTGATTTGATGGATACGACTTGCGCGCGCGTCAAAGTTAATCTTTCTGCCAAGCCCGGAGTGTTGGAGGATTGCCAGCGCACGGTACAGGCTCTTGAGCGGGAAAAAGCAGCCGTGGACCGGGACCGCAGTAACGGCGTGGAAGTGGATGAAGAGCATTACAGTGAGCTTCTTGAACAGATTGAAAATAAAAATTCCGAAGCGGCTGAAATTAGTGAAAAGTGGCTTAAGGAAAGGGACGCCGCCCATGCGGTACTGGATATACGGGCCAGAATTCAGGAAGCCCGCAAAGCTGATCCAGAGGCAGAAGCCTCCGTTGATGATGCTGCAACTGATGCCGCCGAAGATGATAAGGATATGGCGGAGCTTAAAGCCGAGCTGGATATGGCGGATGCAGCTTTGGCTAAGCTTCAAGGCGAAGATCCCATGGTCCAGATTGAGGTCTCTCCCGATCTGGTGGGCCGCGTTGTTTCTGACTGGACAGGAATCCCGGTGGGCAAGATGGCCCGGGATGAAGCAGCCACTGTCGCTGATCTTGATGATAAGCTCAAAGTGCGCATCAAGGGGCAGGATCAGGGACTTGCAGGCATCGCCGAAGTTATTCGGGCTTCCAAGGCGGGAATCAAGAACCCGGATCAACCCATCGGCGTTTTTCTGCTGGTCGGACCTTCCGGTGTGGGTAAAACCGAGACCGGGCTTTCGCTTGCCGATCTGCTTTTCGGTGATGAGCGTTCCGTAGTCACCGTGAATATGAGTGAATTTCAGGAAAAGCATACTATTTCCCGGCTGATCGGTTCTCCTCCGGGATATGTCGGTTACGGGGAAGGCGGCATGCTTACCGAGGCTGTGCGCCGTCAGCCGTATTCCGTTGTTCTGCTGGATGAAGTGGAAAAGGCTCATCTGGATGTCATGAATACCTTTTATCAGGTTTTTGACAAAGGAGTGCTCACCGACGGTGAAGGCAAGGATATTAATTTCAGGAATACCATTATTATCCTGACCTCCAATCTCGGCACTGATGTCATACAGGAAATGACAGCCGAAGAGGATGAAATTCCTCTGGACGCGGTGCTTTCGGCCGTCCGGCCCATCCTTTCCCAGCATTTCAAGCCTGCTCTTCTGGCGCGTATGAACGTGGTCCCCTACTTCAGTCTTAATCCCGATGCCATGAAGATGATTACCCGGCTTAAGCTCGGTAAACTGGAAAAAATGCTCCTCGCCAACAATAAGATGAAGCTGACCTACGATGCAGACGTAGTGGATCAGATTGCGGCCCGCTGCACGGAAGTGGAGACCGGAGCCCGTAACATTGAATATATCCTGAATGGCAATGTGCTGCCGAAGATGTCGAAGGAAATCCTGATGCATATGACCGGGGGCGGTATGCCGGCGGCAGTCCATCTCGGTGTGGATGAGGATGGATCTTTCAGCATGGAATTTTCCGCTGAGTAAAGAGTATGAGAGGGTAATTTTATGGCAGACAGCTCCAAGCCCAAGTTTGTTTTCGAGTCCAAGGGTGCGGATAAGAATACCTTTAGCGTGGTCCGTTTTAAGGGCACCGAAGGCTTATCGACTATCTATCGGTTCAGCATCATGCTGATTTCGGATAAAAATGATCTCGATCTGAATTCCATCCTTCAGAATCCCGCGGAGTTCACCATCAAGCGTGATGATGGGGATATTCCGTTCAAGGGAATGCTTTGTTCGTTTGAACAGCTCCATCAGGCCGGGAAAGTCTGTTTTTACAGGGCTGAGCTGGTTCCGAAACTCTGGTGGGCCACCTTGACCCATTGTAATCAGATTTTCCTGAATGAGAATGTGCAGGGGGTCCTCGGAGATGTGCTTAAAAAGGCCGGTCTCAAAGAAGGTTTGAATTTTGATTTCAAGCTACAGAGCTCCTACCCCTCGTGGGAGTATGTCTGCCAGTACGATGAATCCCATTTTAATTTTGTCTCCCGCTGGATGGAGCGGGACGGTATGTATTATTATTTTGAGCAGACCGAGCAGGGTGAAAAAATGGTTATCACCGACACCCATATCTCCCATTCGCCTATGAAAGAAGGAACCAGCCTGACATATGCCCCGCCCAGCAATCTTGATTACACCCATCGTGAAGAGATTGTTAAGAATTTCATGCTCAAGCAGCAGCCTTTGCCGAAAAAGGTTCTGCTTAAGGATTACAACTACCGCAAGCCAAGCCTTGAAATGAAGGCCGAGGCCATGGTCTCAGCGCAGGGCATGGGTGAAATTTATATTTACGGAGAACATTTCAAGACCCCGGATGAAGGCAGCCGTCTTGCACAGATAAGGGCACAGGAATTTCTCTGTCGGGAAAAGCTCTTTCATGGTGTTTCCACGGTTCCTTACATACGCACCGGATATATTTTTGAGCTAAAAGATCACTACCGTCAGGATTTCAACCAGCGTTATCTGACTACCGAAGTGGTTCATGAAGGCAGTCAGGAAGCGTATCTTGTCTCCGGTCTGGGGCTTAATCTAGCGGAAGACGCGGACCGTCTGTACTATCGCAATTCATTCAGCTGCATCCCGGCCCAGACCCAGTACCGGGCTGAGCGCAAGGCAGTGAAGCCCAAGTTCTCAGGGACCATTAATGCCAAGATAGATGCTTCGGGCAGCGGGCAGTATGCCGAGCTCGATGGTGAAGGGCGCTACAAGGTAATTATGCCTTTTGACGAGTCCGGTCGCAGCGGCGGCAAGGCAACCACATGGCTGCGCATGGCCCAGCCCTACGGAGGCTCCAATCACGGCATGCATTTCCCTCTGCATAAAGGAACCGAGGTATTGATCACATGTGTAGAGGGAGACCCGGACCGTCCCATCATTCAGTCAGCTGCTCCCAATCCGGAAAATCCCAGTATGGTCAAAGATGCCAACCAGACCAAATGCGTTATCGTCACCGGAGGTCAGAACCTGTTCCATATTCAGGATAAGCAGGGCAGTGAGGGCATGCACCTTAAAACTCCTAAAGATAACACCTATGTGCGGCTTGGATCAGCTGCTGCTGAACCTGCGGGCGGCGAAAGCTCAATGTCCGAAGAAAAGGTAAAGCAGATAGCTGACGAGCAGATTGAAGCGAAAAAGAAAGAAGAAAGTCTGGCTCTTTCCACCGAGGGTAATATCAAGATCAACGGTAAAAACATTGCCAGCTATATCCTCGGCAATGAAAGCAAGGTTGTTGTGGGATTTTCGCAGCTTGTGAATATCGGTAACGATACCAAATTTTTCGGCGCTCTAAAGGAAGATATCGTTGTCGGTATGGAGACCGGAATAAAACTCGCCATACTCAATGAGATAACTGCTACAAAAAATGGGCTGGTGCTTGGTACCGCCCGCAGGCTCGAGACTGAAAAAGAAAACTTGCACGCTACTGTAGAGAAATTGGAAGGAGACTCAACGCAGTTAAGATTTCAATGTGTTGAACTTGTAGAAGCGCATCAGGAATTGAAGGGAGATCATGATAAGTTAGTCGGCCAGCATAATGCATTAGCCGGACAAACTTCCAGTCTGGCTGGGGAAGCCAACAAGCTGGCTGGAGAGTTGGAGAATCTCGCAGGTCAAGTTACTGAAGTTGCGGGTGATCTCTCAGAGGTTTGTGGGGAACTCACAAAGGTTGCAGGAAGTGAAACCGGGGTCTCCGGTAATGTAATAAAATCATGCGGAAACAAGACTGCTGCAATTGCGGCTTTTTCCGAAGTTTCAGCAGAGACAAGCAAAATATCCGGTGAAATTACCCGAATCGCCGGACTTGATACTACTATGTAGCCCCGGAGTCACATGAAGATATTCAAGGAAAAACAGCATTCGTTTTTTCCACGCCCGCTGGGCATCAGGGATAAGTATTACCTGAGTGTCGGGGTAATGGCTTTTTTTGATCTTAACGATCCCGGCAATCTGCTTGATGAACAGGAACTCTGGAAAACCGTGCCCACACAGCTCGGGCCTAAGCCGATCATAGATCAGGGTGTGCCTAAGCCTCGTGGTGAGTTTCTGGTCAGTGGTTCATGCTTCGCCCCGCGCGGGCAGTCCCGGCCCGCTTCGCAGGTGCAGGTGCGGGTAGGGGAAAAGGAAAAAACGCTTAGTGTTTTCGGCGACCGTTACTGGAAAAACGGACTGATTAGCGAGCCTGAATCTTTTGTCGAAATGCCCGTGGTCTGGGCCAACGCATTCGGCGGGCCGGATTACGCCAAGAATCCCCTTGGCAAGGGCATTGGAAAAGTAACGATGCCTGACGGTTCCGAGGCCGTGCCTCTGCCTAATTTAGAATTGCCGAGGCAGCAGATAGGTTCTCCTTCCCAGAAAGTGGACCCTGCCGGTTTTGGACCGCTTGATCTCATGTGGCCGCAACGGGCGCAGAAGAACGGAACCTACGATGAAAAATGGAAGAACGAACGCTGGCCCTTTTTCCCGGACGACATGAATTACGAGTTCTTCAATGCTGCGAGTGAAGATCAGTTCATGGACGGTTATTTCGAGGGTGGTGAGCATGTTGAAATAAAGAACATGCATCAGGATTTTCCGCTCATAGAAAGCGCGCTGCCCAATTTGCGTATGCGTTGTTTTGTTACCGTTAATAAAAATTTTAAACCGCATACATTTCCGGTGGGGCCATTGCCATCCCACCAGATAAGCGAAGGTGAGGAGTTTCGCGAAGTCTCAACCCGGCTGGAAACAGTCTGGTTTTTTCCCTCCATCATGCGCGGACTCCTCATCTATCGTGGAACAACTGAGGTGGTGGATGATGAAGGCGCGGATATTTTGCGGGTGCTGATTCGTCATGAGGAGCAGGGCACCGAACCGAAGTCAATTGAACATTACCGGGATTTACAGATAAAGCTTCTTGATCGTGGGGTGGATGTTGATATGTCCAAGGCGGAAGAAGCCGTGCAAAAGGCCCAAAAATCCCTGCTAAAAATAAAAAATATTCCTAAATTTGCGGATGAAATACGCCAGAAGGCTCTAGGCAACCGCCCGTCCATGCCCCCTCAGGAACCGGAAGAGGTAATTGCCGGTGCACAGAAGATGATAGCCGGACATTACAAGACTCTTGATAATCTGGAGTCTATGGCTCGCAAGGCTCAAGCTGAGCACGGGCATCTTGTAGAAATAAATCTTACGGTATTTGATAAGTTCAGGGGGAAGCTTGCTGAGATTGAAAAAAAACTGGCTTCAACCGGTTCAAAGCTGTCAGCTACAAAGAAAAAGCTCGAAGCATCGCGCAAGGCTGCGGTTAAAGAAGCTTCAACCAAACTTAAAGGGATCAAAGCGGAGCATCTTAAGAAAAACGGTCTTGATCCTGATGAACCGCTTTCTGCTGAATTTCCTTTTCATAAGAAGGTCAATCCGTGGCATGATCGGGGCTTTCCACTGATTGCGCGTTGGCGCAGGGCGCTGGAAAATGATCGCGAAACCATGAAAAAACTCACCGATCTCGGTATTGAGCGTAAGACTATCAAGCGTATGTGGCTGGGGGTTAACGGTGAAGTCCTGATTGAATCCCCGGCGAATTGGGGACTGGATGGCGATGATGAATTCACCGTTCCGGCTGGGCTGGTGCTGCCCCGTTTTGACGGTCCGGTACTAAATCATATCAAGATGAATCCGGGTACTTTTGCAGACGGCGAAGAGCAGCTTGTTCCCGGTTCAAATGAAGATCCGTTATTCCTGCCCAGTTCGACTCTTATCGATCTGCCGACTATGCCGGCGGCTGCTGCGGCCCCGGTAGTATGTGTGGCTGATGAGTTGCAGGCTTTGTTCATGGAACAGGAAGTAGGGGATTTCTGTTCCATTCTGACTCTTGAATCACCCAAGGACAAACCGGGCAAGGACGCGGCCAAGGAATTGAAAAAGGCTCTCGCGGTTTTGGTTGTCCAGCCTGAGAAATGGAGTGAGAACAGTGAATTTAGGAATGCGTGGGCTAACTGGCAATCCGCACTCAAAACAGCGCAGCCGTTGGAGTTGGAACATGGGCGAACTGTCTTTGAATCCAGCAAGCAGGGCAGCGACATTCGGCAGTGGGTGCTGGATCATTTGCCTGAAGAGCATAGGGCGGAGCACAGTATTAACATGGCTATGCCGGAAAAGGGCAAGCAGCCGGACGGTGATTTCCTGAAAGGTTTCATGCCCCCGTTCCCGGATGTGAAGGGCTTGGCAAAAGGTATCCATGCCGAGGTCAAGAAGAGCATGGAAGCGAAGTTTGAGCCTCTCAAAGCCAAGCAGAACGAAATGCTTAATCTTATGCGTGAGAAGGCTGAGAAATATTCCAAGCTGGGTGCTGATCCCTCTAAAGTGGTCCTTGGAGCCACAGAGCCGAAGCAGACTCCTACTCAATTAGGTAAAGATGCTGCCGCCAAAATCAGGAATCGGGCCGCAGAACTGACCAAGAGTAAACTGATTACCCCTGAAATTGCCGCTAAAATGGAAGCCGAAGCTTCGCGGGCAGAAAAAACAGGCGCCAAGCTTGATGCCCAGAAGGCGGAGCTATTCAAAAAGTTTGAAGCCAAGAAGATCGAATTGGCCGAAGGGCTCAAAAAGCTTGAAGCCAAAGAGTTACCCGATGATGCCGCTGCCAAGCTTGCCGAGCATGGTCTCAGTGCCGACTCCCTGCGCGTACTGACCCGTGAGGAGGTCCAGCGCAGATACGATCAGGGTAAATCTCTGGTTGGTGCGGTCCTTTCAGGAGTTGATCTTTCCGATCTTGATTTAAGTGGAGCGGATTTGAGTAAATGCCAGCTTAAGGGAACGAATTTCAAGAACTCGATTCTTGACAAGGTCAAGATGGAGCAGGCTCTGGCCATAGGTGCTGATTTCAGTAAAGCCTCTCTTCAAGGTGCTGATCTTGGACGCGGCTTGTTCAACAAAGCTCTGTTCGCCGAATGTGATCTCAGCAGAGCCAGCGGTGCACAGGCTATTTTTAAAGACGCGCAATTCCCCAGGGCCGTGCTTCGGGATGCCAATTTCGATATGGCGATTCTTGAAAAAACAGATTTCAGCGAAGCGGATCTTAAAGGCGCACGAATCAACATGTGCATGATCAGCGGTAATGCTGATAAAGTCGATTTCAGTCAGTCGACTATCAGTAAATCCATTTTCAAAGGGTCATCTCTGAATGAAGCCGATTTCAGCGAAGCATCGGTGAACGAAAGTCTGTTCAACGATGTTGAGGCCCATAAAATAAACTTTACTGACGCCAATCTGGATAAATTGCGAACCGGACGCAATTCTAATTTCAAGGATTCTGATTTCCGTAATGCGAGCCTGCATGGCGCGGCCCTGCGCGAGTCCGATTTTACCGGTTCTGATTTCCGGGGAGCGGATTTTGAAAACGGGATGATTGATAATTCACAGCTGGTGCGGGCAAATCTGAATGGAGTTTCCGCCAAGGGAGCGCGATTCACTAAAAGTAATCTTGAAGCGGCCACCATGCGCGCCGCCAATATACATATGGGCGGAATGCGCAAGACCAGACTGGTGGATACAGACCTGCGCGGCTCGAACCTTTTCGCTGTGGATTTCTATAAGTCCGTACTTGGTGGAACCCGTTTCGAGGCTGCAAATTTAAAACGCAGTCAATTGCACGGTAAACTGGAACTTCTGGAAGATGACTCATGAGCTTAATGAATCGAGAGCAGATATTGGCGGCCATCGCGGATAACCGGACTTTGCGCGATATTGATCTTTCTGGGGCGGACCTTTCCTGTGCCGATCTCACCGGGGGGCGATTTCACAATGTAAAATTGCATGGCGCGGATTTATCCGGGGCCAACATTCTAAAAACCGGATTCAAGAATTGCGAATTCAATGAAGCCCGGTTCAAAGGCACGGAGCTGACCAAGGTCAATCTTCAGGGAATGTGCTTTGCCGGAGCCTATTTTGAAGATGCCAAAATTCACATGTCCACATTGCAGAAGACCGATTTCAGTGGTGCGGATTTATCAGGGGCGGAGCTGACGTGGTCCATGGCTCAGCATTCCAGTTTTAAGGGCGCGAACATGCGTTCCATGAAGATAGTCAAGACCGTGCTGTCCCATTCAGATATGGACGGTGTCGATTTTTTCGGAGCAAATCTGGATCGTGTGGTTTTTAACGGCTCTTCGTTCAAGAATACGAAATTCAAGGGCGGAACTTATTTCAAGATGATGATGCGCGGCGCAGATCTGGAAAATCAGGATATTTCCGGCCAACTCTTCTCACAGGTCTTGCTGGACAGCGCAAATCTGCGCGGCGCGAATCTTTCCGGTGCTGACCTGACCATGTCCAATTTTATGGGTGCGGATCTTACAGGGGCCGATTTGTCCGGTGCTGTATTGCGTAGCTGCATGTTAAGTGGGGCTTCCCTGCGTGAGGCCGACTGCCGTCATGCGGATATGACCAAGTCTTATTTCGGATCGGTTGATGCTACTCTTGCTGATTTCAGCGGGGCGATCATGGTGCACGCTATTTTCAGCAAGGCCAATTGTCAGGCCGCAAAGTTTGTAGGAACCAGTCTGCAGCATTCTGATTTTTCGCATGCGGACCTGACCCATGCCGATTTCAGCCGGGCTTCCATGTACCGGGCCAAGCTGCATCGTATCATTGAGAAGGATACCCACTGGGACGGTGCGTCTCTGATAATGCTGCAGGGTACGGATAAAGATATGGAAGAAGCCGAAAACTGGGTGCATAATTAAGGAGTCTTTCGCCGCTTGAAATTGATCTCTGAGCGAAATTTAATAAACTATTTACGCTTTTGGCAGGGCATTTCGAGAGAAGAATCGATGCGTTAAAACAAGGGAGAGAATATGAATAATCTGGTTAAGAAACATGAGGCAGCCACACCCCAGCTTGAGTATGGCCGGGTGATTCTGGCTGATGGCGGTGTTGTGGTTGAAACTTCCCTTGGCGAGCTTGAAGCGCAAAAGGCGGTAAGTTGTCTGGTCTGTCCGGAAGTGGGCGATAGTGTTCTCGTCTCTGTAGATAAGCAGGGCGGCGTCTGGATTTTGTCCGTGCTGAGCCGGGCGGCTGAGACTGTCACATCTTTGGAAGTTGATGGTGATGTCGCGTTACGTAGCAAAAATGGGAGTTTGAGCATCGTTGCGGATAATGAGCTTAACTGCATTAGCGATAAAGCCGCTCTGCATTCCAATGAAGTTGAAATATCTGCGGGCAGAGTTTCGCTTACTTCGCGTTTATTCAGCAGTAATGTGGAACGGGTAAAAAAAGTAGCCGGAACTGTGGATGAGGTCAGCCGTGAATTTACGAGGCGGGCTGTTAATTATTTCCGTTTCACCAGAGAGCATGAGGATTGTCAGGCGGAGTCCCGTCGGCAATTGGTGGACGAAACCCTGACCGTGCAAAGTAAAAATACCATGATCGTTTCCGAGGAACACGTTAAAATAGACGGCGAATTGATTCATATGGGTTAAAACCAAAGGAGTACTAAATGTTTGCGCTTACTATGGGAGCCGGGATGGATATGGGTTTTCCTGATGTCTGCCTGACTCCGGCGGGTCCTGTTCCTGTGCCGATCCCCTATCCGAATATTGCCGAGTCGGCCACGTCTGCTCCGGCGGCGTATAATGTGCTTTGCGACTGCATGCCGACCCTTAATCAGGTTTCACTCGGGCTGGTCAGTGAAGGCGATGAACCCGGTGTTGAAATGGGTGTGGTTTCGCATCTGGAATCAGGGCAGACGGAGTACCTTGTCGGCTGCATTACTATCCTTGCCGATGGCATTCCCGTCCAGCGATTGACCAGTGTAACCGGTCAGAACTGTCTTGCGGTGCTGCCCAACGCACCCGGAATTTGTTCTGTGCCAAGTCAGGTGACGGTTTTAACTCTTGGATAAAGCCTCTGGAGGCAATACATGTCAAAAAGTGTTTTTATCTCAATTTTGGAAAAAGACGAAGCCAAGGGCAAGGGACTTTTCCAGACTGTTACCCGTTATGGGCTAGGTGTTAACGGTCATTTCTGGTCTGATAATCTTGAGAAAATGGAATGGGCCGGTCCGGTAGGCGAAATGGACAAACCTGAAGTCGGCGTATGGCTGATCAAAGGCGGTAAAGCCAGTTATGAAAATCCTGATATCCGTTTCGGACTGGGACTTTTAGCCGCGGCTGTACAGGCCCGGCGCGGACACGGTTTTCCCATTCTTTGTATCTGCGATGACGGCGATCTGGACCCGGCAACCCTGCCGACCATGCTGCGCGGAGCAGATGTGGTGGACGAGGCTAAGCTGGGCGTGAAACTGGCGGCCAAGGCCAATATCCCGATAAAAAAAGTTGATCTAGAACACCGTTTCGATCTTTATCCTTTGCCCAGTCTGGGACTCTGGATTGAGGTTGGACCTGCTCCCGGACATCAATGGAAAGGAGCGTTGCTGGGCGTGAGCGGCGGAGATATCGAAGCACACGGCGTTGGACCTGCCGGGCAATTGCCGCAAAAATGCGTGCTCAATTACCCCATGCAGGGTTTGAAAATGGAGCAGGGCGGCAAAGATTTTATCGGCTGGGCCGTTAAAAATGAGCTGGCTGAAAACGAATCATACTTCGTAAAAGTCTCCGGGACACCGGACGCACTGGTCTTCGGTGAATTCCCGGAGGGTGATGACGCGGAATTCTATTCACTTCAACTTAAATAATATTACCAGTTGAAGCCGAAGGTTATCGGTTCGTTGTTCCCGGTGATATCCATTCCCGGAGTCACGGAAATTTCAAGGGGGATCGTCGTTGATGAAGATTCTCCTTTTTTAATGGTCACGTGGTCCGAGGCGTAGCCTTGTTTTTGCAGGAATAAAGCAACCACTTCAGTGAGTTGAGATTCCGGTTGAACGAACTCATCACGTTTCTCAGTAGACAGTATGATAAGAAAATGGATCAATCTTGAAAGGTACAGGCGCAGGTTAAGCGGTCCTCCGTCGATGGAAACAGCCCCCAGAAAAAAAGCCTGATCTCCGTTGAAGGCGAGCGTATTGATGCCGGACTGCCGGAAATCCTTGATGCGTTCGGTTCCGATAGGAGGGTTGACCGGACTTGGTCTTGTCCCTTCAGCAAGAGGTAATCCTTCCAGCCGTATGGCGGAATGGTCGGCAAAGAGAGTCCCCCTGTCGAATTTGGCGAGGCTGTGCAGACAAAGAGCGGCCGCTGCCCAGACTGAACTTATCCAGAGCGGTCCCCGTTCGGAAAGTGATGTGTTGTCAAATCCCTGTTCCGGGGTATGCATGGTTCTTCCCATTACATTTCCGGCGCACCCCATGATCCAGCCCGCGGAGGGCTGCTGGCGCAGGGTTTTCCAGCGTCCGTATTCCGCTCCTTCCAGCAGGGAGGGAATAAACGGAAGTTTATCCACTGCGGCCCAGTTTTTCAGCTCAAGAAAACTAGGCTCGAAGGATACCATCGCCGGCGTGATCAAAAATTCCGCGAAATTCATCATTTTTTCAAGTATGTCCATGGATCGCGGGCTATTGCTCAACCCGTGATCCATTACAATTAGGTCCGGGGGTGTGGCGCTGTATACCTCTTCCAAACGTGCCAATACGGCTGGAAGATTGTTTTGGGAAATGGGTACCAGAGTGAAATTAACGTCAGTTTCACTGCCGGACGGAACCTGACGTGCCATCATTTCCAGACCGCGCCATGCGGATTCCATCTTCCTGAATTCAGGGTCGGCGAAGATTGCCTGCAACAGCTCTGTCTTAGGACGTTCCGGCGATTTGGGTGGCGCCGTCGAATGCTTCGGGGTTTCGCTGTCGACCATGGAAAGAATATCATCAAGCACGTTGGTTTCTTTTTCCGGGTGAGTTTTCGGCGATGCTGCCGGTGAGCCTGCTTCATCCATCCGGCTGACTATCTCTTTGAATTCAGCCGTGCGGCTGATGTTCTTCGGCCTGAAATCGGCCATTTTACTGATCGAGATATTAATGCTTGCGACCGGGAAGCGGGAGCGGTCAAGAGAGATATCGAGAGCGGGATTCAGTTCTGCGAGGGCAAAGTCTATATCAGCAGGATCAGTCTTGATAAGCGGAGGATTCTCCGATTCCAGAGATGGTGAAAAAGGGGCCAGTACAAGTAAGGAAAAAAGGGGCAGTTCTATATGCATGAAGACCTCGCAGGGATTGTGTTGCAAACAGGTATTGGGATCATATTAGCCTATATCGGTCTTCCTGGGCAATAAGGTGTTGAAAGTTTGTAGCTAAGTTGTATCCGGCATCGACATAAGGGTATTTTCCGTGTAAATTGGATTTAAGTACTAAGATATCTTTTGGTGGCTCCAACTATGCAAGCGGAGGACAGCTCGTGCGAGGCAGATTACTGATATTGCTGTTGTTATTTCTTATGCCTATTTACGGCTGTGGCGGGAATAAAAAACCGGTGAATCCCACAACTGTGACCACTCCCGCTTCAAGCCCTGAGCAAATGAAGTGGACCTACCAGATCAATGCCATCTCCTTTAAACTGGGGGTGGATAAAAATCTTAATCAATATGACGGAGCTGCCCATACCCTTTTACTCTGTTTTTACCAGCTTTCAAATCTAAGCAAATTCAATGAGCTGGCCGGAACTTCTACCGGCGTTGAAAAAATGCTCAACTGCACCAGTTTCGACCACAGCGTCACGCAGGTCAAACGTGAGTTCGTCCAGCCGGGACAAAACTCGACCATTGTCATGGACCGGGCCGAGGGAACCAAGTTTATAGGTGTGGTGGCGGGCTATTATGATTTACAGGGCAAGGGATCGCGTACATGGCAGATTCCCATGGATGTCAGCGAAACCGGAATGCTCTGGTGGGGGGATACGTGGTACGCTCCTGCCAAATTGGACGGTATGATAATCCTCGGGCCCCATGAAATACAAAAGGTGGGGGAGTAGGGAATGCACGGCGATAAACCTCTTTTCTGGCATCAGGGATTATTTTTGCAACCGCAGCACTTTCAGCTTTCGGATTTGCACCAGCTGCACCGTTTCCGGGCCATGCACCAGTACGGTCTCCCTTATTTCCGGGGGGTGACCGGGTTGAAAATCCGCGAGGGCGCCCTCGAACGCAGAAATTTTGAAGTAACTGAAGTCGAAGTCTTTTTTGAAGGTGGTCATCTGGTAAATTTTCCGGGAAACGCTATTCTTGAACCGCGTTCTTTTGATAAGGACTGGGAAGACGGCGGCAAGCCGTTCATGGTCTATCTGGGTCTGCGTAAATGGAGCTTTGAAGGCGGCAATGTTGCCGAGGTTGAGGATACTTCCGCTCTGGTTAACACCATGTTTGCGGTTTCCCCGGACCCGGTGGAACAGCCTGATTTACTGGGCAGCGGTCCGTCTGCGCAGCTTAAGCCCATGCGCTATGTTCTGCGCCTGTTCTGGGAACATGAGTTGGATGATCTGGGAGCTTACGAAATAATTCCTCTGGCCCGGCTTGAGCGTGATGTGCAGGACGTGCGGCTTGATGAAAGTTTTATCCCGCCGTGTATCACCCTGAATGCATCGGGCTGGCTGAGTATTCTTTTTCGGGATATCAGTGATCAGGTCGCTTCGCGCTGCCGACGACTGGAGCAGTATAAAAATCCGACAGGCCTTGATTCCGGTGATCTTGATTTCACATCCACAGTATTCCTTTTGGTTTTGCGTACCTTGAACCGCTATGCCCCGCAATTGGATCATTACGCCTCAGCTCCGCATATCCATCCGTGGCACGCGTTCGGGCTGCTGCGTCAGATTATCGGTGAGCTCTCATCTTTTTCACGGGAAATGTCCGCTCTTGGAGAAGGGCCGGACGGACAGAAGGTCCTGCCCGATTATGATCATGAAAACATCGGTCCCTGTTTTGAAAAAGCACGCGAGATCATCAGCAATATTCTGGACAGCCTGACCGCCGGACCGGAATTCATGAGTCAGTTTGTGTTCAGCGATCCATATTTCACCGTGGAATTGCCGGAACGGGCCTTTGCCGCCGGGAACAGCTTCTGGCTTCTGGTCAAGACCGAGAATCCTGATCAGTCCCTGCGTGAACTTATGAATGTCGCCAAGCTTTCGGCAACACGCGGTATGAGCAATCTGCTGGCCCGGGCAGTACACGGCATCGGTATGATCCACATGGAAAATCTGCCTCCCGGATTGCCCAGATCCAAGGGGTCTCTGTGTTTTCGCATTGATACAGAATCACCGCACTGGGAAGATGTGGTCCGTTCGGGAAGTCTTTCTCTTTACTGGGACAGCGCACCAAGTGATCTGGCAGTTTATATCGCCGCTATGAGAGGGTAAAGTATGCATCTATCCGACTGTTTTCTCGAACTTTTCACTTACATCAGACTCCTGACCGGATCGGCAGAGATGGTCGGAGTGGATTACTCCTTGGTGCGTGAAGATGTTGAGAAGCTTATCAGTCGCATGGATGACCGCAGTGATTCTATCGATATTGCGGAGGATTTATACAACCACGCGCGTTTTGCCGTATTTGCATGGGTCGACGAAGCTGTACTCGTTTCAAAATGGAGCGGGGTCCGTGAGTGGCTCAAGCATCCGTTGCAGCGGCAATATTATGCCACGGCCAATGCGGGTGAGGAATTTTTTGAACGGCTCGATAAACTGCTCAATCGCAATAAGGGGCCGGTTGATCAAAGTATTTTCGCGGATATGGAAAAAAAAGATGAATTTTCCGGCGGCAATGGTGATGGATTGGCCGAGGTTCTGGAAGTCTACGCCCTTTGTCTTTCCCTGGGGTATACCGGTAAATATTTCAGCAACGGGGAAGAAAGGCTGAAGGAGTTGCGCCGTGAATGCGTGGCCCGTATCCCCGGCAGCATCGGCGATAATGGCGGCCCTGCGTTCCCGCAATCCTACGGTACGGGTGAGGCTGCCCCACGTAAATGCTGTTACGGGCGTGTTTTCGATCCATTATCCCTGATCTTTTTTATTCTGCCTGTGCTTGTTACCGGTGGTATTTATGTGGCGTATATGGTTCTGCTTGAGCATAGTTTGAAACTCTGGCTCGGCTGATTATTAAGAGGTGAAAAGGCGAAAGCATGAAAAAATTTCTACTGAATCTGCTCAAGATCATTCTTGTCGTTCTTTTTTTCGTGCTGGCGGCAGTGGGTTCTTACGCCCTTGTTAATTACATGAACTGGCCGTGGTGGGCCGGGGCCTGCTTATTTGGCGGGCTGATCGGGTTGATCGCCGCCTTTTTCTTTGTCCGTAAATGGATGTTGCGCAGACGGGAAAAGAAGTTCGTTAAACGTATCGTCGATCAGGATGATTCCGCCATTGCCGCCGCTCCGCTTCATGAACGTTCACGCTTGCAGGAGTTGCAGACCCGCTGGACAGAAGCCGTAAGCCTGCTTCGCAATTCGGAACTGCGCAGGCATGGCAATCCTTTGTACGCCCTGCCGTGGTATATGATCCTCGGTGAATCTGATTCCGGTAAGAGTACCGCGGTAGCCAGCAGCAGATTGACCTCAATCCTTTCTGACGTGGGACCAACGCCGGGAGTCTCCGCTACCCGAAATTGCGACTGGTGGTTTTTTGAAGAAGCGGTAATCCTCGATACCGCCGGACGCTACGCCATTCCGCTCGATGAATCCCGCGATAAAGAGGAGTGGGAAAAATTCCTGACCCTGCTCGTTAAATACCGCAAACGTGAACCGCTAAACGGTTTGATTGTAACCCTGCCTGCCGATCGCCTGCAGTCCGGTGATGAAGACAGTCTGCATGAATACGGGCGCAGCCTGCGTAAGCGTATTAATGAACTTATGCGTGTGCTGGGGGTCCGGTTTCCGGTTTATGTTCTGCTCACTAAAATGGATCTTGTCTTCGGTCTTAAGGGGCTTTCCGAGGTACTGACCACCGAAGCCCGTTCTCAGGCCATGGGCGTGATCAATGAGTCCGGTCTTTCCGATCCTGAAGAATTTGTGGACAGTGCCGTGACCGGAGTTGTTGAGCGGCTCAGGGAGCTTCGGGTCAGCCTGCTGGACCGGGATAACCGTTTTGATCCCGCTTTTTTGCTTTTTTCTGAAGAACTGGAACGCCTGCGTCCCCGCATCCGCGCCTTTGCAAATGGCGTATTTGAGGAAAATCCATATCAGGAACAACCTCTTTTCCGGGGTATTCATTTTTCCAGCGGAGAACAGAGCGGGGAGCAGAATTCAGAATTTTTAGATAGTCTGCCTTCTTTACAAAATGTGGAAAAGAAACTTCCCGGAACCAGACATGGGTTGTTTCTGCACGATTTTTTTTCAAAGGTTTTACCTCGTGACCGCAATTTGTTTACCCCCATCCTTGAATTTTTAAAGTGGAAGCTTCTGACCCGCAATTTAGGCATGCTGGTCTGGTTGCTGATGCTTTTCTTTATCTGCGGGATGTTCAGCATGTCTTTCCTCGGCAACCGCAGGGCCCTCGATGATCTGTTTACGGCCTTTCCGAAGCCACCTGAATTCTCGAAAAAAATTGATGAACGGGTTGTGGAAATGGAGGAGTTTCGCCGGAAGATTATCCATCTTAAAGAGCTTAATTCTGATTGGTGGGTTCCGCGCTTGGGGCTTGATGTCAGTCTTGAGGCTGAAGGTAAAGTTGAGCAGCTCTATGCTGATAAATTTGAAAGTGTACTGCTCAAACCGGTTGATGATGAATTGACCCGAAGCATTGAAGGACTGCATCCGGGTTCCCCGGAACAGGTTATCAGTGATTTTGTTAAGCTGCTGGGCTGGCGCATCGATCTGCTTGATAATCGTCTTGAAGGCGGGGGAGAAAAACCGCTGGCTTCTTATGAACTGCCTTCCGGCCAAGCCATGTCCACGGCTGTGGATGATTTTGATCCTGACCTTATGAAATATTACGCCAGCACTTATTCGGCGTATCTTGATTGGGACCGGAATACGGAAGCTTTAAAAGAGCAGCGGTTACTGCTGCAGGCCCGACTGGGCAAGGTATTCAGCCTTAAGGGTGCGGATTTTAAATGGCTGGTCGAATGGGTGGATTCTAATCCCGAGGCAGAGTCGGTAACCCTGCGTGATTTCTGGGGCGGACCGCTTTTGCATTTTGAAAATGAAGCTCATGTTTCACCCGCTTATACTGTTAAGGGACATGAAATGCTTACGGATTTTCTTGGGGAGCTGCGCCGTTCCATGCCGGACAATTCTGATTTTGCTCAGCGCGAAAAAGACTTCTGGAATTGGTACGCGGAGCAGTTCTACCGGGAATGGTTTTCCTTCTCTGAATATTTTGCAGAGGGCGAGCGCCAACTGCTGACCAAGGATGACTATATCAACACAGCCCATGTGATGGCTAACCCGGATAATCCTTACTTCAAGCTTTTGGTCAGGATGAAGAAAGAATTTTCGTCCATCAAAGATCTCGGGACTCAACCTGATTGGGTAGAGGATATTTTTAATTTTAATATTGTTTTGACTCAGTATAAAGCCCTGAAGGCTAAAGGAGTAGAAGAATCGTCCCAGAAGGCACAGGACTCACTGCGTAAGATAATAGCCGAACTTGGCGGTAAGATGGCGGAAAATATCGAAGAACGTATCGAAAGCGCCAAGCAGCTTGATGAATATATGCAGGTGCTGGGTGATATGGCCGGGTTTACCACCAGTCAGGAAACGGCCTTTAAGAGTGCGGCCGCCCTTTATCCCGCAACTGGAAATGTTTCCGGCGGTGGCGGCGATGAGGGCAAGTCGGCCAAGGGAGCCGTTAAGAATAATCCCGTGGATGCAGCAACCAATGCTATGGCCGTTTTACGGACCCGTATGGGAGTGGGTGGGCAGGGGACGCATACGTTCTGGAATCTTGTGGCCGGCCCGCTTGAATTCATGGTTCATGTTATCACCATGGAAGCTTCCTGCGAACTTCAGCAGCTCTGGGAAGGCAAGGTTCTGGCTGAAACAGCCCATGTTCCTGCTGATAAATTGCGGGCAACCCTTTTCGGCAAGAGCGGAGTGGTAAAAAAGTTTACTTCCGGCAGTGCGGCTCCTTTCCTTAACCGGGGAGTCAAAGGCTGGCATAGCCGCCAGTGGCTCGGAATTCCTTTTCCTTTTCGGGAGGATTTTTTTGTATTCTTAAATGACGGGGAGCAGGGCGCACAGGAAATCCAGCCGGAATATAAGGTCGGCCTATCCACAATTCCAACTTCCGTGAACAGCAATGCCACGGAAGAACCGTATGCCACCATTCTTTCGCTTGAGTGCGGCAGCGGAAAACAGGAACTGGTCAATTACAACTATTCAGAAAAGATGGATTTTAAGTGGAAGCCGGAAGAGTGCGGAACAACCACCCTGACCATCCGTTTCCCCGGAATCGACTTAGTTAAAACCTATGAAGGTAAACTGGGTTTTGCGAAATTCCTGTCTGAATTCCGCAACGGGCAGCTCAATTTTGCTCCGAAGGATTTCCCGGATCAGGAAAAGGGATTGCAGGGACTTGGCGTAAGCAGTGTTAAAGTCGGCTATAATTTTACCGGGGCAGGTCCGGTTATAAAGGTTTTACAGATCAAGCCCTTGAATCTTCCTAATTTTATAACCGATTGCTGGCAGCATTAAGGAGGCGGGTGTGCTGACTGTTTTTTACAGAAGATTTTACATCCTGCTCTTTTTGATCTGGATCGGGGCCGTGGGGTCTCTTTTTGTCCTTTCTGTATGGGGAGACTTCGATGCCTTCATTCGCGATTTTAATTTGCAGACTGCCCGCATGGAAAACGGCACAGACTCGGAAATGAACAGCACCGGGGATTTTATTCGCGCGGCAGAGGAAGATGGTACGGCAATCCGCAGGGAAGTTGTGCATGATGTCCATAAAGTAGAGCAGGATGTTCAGCATTTTTTTGGAGACAACACGACAGCGAAAGCCGGAGCAGATCCTATTAAAAAGGAAATTCAAGAGGATCTTGCGGCCAAAAGCACACCGAAGCAGCCTAAGGAGAGAGGCGCGGTAGAAACGGTCGGCGTATTGGATAAGCTGGAATTCACCCATGAGGACGGGCAGTTTCTGGCCCGTCTGCAAACTTCCCGTGAAGTGGGGCGGGTAACATATTTCTGGCTTTATAACCCATCAAAACTGGTGGTGGATCTGCGCGGTAAATGGCGTTACTCAGTTCATCGGCTAACAGATTTCAACTCGGGATTTGTGGGGCAGGTTGTGCTGGGCAGACATGCTGACCGGTTGAGGCTTGTCTTTAACTTCCGTGATCGGGACGCGAAAAAAAGTCCTGCCCCGAAATTGATCCGTACTCCGCAGGGGCTTGATGTTGTGGTTGCAAGCCCGCCTGAGGCTTCTCCCGAAAAGTAGACCCAGAATCATGTGAACAGGGATTTGTATTTGTCCCTGGTTAGGGCGACATAACAAAACCGATAAAACCGTCGAGACAACCGGTTTTATCGGTTTTTAAATTGTAGTACGGATTAATCGAGAGTCTTTTCAAAGGCAGGCAGTCCGGGCTTACCGTTAACGGTGGTTACGCCTGTAAGCCATTTACGGTATGTTTCGGGATGTTTTTTTACCCAGTTGAGACCGGCTTCAAGGGGAGTAAGGGATTTGTTCTCGTGCAGAGCGGTCATGATCTGGTTCATCATGGAGACGGGGAAGGTCATCTGCTTCAGCAGCTTTGTTGCGTTGGGCTGTTCTTGTTCAAAACCTTTGCGGATGTTGGTCCAGACTGTTGCGGTACCGTCGTTTCCGCCGAAAGTTTCGTTAGTGCTGCCGGTGAGATAGGTCATGTCGATACGTTCATTCATGCTGTGCGGAGCCCAGCCAAGAAAAACTATCCATTTTTTTTCATTAGTAAACGACTTTACCTGTGCCAGCATGCCGGCTTCACTGGAAGGAACGAGCGTGAACTTGCCCAGTCCGAACATATTTTTGTCTATCATATTCAAAATGATGTCATTACCGTCGTTTCCGGCTTCAATTCCGTAGATTTTCCAATCCAGCTTATCACCGAATTTTGCAATATCCTTAAAATCTTTCAGGCCGGCCTTAGCGCAGTATGAGGGAACAGCCAAAGTGTATTTGGCGCCGGGCATATTGGGAATGAATTTATCCACAGTACCTTTCTTAAAATATTTGTCGGCAATAGAAGCCATGGAGGGCATCCAGTTACCCATGAAGGCATCTGCTTCACCTGTGGACATTGCTTCATAAGCAATGGGAACGGAAACCAGAATGTTCTCAGCATCATAACCGAGACTTTCAAGGACGGAAACTGCCAGATCTGTTTTAATAGTAACACCGGTCCAGCCGACACTGGCTATTTTAATTTTCTGGCCTGCATTTGCGGCAATAGAGAAAACAAATATCGTTGCAATAAGAACGGCGACTCCGAGAAGGTGTCTGTACGGGGCTATCATCATAACTCCTGAGCTAAAAGTTATAGGGATGCTTTGCCACCTCCCCCGGCAGCAGGACATCCCGTATTCCATAACCGGTTCGGCGCACTATGCGCCGAACCAGTTGATGGGGGTTGTCTTATGATTGCGGAAAATATGTTTGACTTCGGTGTATTCCTCGAGTCCGAGACGGCCCAGTTCGCGACCGAATCCTGACTGCTTGTATCCGCCCCAGGGGGCCTGGACGAAATATACATTGAAGTCGTTTACCCAGACGGTCCCGAAGCGAAGGGCTTTTGAAACCCGTTCCATACGGTCCGCATCGCGGGTCCAGAAGCCGGCAGAGAGTCCGTAAACGGTACTGTTTGCCCGTTCGATAACTTCATCTTCCGTTTTGAAACGTTCAACAGTTATAACCGGTCCGAAAACCTCTTCCTGAACAATGCGCATATCATTTTTACAATTGACGAACAGGGTGGGCATGTAGAAGTAGCCGTTTTGGAGTGCGGGGGCATCCGGGCGGCAGCCGCCCAGAACAAGCTCTGCACCTTCCTCGCAGGCTATTTCCACATATGATTCTACCTTACTCAGATGCTCAGCCGAAATCAGCGGCCCCATCTGGGTCTTTTCGTCAAATCCGTTGCCGACGACGATACGTTCCATCCGTTCTTTGAGAGCGGCAACAAATTTATCGTAGACGCCGTCCTGAACCATGATGCGGGTTCCCGCGGAGCAGATCTGTCCGGCATGGAAGAAGACGCCGTTCAGGGCGTAATCAACAACCGTATCAAAATCAGCATCATCAAATATGATATTCGGATTTTTACCGCCCAGTTCAAGGGCGACTTTTTTTACATTGCCTGCTGCCGCGCGCATGATGGTTTTGCCTGTGGCAATTCCACCGGTGAATGAGATCAGGTCCACATCATCATTTTCAGAGAGCTCCGCGCCGACTTCAGCTCCGGGGCCGAGTACCGTATTGACTACTCCCTTCGGGAAACCGGCCTCTTCCGCCAGTTCGGTCACTTTGATGGTAGTCAGCGGGGTTATCTCGCTGGGCTTCATTACAATGGTACATCCGGCGGCAAGTGCCGGAGCCATTTTCCAGGAAGCCTGCAGCAGCGGATAATTCCACGGGGAAATCTGGCCGCATACCCCGACAGGCTCGCGCACAACACTGCTTGTGGAATCCGGGATCGGAGATTCGATGATCTCGCCTCCATCTTTATCGGCAAGACCGGCAAAGTAACGGAAAATCCCGGCGATATCGTCCATGTCCCAGCGGCTTTCCTCTACAGTTTTACCTGTGTCCAGACTTTCAAGCTCCGCCAGCTCCTCACGGTCCCGTTCTATCAGGTCGGCTAGTTTGAAGATGAGGCGGGCTCTCTCCACCGCGGGTGTTTGAGGCCATCCATCTATATCAAAAGCCCTCCGGGCCGAGGCAATGGCTGCCTTGCAGTCATCGCGGCCCCCCTCAGGGACCGTAGCGATGACAGAAGCGTCAAAAGGATTGAGTATCTCGCGTTTATTTCCGGAAGCGGCATCTATCCACTTTCCATCAATATACATCTGTTTGCGAATCATACGGTTCTCCCGGTATGGACTACTTTTCGTGTTTGTAAAAAGGTACGTTTTCCGGTGCTACTGGAGTATTGCCGAGGATCATGTCCGCTGCTTTTTCCGCGATCATCATTACCGGGGCATAGATGTTTCCGTTGGTAACGTACGGCATTACCGAAGCATCTACTACGCGCAGACCTTCAACTCCGTGCACACGAAGCTGCGGGTCGGTAACCGCCATGTCGTGCGTACCCATGGCGCAGGTGCAGCTCGGATGGTAGGCGGACTCACCTTCACGGGCTACGAAGTCGAGGATTTCCTCATCGGTCTGGGCCTGATCTCCGGGAGCGAGCTCTTTGCCGCGGAATTCATCAAATGCGGGCTGAGTCATGATCTCGCGTGTTTTGCGGATAGCTTCCACCCATTCACGACGTTCCTGTTCGGTGGACAGATAGTTGAAGAGGATGCTCGGGTACTGTTTTGGATCACTGGATTTAATCTTCACATGTCCACGGACATCGGTATTCATGGGACCGACGTGAACCTGATAACCGTGCCCTTCGTTGGGGGCGGAACCATCGTAGCGGATGGCGATGGGCAGGAAGTGGTACTGGATGTTGGGGTATTCGACCTGATCGTTACCGCGTATGAACCCGCCCGCTTCAAAATGGTTTGTGGCCGCGTCGCCGGTTCCTTTGAGGAGCCATTCAAGACCGATCTTAGGCTGGTTGTACCATTTCAGGCAGGGGAATTTACTTACGGGTTTCTTACAGGCGTACTGCACGTAAAGTTCAAGGTGATCCTGAAGGTTTTCACCTACACCGGGCAGATCGTGAACCATATTAATACCGAGCTTACTGAGCTCCTCACCGTTACCGATGCCGGAAAGCTGCAGAATCTGCGGCGAGTTGATAGCACCGCCACAGGAGATGATTTCGCCGCCGTATACCTTATGGGTGTTTTTACCTTTGGTATATTCAACGCCGATGGCCCGTTTTCCGTCAAAAAGGATGCGGTTTGCCATTGCCTTGCATTTAACGGTCAGGTTTTTACGGTTTTTGACCGGGTGGATATAAGCGCGGGCAGCGTTCATGCGTCTGCCACGGTAGGTGGTGCGGTCGAATTTGCCGAAACCTTCCTGTTGATAGCCGTTGACATCGTCCGTGAGGGGGTAGCCAGCTTCCTGAACGGCGTTGAAAAAGGCCGAGAACAGCGGGTTTTCGCATTCCGGGGTGGTCAGGTACAAAGGTCCTACCGCGCCCTGATATTCTGATGCACCGGCCATGCGCTGCTCAAAACGTTTGAAATAAGGCAGGCAGTGGGCATAGGACCAGTCCTGAAGACCGTCATCTTTGGACCATTTTTCATAGTCCATGGCATTACCGCGGATGTGGATCATGCCGTTGATGCAGGATGATCCGCCGAGAACCTTACCGCGCGGCTGATAGACCCGGCGGTTATTCATGTATGGTTCCGGCTCGGATTCATACCACCAGTTATATGTTTTTCCAGCAAGGGGGTAGGTGAGTGCCGCAGGCATATGAATGCGAAAATCAAGTTTGTGGTCGGGCCGCCCCGCCTCGAGGACGAGGACTTTATGCTTGGGATTTGCGCTTAGTCTGTTGGCGAGAACAGAGCCCGCAGAACCGCCGCCGACAATAATGTAATCGTAATGTGTCATAATATTTTTAATTTTGGTTTTCTTTGGTTTCGGTTAGGAAAGGTACGCCCTGAGGCTCCTTTCCCTTGTTGTTTTTTTCGACGCATTTTCTCAGCAGTACATAGTGGTGACTGCTGAAGGAGAGAGCCCGGATCGGCTCCCCGTCCCTGATGGATCGTGCTGTTTCAATCCAGTTTTCTCCAGCCTTTCTGCTGTAATCTGCGTCTTCATAAAGAGCGTAATCATGGGAACTGAATCCCATCTGCACTGCGTGCATCACCCATTCAAGGAGTGGGTTTTTGGCCATGCGTACCAGCAGGATGTTGAGCTTGCGGTCCAGTTCGCCTGTGGCGGCAAGGTCCGGATCTTCTTCACTGAGCATTTTTTCAAGGCATTTCGCCCCGTTCAGGAGCTCTTCTTTTTCTTCGCTGCTGCCTCTTGCGATGGCCAGTTCCGTGATCGTCCGGTCGATGCTTTCACGGAATTCAATGAGTTTTTCCGGTTCAACCGGGTGCTGTTTCATGAACAGGGTCAGTGACTCCGAAACATTGGAAACATCTAATTCCTTAACATAAGCTCCGCCCTTGGCTCCTTTTTTTACTTCGAGCAGACCTTTTTGTTTGAGCGTTTTAATCGCCTCGCGGATAACACCCCGGCCGGTTCCAAATTGGTTCTGCATTTCGCGTTCGCTGGGAAGACGTTCTCCGGGAGCCAGCCGTCCGTCCATGATCGCTGCTTCAATCTGCAAAACAATCTCCTCACTGGCCCGGCCAAGGCCTACGGGAAGAAACAAGTTTGGAATTTCCGAATTTTCAGTCATTGGTAGTACCTTTGGTGTTCAATTTTTGCAAAAAAAGAGCAAAAAAACGTATTCTGTGGTTTTTTCGCCCAAATGGTAGGTCCATTCTGGCAGGTTCGATTATGCGTGTCAACCCGGATTGGAAACTTTGGCGGTTTTGGTCGGACCATTAAAAATCCCCTTACCGGGAAGTCCGGTAAGGGGATGGGAAAAAAATCTATAAAAAAATGACCTAGCTATCTATGGCTTTATTGATTTTGCAGGCCGCGCAGGCTGCGCCGAATCCGTTATCGATGTTTACAACTGTTATTCCGCTGGCACAGGAGGTGAGCATGCCCAGCAGGGCGGAAAGACCGGAAAAATTGGCTCCGTATCCGACCGAGGTGGGGACGGCTATGATGGGCTGATCCACCAATCCGCCGATTACACTGGAAAGTGCGCCTTCCATGCCCGCAACCACGATGAGTACCGAGAATCTGCGTATTGCGTCGATGCGGTCGAAAAGACGGTGGATTCCGGCCACTCCGATATCGGAGATGATTTCAGCTCTGCTGCCCAGCATATCGCAGGTTACCTGAGCTTCTTCGGCAACGTTCAAATCTGAAGTGCCGGCGGTTATGATGCCCACCATGCCGCTGCTGTAGCTGATCTCCTCACTTTTGCAGGTCAGGGTGCCTGCGGTGTCGTTGTATTCCACCTGCGGGAACCGGGATGAAACGTATTCGGCGCTTTCCGGGGAAACCCGCGTAGCCAGTATGTTGCTTCTTCCACACATGTGTTCAAAAATATCAACTAGCTGCTGCGGTGTTTTGCCCGCGCCGTATATAACTTCCGGAAATCCGTTGCGCAGGGAACGGTGATGATCGATCTTGGTATGCCCGATGTCCTGATAAGGCAGGTCTCGCAGCTGCTCCATTCCCTGATCAACATCCATGCTGCCGTCTTTTATCGCGTTCAATATATTTTTAAGCTTATCGTTGGTCATAATTATGATGCGCTAGGCGCTATTTTGTTCAGGCTGCCCATTTGGTAACCGCCAAGATCCAGCGTTACGTGGCGGTAGCCGAACTCTTTCAGTTTGCCGTTAATGTTGTGTTTTTCATTGGCTGTGATCAGATCACGCAGTTGGTCTTCGGGAACTTCTATGCGGGCGGTCTCTCCATGATGGCGGACTCTTACAGCCGGAAAACCTATGTTCATAAGAAATACTTCCGCCTGTTCCACCTGCCGTAATGCTTTTTCGGTCACTTCCACATTTACTGGCATGCGAGAAAGCAGGCATGCAAATGAAGGTTTATTCCATGTCGGAAGGCTGAATCTACGAGACAGTTCGCGGATATCCTCTTTGCTGAGCTTTGCCTCCAGCATGGGGCTGCGGATGCCAAGCTCGAGCAATGCTTTCAGGCCGGGGCGGTAATCATTTAAATCGTCGACATTCGTACCTTCAAAAACTTTATCCAAGCCCATGCCACCGGCGAATTCCAGCAGCTTGCTGAATAGTATTTTCTTGCAGGTGTAACAATGTTCCGGGGGATTCATGCGTAATTCGGTCGGAAATTCAAGCTTCAGCACAGCGTGTTCAATCCCTGATTTCTCCGCGAATTTCTTTGCTTCTTCCTGTTCCCATTCCGGTACGTATGGCGTTGCGATAGAGGCAGCTACAGCCTTCTCGCCGAGGGCTTCTTTTGCTGCATGCAGAAGGAATGTACTGTCTACACCTCCTGAAAAAGCGATGACAGCCCCGTCGGTTCCTGCGAGAAGTTCGAGTAAGTTTTCATATTTCAGCGTAAGTTCTTCCATCACATCAATCAACCGGAATAGATAAAGGGTTTACCGCCGGGGGCAGAATCATTTTATGGAAAAGAATTAGCCCCATCAAACTTTTCTTACTTTTCCGATCTGTAAATACACATCGCTCAAAGGAACCCCGTGTTTTGCGGCTAAAGCCCGGCAGTCTTCCAGTTCCGGCTTGGAGCGGAGGACTCGTCCGTCGAGGATTGCGTTTTTCATGGTTACCGTGCCTAGAGGGGTTTCGAGTCTTTCATATGATATATCAAGAACGGTCTTTTCGATATCGGTACTTTTTATGCCCAGTGTAGTTGTGTGTTCAAAGATTAAACGCTTGAACAAATCCTCTTCTGCGGCGGAGCAGAGCAGGGAGAGGGTTGTGGCCGGGCGGTTCTTTTTCATGACTATCGGTGTAAAGTGAACATCCATGGCTCCCTTATCCATTAGCAGGTCGAGGGTGACTCCGAGCATTTCCCCGGTCATATCGTCGATGTTGCATTGCAGCAGCCGGGCCGGGACAGTGGAGAGTGAGCTGCCCTGCTGCTGGACCAGCGCAAGCTGCACCCGGAGCACGTTTGGGATTTCATTATCACGATGGCCGATGCCGTATGCGCTGCGCTGCACTTCCATACGCGGGGAATCTGAAAATTTGTCGACCAGTTCCGCAAGGATGGCTGCTCCGGTCGGGGTCGTGGTTTCTTTGGACACCGCGCCTTGAGTGGTGGGGATTCCAGTCAGGATTTCGGAGGTGGCCGGGGCCGGTACAGGCATCATGCCGTGGACACAGTTGACGAACCCGCCGCCCAGTTCGATGGAGGAACACCAGACCTGATCGATCTCCAGCTCATGGAAACAGATGGCCGCGCCGACGATATCTACAATTGAATCCGTGGCACCCACTTCATGAAAATGAACTTCGTAAGCTGTGCTGTTGTGAATTTTGGCTTCGGCCTCGGCAACACGTTTGAAAATATCGAGGGCGGTCGCTTTCACCTGAGCGCTGAGTTCGCTGGAATTAATGATCTGCTCAATGTCATGCAGGTTGCGGTGGGCGTGATGGTGGGGGTGACCGTGCTCTTCGTGTCCATGATGATCATGATGGTGATGATGGGTAAGGTCCACATCCACGCGGGTTCCGAAAATTCCTTTACGGGAATCTTTGGAGATCCTGAGCTTGAATTCATCGTCCAACCCCAGTTTGGAAAGTTCCGCTTTCAGGACTTCGGGGTCAACACCAAGATCAATCATGGCGGCAAGGTTCATATCGCCACTGATGCCTGAAAAACAATTATAGTAAAGTATATTCATTTGATGTCCGGTCCGGCTTAGCCGTTTTTGCGCGGAGGCTTTTCCGGCCCCCGCGCAGACTAATTTCTATTCTGCTGTTTGGGCAGTGGCGCTATTTACTATTTCCTGCAAGTCCTGCTGTTCAAAGAAGTCCGCAACGCGCTTTAATTCTTCGGGAATGGCTATGTGCTGAGGGCAGTGCTCTTCACATTGTCCGCATTCAATACATTGGGAGGCATATGCCGCCTGTCCTGAGAATTTTCGACTGAGCATTAAAGCATACTGACGTTTTAATATGGGTTCTTTATCTTTGAACAAGTGGACGCTGTTGAAAAATTCAAAACAGCCCGGAATCCTTACTCCGGCCGGGCACGGCATACAATAAGCGCACCCGGTACAAGCTACCTGCATGAGTTCCTTGTACCGCGCGGCAACCCGATCCACAATAGCCAGTTCCGCTTCAGTCAGGGATTCTGCTTCGGCTTCAGATGCAATGGCAAGATTCTGCTCCACATGGGCTTCCTCATTCATGCCGGAAAGCACGAGAGTAACTTCGGGGTGATTCCATACCCAACGCAGGGCCCATTCCACGGGCTGACGCTTGATCTTTGCTTCATCAAAGATTTCCTGTACTCCGTCCGGAGGAGTCGGAGAACTCAGGTTGCCGCCGCGCAAAGGTTCCATAATCATCACCGCGATGTCTTTAGAGGCCGCGTATTTCAGTCCTGCTGTCCCTGCCTGATTCTCCGTATCCAGAAAGTTGTACTGAATCTGGCAGAAGGTCCAGGGATACGAGTCGGCAATGCGGATGAAGTCTCCGGCTACACCGTGGAAGGAGAATCCTGCATAGCGTATTTTGCCGGAGGCGATCGCCTTATCCAGAAAATCTTTCACACCCAGTTCAACTGAACGATCCCATGAATTGCCTTCGAGCGCGTGAATCAGATAATAGTCAATACAGTCGACGTCCAGACGCTTGAGCTGTGCATCAAGGTATTTGTCCATGTCTTCGCGGGATTTAACCAGCCACTGGGGCAGCTTGTCCGCTATGGCTACTTTTTCGCGGTAACCGTCTTTGAGGGCTTTGCCCACTACTCCTTCACTCTTGCCGTTATGGTAGGGCCAGGCGGTATCCACGTAGTTGACTCCATTATCAATGGCGGCACGCATCTGGGCAATGGCTCGAGGTTCGTCAATTTCTCCGTCTTCGGTTGTGGGGAAACGCATGGCCCCGAAACCGAGAATGGAAAGTTCTTCACCTGTCTTGGGTACTTTGCGATAATGCATAAGTTTTCTCTCTTTGCTTATTTTTAAATTCGTAATTATATTCTGTCAGCCTTGCCGGAAAACATTGATATATCTTTATACTCGGTCCGGCTCAATTTTGATCATACTTTTGTTGGAATTTGAAGTGTATATCTATTTAAGCGGAGTATTTGATGAGCATGAACTGTATGCTGAATAATTGCGGAGAGATCCGCAGGATTGTCTTTTTCTGCCTGTTGCTTGGAATGCTTGCCGGGTGCGGCTTGAAACGTAATCCTATCCCTGTTGAAATGCAGAATCAGGCCATTCTGCCCGGTTATGATCAAGTGCGGTTCTTCGGGGATACCACCCCGAAACATATGGATAAGGTTATGCAGCAATGGGCCGAACTAAGCAGGCAGGGCAAGCTGCCGGATGAGATCAGCTTCCTGTCTCTTTCCGGAGGCGGGGCTGACGGAGCTTTCGGCGCCGGATTTCTTTGCGGCTGGACAGAGCACGGGGACCGCCCTGCCTTCGGACTGGTTACGGGCATCAGTACCGGTGCTCTCATAGCGCCTTTCGCCTTTATGGGGTCGGATTACGATCCGTTCATTGAAATGTTTTATACCACCTTTGAGACCAGCGACCTTGTACAACAGCGGTCCTATGTTTCCGCCATTTCCGGAGATTCGGTATACAGCACCGAACCTCTGCGTACGGCCCTTAAAAAATTCATCAATCATGAATTTATCGCCAAGATCGCGGCGGAACACCGCAAGGGTCGCCGGTTGCTTATCGGAACGACCAATCTGGATGCCATGCGCCCTGTTTACTGGGATATCGGTGCGCTGGCCCAGTACGGAACGCTGGAAGCGGATCAGCTTATTCGGGATGTTATTCTCGCTTCTGTGTCGGTCCCGGTTGCTTTTCCACCGGTCTATTTCAAGGTTAAGGCCGGGGATAAGGTTTACGATGAAATGCATGTGGACGGTGGAGTCTGTAATCAGGTCTTTTCTTATCCTCCCAGCATTCACCTCGCCGATGAGCTGGAAAAAATCGGAGAGAAAAGAAAGATCACCCTTTACGTGATTCGCAATGATGCCCTTGTTACCGAAGGGGTTCAGGTGGAACCGTATATCGGGGGCATCGCCGCCCGGTCCCTTGCCGGGTTGATCCGAAATCAGGGTATCGGCGATCTTTACCGCATGTATTACACTGCCCAGCGTGACGGAGTGGATTTTAAATTGACATTTATTCCACCAGATTACAGGGAAAAGTCTGACGAGCTTTTTAGTCCTATATATATGAGTAAACTTTTCATACTGGGCAAGAGCATGGCCAAGGCCCCGAATCCGTGGCATTATGCTCCCCCGTCAACGACTTCCCGTGAGGGACCGGATGCCACTCCGGCGGAGCTGATTATAAAGTGATGCTGTTATCCGGTTGGATGACTATTATGTTGATGGGGTATGGTTAAAAAAAGCAAATTAATCCGGCGCTTCAGCCGTTTTAGCGGAGTGTGATAAATGAGTAAGGTTGATGTGATAATCAGCGTTTGCGGCAAACCCCTGCAAACATGTCTGGCCCTGCTTTCTCTGGAGCGAGCCAGCGGTCAGCATATTGATAAGATCTATTTTATCGAGGAAAATACCCAGACTAAAGGTATTGACGCGGGTTGCCATCAATATGTGCTGGACGCCCTTGCCCACAAGATCGAATACTTTATGCCCAAGTACTGGAACTACTGCTTTCCTATCGAATGGGAGCGTATGGATGATGAGGAATACCGCCACTCAGTGCGCTATCAGTACGGCTGGGAAAAGAGCGATAAGGATTATGTTCTGATCATTCACAATGACGCCATCTTCCGTAAAGACATAATAGGCGCCATGGTCGAGGGAATAGGAGATCATGTGGCTGCCGGGCATATCGGCCAGTGCTGGTATTGTCCAGCCGCATTTTCCGGTAAATGTACGCCGGATACCTACATGGATTACCGGCCGGATTTTCGGGAACTGCTGGCTCTTTATCGGGGGGCGCAGCCTCCTGAAGGTAAGCAGGTCCGGGCCTACCACCTGCCGCGTATGCATGATATATTTTTCAAACAGCCGTGGCCCCTGCCGGAGTGCCGGGTCAATGAATGGTGCTGTCTTGTGAATATGAAGAAAGCTCGGAAGATGACAATGCCGGTTGGCAAGGTTACACCCTTCGGTGCTTTTATCAACGTGGGCAAGCAGATTCTTGACGTGGGCTGCCAGTGGTTCCGGGAAATGCATTTACGCGGTGAAACCTGTCTCAATTTCGATATCTATAAATACATGTATCACGATGTGCCGCCAACAGGGCAGCCGACCCTCATCGATAAGGACCGCTACAAGGATAAAGAACTGGTCGCGCTTGATGTACTCCGGGCGGAGTTTGATTACCCGGAATAAATTTATCCCAATAGCTGTTAATCCCCGCAACGCCTCTGCATTGCGGGGATTTTTCTATGTAAAGTAAATTGTCCAGAAATGCGATAGGGGCATAACCATAAGCAGGGCCGGGATCATATTAGCTACCGGAAACTGTTTTATGCCGCAGATGCGGAAACCTGTAGCCAGCATTATAAGTCCACCGCAGGCGGAAAAGTCGGCCAGCATGTCCGGTGTGGTCAGGGGCAGGATGAGCGAAGCTCCGAGGAAAAGCAGCGCTTGAACCGCAAATTGCGGGAAAACAAGAATCCCGACAGTGAAACCCATGGTTGAGGCAAATATGGGTGCTGTGAACAGATCAAGGATTGATTTAACTATCAGCAGGGTAGGATCGCCGGTCATTCCTTCGGTCATGGAGCCGTATATGCCGGTCCCGCTCATGCAGAAGAGGACCAGCAGGGCTACGAATTTGTCGAGGAATTCTTCCTGTGACATATCTCCGCTGGGCCGGGTCAGCTTTTCGATTACCACCCTTGCCTTTGCCGCAGCTTTTTGAATCAGGGCCTCGAGCTGGATTATTTCCCCCAGCAGTGAACCGACCACAAGGGCCAGCATTACCGGAGCCAGCAACTTTACTTTTACAATCATGGCTACGCCGAGGCCCATGGAGGCGCAGCCGAAAACCATGGGCATGCGGGTGCGGATGTTGGTATTCAGCTTAGGGCCGAGCATGGCCCCGGCAACACTGCCGATGAGCAGTGCGCCTCCGTTGATAAATGGTCCTATCATTTGAAAATTCCTTTAATGAAAATGCGCGGGCAACCTTGCGGCTGCCACGCCTGTTATCCGATTTACACTTCTGCAGCGGTGTAAAGGTGAGGTAAAAGAGACCGGAACGGTGTTATGAAATAAAACCGAACTCGGCTTTTGATTTGGTGTAGAAAATATGCTGACTGCATTTCTGAAGGCGGGGAAATAATAGGTCGCACTCTTCTTCGGTCAGGGCCATGGTAATCAGCTGCGGCGGATCATCAAAGTCGAAATAATTTCCTGAATGAAACCGCCCGTCGTGACCGAATCCCTCTTTACCGCTAAAGAGAGTCGCGCCGCGAACTCCTGCTCTTTTTGCTTCTTCCACTATCCAGTCAGCCAGCGGGGTACTTTCATGCTCCCTGTTCTGCTGAGTGAAGAAGGTGATTAAGTATCCTTCCATTATTGTATTCCTTTTTTCAGGTTAGGTAACTCAAGCAGGGAATATGATGAAATTGGGATACGAACAATGACGCGGGTCACTTAAGGCCGGAAAATCAGATTATAAAAAAAGGGCTGGATGCCGTTTCATCGAGTTGTTCTTTGTTGAGAATGCTTATGCTTCCCCGCGCTTTGGTTACAATGCCTGCTTCCTGCAACCGGGATATGACCCGGGCCGCGCTTTCCCTTGAAGTGCCCACCATTTCCGCAATGTCGCCGTTGGTGAGCGGCAGGTTCTCGCCTATGCGTGTTGAAAGCATACTGAGCACATTCAGGATGCGGGTTTCCACACTTTCGTCGATGAGGTCGATTATGCGGGTGTATGCACCGTCGAGCAGTTCGCCCATGGTTCCCAGAATGCCCATGGCCACGGCGGGAGTGTTTTCTACCCAGAATTTAAAATCCTGACAGGGGATAGTGATAATTGCCGAGTCCTGCACAACACGGGCTGAGAAAAGTCGCGGCCCGGATTTAAAACAGGTGATTCCGTTCAGGGTCATTCCCCGGGTGGCGATAAGGTAGGTGAATGATTTTCCCGAAGGGGACTGCTTGGAGAGAATCACTTTGCCGCTTTCCACCAGACAGAAATTATTTGAATCATCTCCCGCTTTGAAAATTATTTCGCCTTTACGGTAATTTTTGCGCCGGACTTTGGTGGAAAGTTCCGCAAGCTCGGGAAGATCAGCCCTGTTCAGGTTAATGTCTTTTTGCAGGGCTGCGATTATTTCTTTTGTATTTTGGTAGGTTCGGGACATACTTTTACTGCTGAACAGTTACAGGGTTTAATAACGATGCATTCACAAGATGTTGTTATTATCTCATCTTCCATCTTATGCAGATGCGGTATTGTTCAGAATTGTTTACATAGTTTCATCTGTTAGCTATCTTTCTTTAAATCTGATTTTTATATTGTTTTACTCTTAGTTTTTCATTCTACGTGTTTTTCAGGGGGTATTCCAGATGATTATGAAGCGTTTAGTTTTTGTGATTACCCTTGTTCTTATCCTTTCTGCTCAAATCACGTATGCAGCTAAACAGGTAAAAGATTCTCTTTCCGTAGTCTATTGTGAAGATTGCCAGCCTTTTGAGTTCCGTAACAAAGATGGTAATCCAGATGGGTTGATAATGGATTACTGGAAGCTCTGGTCGAAAAAAAACGGCACCAGGCTGAATTTCAAGGCCGCCCCGTGGGGAGAAACCCTGCGTATGGTCAATGAAGGAAGGGCCGATGCCCATGCCGGGCTTTTTTACAGCACTAAGAGGGACGAAAGCCTCGATTTCGGTAGATCTTTAGCCAGAGCCGATACCCATATATTTTATCATAAAGCGCTTCCGTTTGATGGGGATGAAGGGCTCCTTGCCTATCGGGTAGGTGTTATTTCCGGCGATCTCAGCGCGGAGTTCATACGTGAAAAATATCCGAAAATAGCTTTAGCAGAATATCCTGACTTTGAATCCATGATGGCTGATCTTGAAAGCGGTATGCTCAAATCATTTGTGAGTGAAACCCTGATCGGGATGTTTCATCTGCGCAAACATAATCTTCTGACAAAATTTCAATTTAAGGAGGGAAAGCCCCTTTATCGTAACGACTGGATGGTAGCCGTACCTGATGGCCGGTCTGAAGCACTCGCTACAATTAATGCGGGCTTTGAAAAGATAACCCCGAAAGAAAGGCGGACGATAAATCATAAGTGGGTTACTGCAGCAAAAGGAGCCGACCCGAACAGCCTGACCATTGCTATTAACCTCGACTATCCTCCTTTTTCACTACTCGGACCGGACGGGGAACCGATAGGATTGCTGGTTGATCTGTGGAAAGCATGGAGTGCGCAGACAGGCATTGCCATCGACTTTTTGCCGGAAAGCTGGGTCGGAACTATGGAAGCGGTAAGAAACGGTAATGCTGATATTCATTCCGGGTTGTTTCGTTCAAAGGAGAGAGAAAAATTTTTGGGGTTTTCCCGGCCGTTGTTCAAGGTGGATTCGGCTTTGTTTCACCGGGTTGATCATGATTTGCCCGGTGGATTGGCAAAAATAGGCGGTAAAAAGGTCGCAGTTCTGGAAGGCTCATATCAGCATAGCTACCTGATAAATACTTTTCCGAATGTTGAGGCCGTTGCTTACCGGAACAGTGAAACAATGGTTTTGGATGTATTGAAAAATAAAGTTGATGCCCTGCTGTACGAAGTGCTGCCGGTTGAGTCCGAGCTGGAGAGCTGGCAGATGAAAGGGGCTCTGACCAAGTCTGAAGATACTGAATTTTCCAATTATATTCATGCCGGTATGCTTAAAGGCCGGCGGGAGTTGTTAAAAAAGGTAAACGCCGGGCTGAGGGCGCTTCCCTCTAAGGTTTTGGCGGATATCGAAAAACGCTGGGTTTCGGATCCAGCCGAGCGCTATTATTCCTCGGACAGCAAATCCTTTAATCCCGGAGCTGATGATTTAAAATGGCTGGATGAACATCCTCAAATCAAAATCGCAATTATGAACGCATGGCCTCCGCTGGATTATGTTAACGGACGCGGCGAACCGGAAGGCTTAGGCGTTGATTACATTAAGCTGCTCAATAAGCGGCTTGGCAACCGGCTCAAAATAGTGCCCGGACCTTTCAAGGATAGTCTGGAAGCTGTTAAGGATAAACGCCTTGATGCTCTCATGGATGTCACTCCCAAGAAAGAGCGTGAATCGTATCTTGAGTTTTCCTCCCCGTACATGGTTATTCCCCATGTGATAGTAGGCCGGACCGATGCCCCTGAGCTTACCGTGGAAAAAGATCTTGCGGAAAAGAGGATTGCCCTTGAACGCGGTTTTTTTAATGTGAAAGATTTTAAGGATAACTATCCCCGGACGCGAGTTAAGGAATATCCGGACACCCTTTCGGCTTTGGAAGCCGTTGCCCGTGGTGACGCTGATGCTTACGTGGGCAACAGGGCCGTGGCTACCTATCTTATCGAGGTTAATCTGCTGAATAATCTGGAAGTGCAGGGCAAAATAAAACGCAAAGGATCTGTGCTGGCTATCGGGGTGCGTAAGGATTGGCCTGAGCTTGCCGGTATTCTGGATCGGGCCCTGAAATCTATCAGCCGTGATGAAGAACGCGAAGTTCTTAAAAGATGGACAGGAGAAGGAAAGCGCAGACATGTTGATCTAAGCCGCGCGGAACAACTCTGGCTGCGGTCCAGTCCGATTATCCGTTTCAGTGTGGACCCTGACTGGCTTCCTCTTGAATGTATTGTCCCCGGATCACAAAAATATGAGGGAATTTCCGCCGATCTGCTGCGGCTGGTGGCTGATCGGACCGGGCTTTCACTCAAGCTGGTTCCTACAAAAGAATGGAAGGAATCCGTTGCTCTGGCCAAGGAAGGGAAAACCGATATGCTGGCTGCGGCCAGTGAAACAGATGAGCGTAAACAGTTCCTGAATTTTTCCGAACCCTACATAACGTTATCGGAAGTGGTGGTTGTTCGGCAGGATATGCCTTTTCTTTCAGGTTTGGAAGATCTGTCCGGAATGCGGGTTGGGGTCAGCAGCGGCAACGCAGCGCATAAATATTTGAAAAAAAATTATCCGCAATTGGAGTTGGTGCCTATCTCCGGTGCATTGAACGGATTGAAGCAGGTGGCAAAGGGTCGGATTGATGCCTATGTGGGTGCCCTCGAGGTCCTAGGGTATCTGATCAACCAGAACGGCCTGTACAATCTTAAAGTCGCTATGCAACTGCCCTTTAAACGTCCATTGCGCTTTGCGGTCCGTAAGCAGATGTCACCATATCTGCTCTCCATTCTCAATAAGGGGATCAACTCTATTACCGAGAGGGAAGCTGAAACGATCATCCGTAAGTGGATCAGTCTTCGGGTTAAGAGCGGAGTCGATTTATGGCTGGTTGCCAAAATTATATTCGGCTTAGTTTTTGTTGTCGGGTTGATACTCTTTGTCGTCGTCAGGGCTAACAGGCGTCTGGCCGGGGAAGTGCAGATGCGTATTGAAGCCGAGCAGGAAATGCTCATAGCCCGTGACAGGGCCGAAGAGGCGACAAAGGCCAAAAGTGATTTTCTGGCCCGTATGAGTCATGAGATCAGGACTCCGATGAATGCCATTATCGGCATGAGTTATCTTGTTATGCAGACAGAGCTGACCGCAAAACAGCATGACTATCTTTCCAAAATAAAATCAGGGGCCAATAATCTGCTTGGAATCATTAATGATATTCTTGATTTCTCCAAAATAGAGGCCGGGAAGATGGATATAGAAAAAGTTCCTTTCCGGCTGGATGAAATCATGGATAATCTGGCGAGCGTAGTGGCGCTCAATGCTGAAGAGAAAGGTCTGGAAGTGCTTTTCCATGTCAGCCCCGAGGTGCCGAATGATCTGATCGGAGATCCTCTCCGTCTGGGACAGGTGCTTATCAATCTTGCCAACAACGCGACCAAATTTACTGAAAAGGGCGATATTGTTCTTTCTGTGTCCAAACAGGATGAGACAGATGATTCCGTTACTTTGTTTTTTTCTGTGACTGATTCCGGAATAGGTATGACCGAAGAGCAGATGAACAGGCTCTTCAAATCCTTTTCACAGGCTGACGGGTCTACCACCCGCAAATACGGCGGAACCGGGCTGGGACTGGCGATCTGCAAGCGTATTGTGGAAATGATGGACGGAAATATCAGTGTGCAAAGCCGCCCCGGAGAGGGCTCGACTTTCGCCTTTACTATTGTTCTCGGTAAAACAGACATAGCCCCGGTCGGGTACATACCTGCTGCCGATCTTCGCGGTCTGCGGGCGTTGGTAGTGGATGATAATCCCACTGCACAGACCATTTTGTCTGAAGCGCTGGCGAGTATGAGTTTTAAGGTCAGCACCGCTTCATCCGGTTATAAGGGGCTGGAAATGCTTGAGCAGGCTGCCGCCGCAGGCGAACCTTATGAGCTGGTTATACTGGACTGGAAAATGCCCGGTATGGACGGAATTGAAACCGCCAAGCGCATTGAGAATATGTCCGACCACAACCTGCCTAAAATCCTGATGGTCAGCGCCTACGGACGTGAAGAAATTATGAAGCAGGCTGAAGGGTCAGGTCTGGAAGCATTTCTGATCAAACCGGTCAATCAGTCGGTTCTCTTCGACACCATCATGGGAGTTTTCGGCCATGATGTGGAGCGCAAGACAAAAAGGGCGTTGCTCTTCTCTCAAGAAACTGAAGGGTTAAATGAAATACGCGGGGCAAAAGTCCTGCTGGCGGAAGACAATGAGATCAATCAGCAGATAGCCGTGGAATTGCTGGAGAAAGCCGGCATGGTGGTTGATGTCGTTTTCAATGGCCGGGAAGCGGTCCAAAGCATTATGAAAAATAAGTACGATCTGGCTTTTATGGATATCCAGATGCCGGAGCTGGACGGTCTATCCGCGACAATGAAAATCAGGGAAAAGGGATTGGACCCTGAAACTCTGCCCATAGTTGCCATGACAGCGCACGCAATGGCCGGGGACCGTGAAAAGAGCCTTGCAGCGGGAATGAATGACCATATAACCAAGCCCATCGACCCGGACGTGCTGCTGGCGACGCTTGTAAAGTGGATAAGTCCCGGTGAACGGGAACTCCCTGAAAACTATGTCTCAGTTACGGAACAGAAGGACCGGGAACTGGCGGAAAGCGGGCTGCCGCTGGAAGGCATAACGGGAATTAATGTAAAGTCCGGCCTGAGTAAGGTTTCCGGTAACCGGGAGCTGTATCAGAAGCTGCTTAAACAGTTCGGCTCCAAGTATCTTGCCTCGGTTGATGATATTCGCGAGCAGCTTGATTCTGCTGACTATGAAACCGCCACCCGGACTGCCCATACAGTTAAGGGGGTGGCCGCAAATCTTGGGGCGGACGAACTGTCTAAAGTCTCCGCCGAGGTTGAACGAGCCTTGCGGGCCGGAAAAAAGGATGTGGATGAGCTACTGGCTGATATGTCCGTTCAATTGGAAATTGTAGGCAAAGCTCTGGATGAATTTTTCCCTGAATCTGAAGAGGCCCGGCCGTCCGAAACCGTGGCTGCCGGACCTGATCCGGATGAATTGCGTAAGAAGTTGAAGGAATTTGATGTTCTCATTGATGAAAATGTTGCTCAAGCCATGGGATTTATCGGTGAAATAGAGAAAATGGTTGCCGGTACTGATATGGCCGGTCCTGTCAGTAATATAGTTCAGGCCATGGATGATTTTGAAACGGACGAAGCCCGCGACGCGGCCCGTTCCCTACTTGATACGCTTGCAGAGGAAGGAAGGTAGGCTATGAAACAGGTACTTATTGTTGATGATACTGTTGAGAATCTGCTGGCTTTGATGGAGACTCTCAAAAGTGATTATGCGGTAGTCACGGCAAAGAACGGGGAAAAAGCTCTGGAACTGGCAAGAAATAAACCCCAGCCGGATATCGTTCTGCTGGATATTATGATGCCCGGTATGGACGGCTATGAGGTTTGCGAAAAATTGAAAGCCGATATGCGGACTAAGGATATCCCGGTCATCTTCATCACGGCACTCATGGAAGAGGAAGATGAGGCCAGAGGGTTGGCGCTTGGCGCGGTTGATTTTATTGTAAAGCCTTTTTGTCCTGATCTGGTTAAAGCGAGGGTGAAGAACCACTTGGAGCTTAAGGAACATAAGGATAATCTGGAAAAGGTTGTCAAGGAGCGCACCAGAGAGCTTGCCCTGGTTAAGAAGGTTACTATCGAAACCTTTGCCGCACTGGCTGAATGGCGCGATCCTGAAACCGGGGGACACATCGCCCGGACTCAGAACTATGTAAAGGCTCTTGCGAAACATGCCATGAAACATGAAAATTTCGCTGCGGAGCTGAATGAAGAATTGATTGAAACTCTTTATCTTTCCGCCCCGTTGCACGATATAGGAAAGATTGCGGTTCCGGATGCCATTTTGCTCAAGCCCGGTAAACTTACAGGCGAAGAGTTTGAAGAAATGAAAAAACACGCGAAGTACGGCAGCGATGCTCTGGCCAATGCAGAGCGGTCTCTCGGCGGGAATTCATTTCTGCATAACGCTCGCGAAATTTCTCTTAACCATCACGAAAAGTGGGACGGCTCGGGATATCCGATGGGAATTTCGGGAGAAGATATTCCCCTTTCCGCCCGGATCATGGCCATTGCCGACGTGTATGACGCGTTGATTTCACGGAGAGTTTATAAGCCTCCTTTCCCTCATTCAAAGGCTGTGAGAATCATAACCGAAGGGCGCGGAACTCATTTTGATCCGCGTTTGGTGGACGTTTTCTGGGATATTCAGGAAGAATTCAGGGAAATTGCTCTTGAATTTGCTGATTTTGATGAGGAACGGGAAACCCTCAAGATGTAAAGGAAGAGCGAATGAGAGAGAAACAAACCGTGTTGGCCGTGGATGATGCCCCTGAGAACTTGCATGTACTTATGGAACTGCTTAAGGATGATTACGCCATAATCGCTGCCAAGGACGGTGAAAAGGCTTTAAGGCTGGCTGAAACCAAGACTCCGGATATCATTCTGCTGGATGTGATGATGCCGGGAATGGATGGCTACGAAGTTATTAGCCGTTTGAAATCAAATGAAAAAACTAAGGATATTCCGGTTATTTTCGTTACTTCCCTTAGTGAAGAGGGGGACGAAACCAAAGGTCTGGCCCTTGGCGCCATTGATTATATTACCAAGCCGTTCAACCCGGATATTGTCAAAGCAAGAGTAAGAAATCACCTTGAACTTAGGGAAGCCGTCCGTGTGCGGGAGGATGTGGAACGCATTATGCGCCATGATCTCAAATCACCGCTGACCAGTGTAATCAGCCTGCCGCAGTTAATCCTTATGTCCGGCGATTTTGATGCGAATATTAAATCAATGTTGAACCGCATTGAAGATGCCGGATATCTTTTGCTTTCCATGATCAATATGTCCACCGCCCTGTTCAAGATGGAGCGCGGAACTTATAGTTTTGTCCCGGAATCGATAGATTTGGCTGCCGTGGTCCGTAAGGTTTTTATAGGTCATGAAGACACAGCTCAGATGCGCGGGCTTGAACTAATTCTGGAAATTGGAGATGATCAGGCCGGCCCGGAACAGGAGTTTATCGTCTCGGCGGAAGAATTGTTATGCTATTCCATGCTTGGTAATCTGATCGGGAATGCCGTGGATGCCTGCCTCAAGGGGGGAGTAATCAAAGTCCGTCTGCAGCGGATTGATGATGCGGTGCACATTTCAGTTCATAATCCAGGTGAGGTCCCGGATGAGATTAAAACCAGATTTTTCTCAAAATATGCCACAGCAGGCAAAGACCGCGGAACCGGTTTGGGGACTTATTCTGCAAAACTGATAGCCAGGGCTCATAAGGGCGACATCTCCATGACCAGCATGGACGGCGAGGTTATTGTTACCGTGGTAATCCCGCAGTAAACTTCGTCTAGCCCGGGAAGATTTCTTTTATCTTTTTTTCCAGCGTCGCCGGAGTGAAGGGTTTGACAATATAGTTGGTGACTCCAGCGGATACAGCTTCAACAACGAGCTCCTGCTCCGCTTCTGCCGTGACCATTATCACTGGTAATTTTTCAAATTTTGGAGAGCTTCGTATTTCCCGTAGGCAGTCAATGCCGCTCATGCGCGGCATATTCCAGTCCAGAAGCACCAGCTCGGTGGAAGAATGTTCCTGAAGCTGCGCCAATGCCATGATGCCGTCTTCTGCATAATGGATATTGAAATAACCAAGCATGCGCATTATATCAGCTACTGTACGGCGCATGCTCTGATGGTCATCAACAATTAGTATACTTGCGTTTGTACTTAGCATGGTAATTCTCCGAGGGTATGGAATCTCTATATAATGGCTACCTTTTTTGGAGTATGAGAGCAATAGCCGCTACAAAATAATTTACATAATGAATATATTTTAAGGTATTAAAAATGGAATGTTCACTTGATTTTTCAGCTGTAATTTTTGATCTGGACGGCACGCTGCTGGATACTCTGGGAGAGATCGCGGCTGCCGGAAACGCCGCCTTATCCCGTATGGGATTTGAGCCTCATCCGGTGGATTCCTATCGTGATTTCGTAGGGTCCGGGGCAAAGAAACTGGCTTGGCGCGCACTTCCCGAAGGGCATCAGACACAGGATGCCTATGACCGTTTAGTCCCTATCTTACTGGAAGAATTTGAGCAGGGGCTTAATACCGTAGCCCGGCCCTACGGCGGTGTTCCTGAAATTCTCGCGGAATTTGCCGCTGCCGGAAAAAAGATGGCCGTACTCTCTAATAAACCCCATGAATTCACAGTGCAGGCAGTAAATAAATTCCTTCCGAAAGTAGATTTCTTTGCTGTCTACGGCGGGCGCAGGGATATTCCCTTAAAGCCTGAACCTGATGTCGCCCTTGAGCTTGCAAAAGCTATGGGTGCTGCCCCGGAAAGGACCCTGTTCGTCGGTGACTCCGATGTGGACATCAGAACCGGGATTAACGCGGGAATGATTGCCGTTGGTGCCGGATGGGGATTCCGCGGAGAGGGGGAGCTTGTTAAAGCAGGAGCCAATCTCGTTCTTGATACCCCGGCTGATCTTATCTCGCTGCTTTAATCTTTTCGTGTTCCCCATTAATAATGTACCCGGAGAGCGGTACAGTTGTATTTGTTTTCCAGAGAAGCTCTTTCAGGCTGTCGGGCAAGAAAATCAGTTTGCAGTCTGTCTGGGGAGAAATTTTGATATTTATAGGTAGATGATGTTTGTGTGAGAGGTGTTGCCGTGTTATCCTCCGGTAATATTCCGAAAACCAGCCAATGAGGTGGCCTAATGAAGATTCTGGTTGCTGAGGATGATTTTGCCTCAAGAAATTTTTTACATCTTTTTTTGCGTAAATACGGTGAAGTTGACGTAGCTGTTAACGGCGCTGAAGCCTTAAATGTTTTCAAGGCCGCTTTGAAGGAAAGAGATCCTTACCACTATGTATTTATGGACATTATGATGCCTGAGATGAACGGACTGGATGCAGCCCGTGAAATTAGAAATATTGAGCGCGAATTTAATGTTATTCCGGCGGAAGAAAGCGTGATCATAATGGCAACGGCTTTGTCGGACGTGAAAACGGTATTTGAAGCTTTTAACAAGAGTGAAGTTACGGACTACATTACAAAGCCTATTACTGTGGAAAATTTGACTGCCAAGCTGAAAGAAATAGGTCTTATAGAAAATGAGTGAAGGATTTGAACCGGAATTTTTTCTTAATGAGTTTGTACTGGAATGTCGTGAAGCAACAGAGCTTGCCGTGCAGGATGTTCTTAACCTTGAGGAAGCTCACGATCAGGACTCAATAGACCGCATCTTCAGGGCTCTGCATAGCATCAAGGGAAATTCCTCCATGCTGGGGCTGACGAACCTTTCAAAATTCGTGCATAAGGTTGAGGATGCCTGTGCCGACATAAGGTCCGGGCAAAGGGAGATCGACAAGAAGGGCATATCCGTACTGCTCAAGAGTTTTGACCAGATTGAAGCCGCCTTCGACAGCATAGTTGGGGAAGGGCATGACAAAATAGATTTCGGTCCGGGCTACAAACTCTTTGAGGAGAGTCCCGATGAATCCGCAGTTGAAAAGACTGCACCGGAGAAATCCGCGCCGACCGAACCTGATGACGCTAGAGTCGAGTTGAGGGAAAACCCCACAGCTTTGGTCGTTGATGACGATTTTACCAGCCGTAAGATTCTTACCACTTTTCTTTCAAAATATATGCCCTGCTATGTGGCCAAGGATGGCGTGGAGGCTATTCAGGCCGTTTCGGAAAGTCTTGCCGGGAACATTCCGCATTTTGATGTCATCATGCTTGATATCATGATGCCCAATATTGACGGCTTGCAGGCTTGCAAAGCTATCCGGCAGATGGAGCGCAGCAAAAATATGGATACCTTCGGTAAGGAATCCAAAATTTTCATAGCCAGCAGTCTGAATGACGATGAAAACATCCACAAGGCCGTCTATGAATGCCATGCCGACAGTTATCTGATAAAGCCGATCATGTTTGAAACTCTGCAGAAATTACTGGTGCGTTTTAAATTGATTGCGCCTTAACTGACAATAATATTTCAAAAAAATCCCGGATTGAAGTTGTTCAGTCCGGGATTTTTTTATTTATACGTACTTAGCATAGTCAGTGACCAGCAGATGAAGCGGTTCTTCGTCCTCGTCCACTTCTGGAAAACGCGGTAGCGGCTCATGGAAGCGGTTGTCTATGTTGTCGTCGTTGACCGCGCTGACTTCGCCGACCATCACATCGCCGGTTCCCTCTTCGCAATAAAAACAATGGTACATGCCCGGTTCAAGGCAGATTGATTCTCCCGGTTCGAGAACTATTTCTCCACCCGGCTGCACTGTACGCACAAAGCCGTCCACACTCACTTCCAAAGTCTGATCAGACATTGATTCATCGTCATTGGAACCGTAAAGTTTAATGACCAGATTGCCGCCTGCACGGTTGATGATGTCCTCGCGTTTGGACCAGTGGAAATGCATTGGGCAGAGCTGTCCTTCACGCAGGATCATGATTTTTTCGGCGTATGGTTTGGGATCCCCGGTCTTAAGGTTGCCGTTGCGGATGGTGAACAGAATGAGGCCCATTTTGTCAAAGTCGCCTTTGCCGTAATCAGTTAAATCCCAGCCGAGCATATTGCGCACAACTTCGCTTTCGCCTGTGCCTTTCCATTCTTGCGGTCCCCAGAAGGCCCATTTGGGAAGACTGAAACCGTGGCCGGCGTAAAATTCTTTGGCTTTGACGATAAGTGCGTTTATTTCACTTCTTTTCATTTTTCTGTCCTGTATTGAAAAATTATTTAATTAACTTAAATTCTGCAGGAATCGCGGGCATGGCCCCTTTGCAGGAACATACGTGAGCGGCCAGCCTGTTGGCGTGTTCGCTGATACTTTCAAGGGAATGTTCCAGCAGAAGGCCGATGGTGACTGACGCTGTGAATGAATCTCCCGCTCCGATTGTATCGGCGATATCCTTTACCGCAATGCCGGGATGTACAAGCTCTTCGCCTTTTCCGATGATCAGGCTGCCCTTGCTTCCACGGGTCAGCACCGAACACTTGAGGTTAAACTCGTCATGCAGTGTTTTCAGCATCTCCCGTTCATTGCCGACTAAGCCGAACATGGGAGCGATTACATTGATCTCGTCATCGTTCAGCTTTAAGACATCCGCCCGTTGCAGGGAGTCGCTAATGACTTCTTTGCTGTAAAAATTCTGGCGCAGATTCATGTCGTAAATTTTTAAAGCCTGCGGGGCCTTATCAAGAAAAGCCCGGATTTCTTCACGGCTTATCCGGCTGCGCTGGGCCAGAGTTCCGAAGCAGACCGCGTCCACTTCAGCGGCGAGACCTTTGGCGACATCGTTTAATTTTAAGTGATCCCACGCAATGTCTTCCGGGAAATGATAAGTAGCAACGCCTTGATCATCCAGCCGGGCTTCCACGTATCCAGTCTCATGATCAGGGTCAACGCTAACCCCCGAGAGACAAAGTTTCCGGTTCATAAGTTCACTTATGGCGCGTCGTCCGCGTTCATCATCCCCGATGGTCGAGATAGCCGCGCCGTCCGCCCCCAGCCGCCCGGCATGATATGCAAAATTGACCGGGGCACCGCCAATCTCTTCAGAATCAGCCAGTACGTCAAAAAGAATTTCACCAAGTCCCGCTATGAGGAGTTGTTTCATATATGTGCCTCCGGCGGCTGGGGAAGGGGAACTTTTGGGAAAAGTTCCTCTTCCCCAGACCTCATCCCTTCAAAACTTTTTATCAGGGCTTCGCCGCTTCGTATGTATTATTTGTTTTTTATCTGTGTATGTCTGTACGTTCAAGTCGTCGAAGACATACTGAAGGTTTTTGAAGAGTCCAGAGAAACTTTTTTCAAAAAGTTTCTTTGGCCCTCGGAGAGCCGCCGGAGGCTATTCTTTAACAGAACCGGCAAGCAATCCGCGAATAAAGTACCGTCCAAGGAAGATATATATCATGAGCACGGGTAAGGCGGCCATGATTGATCCTGCCATGGGTAGGTTCCAGCTTACGGCCTGTCCTCCCGCGAGCTGTGCTAAACCTACGGTTATGGGGTTGTCTTCGTGCCGGGTAAGGCAGATACCCCAGAGGAATTCGTTCCATATCTGGGTAACCTGCCAGAGGCTGGTGACCACGAAACCGGGTATGGACAGCGGGAATACGATTTTGGTGTAGATGGAGAAGAATCCGGCCCCGTCCAGTCGTGCCGATTCCACCAGCGCGGTGGGAATCTGGGCGTAGAAGTTACGAAAAATCAGCGAGGTTATGGGCAGTCCGTAAACCACGTGGGCGAGGATAAGGCCCGGCAGTCCTCCGTAAAGGTTCATGGCCCGCAGAGTCTGGAAAAGCGGGATCAGGATAACCTGATAGGGAATGAACATGCCGAAAAGGAACAGGGTGAAGATCAGTTCGCTGCCTTTGAATTTCCATTTGGAAAAAACGTAGCCGTTCAGTGAGCCAAGCACAGTTGAAAGTGTAGTTGCGCAGACTGTCAGGATTAATGAATTGGCTATGTCAGATTTCAGCAGTCCGAATGCCTGCGGAAAGCTGGCCCAGTTGAATTTATCCGGCAGTTCCCAAGAGGTGGGCAGACTGATTGTTGCTGGATCTTTCAGCGCGGTAACCACTGCCATATATGCAGGCATAAGGAAGAACAGGGCCAGCACGATAAGTGATCCGTAGAGCAGAATGGAGCCGGGGGTGATGGATGATTTTCGGGTAATTGTACTCATGGTTTATCCCCTTCTCCTTTGTTTGTACTGGCTGATTACATAAGGAACGATAAATGTTCCCGCCACAAGGAAAAGAACAATGGCGATAGCCGCGCCCCGGGCGAAATCGTTGGCCCGGAAGGTGGTCATGTACATGTTCAGGGCCGGGTGTCCGGTCTGGGCATTGTCCGGTCCGGTCATGGCGAAGATGATGTCGAACATTTTCAGCGAGATGTGCGAGAGTATGATCACCGCACTGATGGTGATCGGTTTAAGCATGGGGATAGCGACAAAGCGGTAGTAGTCGGTGGAGCTTGCCCCGTCGAGCATTGCCGCGTCGCGCAGATCCTGAGAAATACCGTTGAACCCTGCAAGGTAGAGGGCCATTGTGTAGCCGGCGTACTGCCAGACTGTAGCGATGATGATACCCAGTGTCGCCAGATTGAAGCCGTGCGTTTCTTCCATGAAAAGAGCCTGCGGAAGCAGGGAACCGCCCAGCCATGCCAGAGCGCCGATGACAACTCCGGGACCGAGCCAGCGTTTTACGGCTTTTTGCGGGTTGCCCTTAAGCAGGAACAGGCCGGTCAGAATCAGGATGAAAGCCGCGATATAAAGCAGAATCTGAAACAGGTTCTGCCAGTTGAATTCAAGTACGGCTTTTGTGGATGAGGTCCACTGGAAATCAAGTGCATCGAATCCGAAGTAGGTGGGCAGTATGTTGACCCCGCCCTGAGGGGCGAGCAGCCAGCGCCAGATGGTACCGGAAACGATAAAAGAGAGGGACATCGGGTAAAGGAAAATTGTACGCAGGATATCTTCACCCTTGGGTTTCTGATCCAGCAGGATGGCGATGAACATACCAAGTCCTATGGCACCGGCCAGCAGCATGACCGAGTAATAAACCGCGTTGACAAGATCCTGCCTGAAACCGCTGGAAAGGAATCCGTTGAAAAGATCCACGTAGTTGTCCAGACCGACGAAATTCTTTTGCGGATCAAGGGCCATAGACCCGGAACCGCCCCAGTCTGTCATGGAAATCCAGATGGTGTTGCCGATAAAACCGTATACAAATATTGCGATCAGGATGATTGATGGCAGAAGGGTTAAAAATGCCTTCAGCCTGTCCCGAGATGCTTCCCTCATAAACCGAACCCCTTTTGGGACCGCGCCGGAAATTTCCGGCGCGGTTTTTTTATTCTTTAATAGAATGCCTCCGGCGGCTTAAACCCTTATATTAGGCTTCGCCCCGCAGGTGGCAGACTGTCACTACTTGCCGATTTTGGCTTTGTCAGCCAACTGCTGGCAGGCCATGGCGGTAGCCTTGGCGTTTTTGGTCTTCAGGAACATTTCCATAACCTGTGCGAAGCCGCCCATGAAAGTTTCATTAGCTGCTGCGCCGTGGGCCAGAGAAGCGACCACGCGGTCTTTACTGAAGTCCTTAGCTGCGGACTGCAGGTAAGGATTGTATTTGCTGAGGTCGGTGTCCTTACGGGCGGAGATGGAACCCTTGAGCGGGTTGAAGGTATCACTGCCTTCTTTGGAACCGAGCACTTTCAGCCATGCAATTGCGTTCTCACGATGAGGTGCGCCTTTGGGCAGACCGAAAGAGTCTGCGAGGAACAGGAATTCACCGGTAGTGTCAGGAGAGGCAATCCAGCCGAAGTCCTTGCCGGGAGCCATCTTCTTGGTGGTAACCATGTAACCGGCTGCCCAGTCACCCATGATGTTGAAAGCCGCACGGCCATCGATAACCATATCGGTAGCCTGCTGCCATGAGAGGGATGCGGCGTCCTTGTTGGTGTACTTCAGAACCTTGCCGAAAAGTTCCCATGCCTTGATTACTTCAGGGCTGTTGAACTTCAGCTTGCCTGCCCAGAGGGCGTCCCAGTTGTCAGCACCAAGTGAAGCAAGAGCAACGGATTCCCAAAGGTGGTTGGCTGTCCAGTTCTGAGCCAGTGCGAGGGGCACGATGCCTTCTTTCTGGAGTTTGGGAGCGATTTTAAGGAAGTCGTCCCAGCTTTTAGGTGCAGCAACTCCCCATTTTTTAAGGTTTGCGGGGATGTACCACATCACGTTGGAGCGATGGATATTTACCGGAACAGACCAGATCCCCTTGTCAGTACCGATCAGTTTGACCAGTCCTTCGGGGAAAGCGTCCATCAGGCCCTGCTCTTTGAAAAGAAAGGTCAGATCTTCCATACGGTCGGCCTTTACCCATGTTCCGATAAGTTCCTGACCTGCGTGAACCTGAAAGCTGTCCGGTGGCTCACCGCCGAGCATACGGGTTTTGAGAACCGCTTTGGCGTTAACGCCGGAACCGCCGGTAACTGTGGCGTCAATGACGTTAACTTTGGGGTTCTGTTTTTTGTAAATTCCGATTAAGGCCTGCAGAGCCGGACCTTCATCACCTGCCCACCATGAGAAAATTTCCAGATCGCCTGTCAGTTCCTTGGCTTGTGAAACCTGCGGAACCGCCAGCAGCATAACCGCTGCGAGTACCAGACAAAATTTAATCAGGGATTGTTTCATGTTTCCTCCTAAATGTTAAAACAATCTACGTTATCCTTAAGCCTTTATAGTTCGACGCTTTTACCGGAATTATCTAGTAAAGCGCTTCCTGCGTTTCCGGGTCGAAAAGGACCATGCGGTCGAATTCAAATCCGATGGGTACGGTTTCTCCGGGATGGGCGATAACCCTGCCTTCCACCTCGGCCAGGAGCTCATTTTCACCGTCAATGATGATTTCGAGCAGGGAGTGGGCACCTAGAATTTCCGAAACAACCACCTCACCTTTGCACCACCAGTCTTTTGGCAGCCGTTCGATATTATCACCCATTTTGATACAGTCGGGACGCAGTCCGGCCAGTACCGGATCTCCGTCTTTCAAGTTCGGTCCCTGATGATCTCCCACGGGGAATCTGGAACTGCCCGCTACCACAAAGCGTTTGCCGTCAATCACCTGATGCACCCCTTTGAGTATATTCATGGGGGGGTTACCTATGAACTGGGCAACGAATACATTGTTCGGCCTTTCAAAGACTTCCACCGGAGTGCCCACCTGCTGAATGTATCCGTCTTTGAGGATGACAATGCGGTCGGCCAGAGTCATTGCTTCGATCTGGTCGTGGGTGACATAGATGGTTGTGGTTTTGAGCCGCATATGCATCTTGCGCAGCTCCATTCTCATCTGGGTGCGCAGCTGTGCATCGAGGTTGGAAAGCGGTTCATCAAAGAGAAAAACATCCGGGTTGCGGACCATGGCCCGTCCCATAGCCACTCGCTGACGCTGACCGCCGGAAAGTTCCGAGGGTTTGCGATGCAGATACGGTTCCAGCTCAAGAATTTTGGCTACTTCATCCACACGCTGCTGTATCTCGTCCTTGGATTTCTTGTGCATTTTAAGTGAGAAACCCATGTTTTCGGCAACGGTCATGTGCGGGTAGAGGGCGTAGTTCTGGAAAACCATGGCTACGTTGCGGTCTTTGGGGGAAACATTGGTGACTATCCGTTCCCCGATGGCTATGTCTCCGCCGCTGATGTCCTCAAGTCCTGCCACCATGCGCAGGAGGGTGGACTTGCCGCATCCCGAGGGACCGACCAGCACGATGAATTCGTTGTCGTTTACGGAAAGGTCCACACCGTGGATGACCTCGACTGATCCATAACGCTTGATGACGTTTTTAAGTTCTACGTTTGCCATGCTTAATTTCGCCTTGTTCGTTTTCCAGTTTTGGGTCCATCAAAATCATGGAGATGAAATCGATGTATAAAATTATCTACCTTGAGAACGTGGTACTGATCCTATCAGGAAACCCTGCGGAACCTGTACTCGGTTGAATGATTATACGTTTCTCCGGGATGCAGGATCACGGAGGGGAATTCGGGCCGGTTGACCGCATCGGGATACCCCATCGGTTCAATGCAGAATCCTGAACGGGGACCGTATTTTTGTCCGTATTTGCCGGGCGTTCCGGGAGCTATTCCTTCAGCGGTATAAAACTGCATTCCGGGCTGGCTGGTATGTATTTCCATCTCAAGCCCGGAGTCATCACCTCGTGCAACGGCTGCCGGAACGAGTTTCTCATTGTCCTTTTCCAGAATGAAAAAGCAGTCCAGAGCTGTCTTACCCAGCGGGGAGAAGTCCATGGAATCAGCCTCCGTGCCGGAAATATTGATAATTCTGCCGTCGGGAATAAGATTCGATCCGAGAGCGGTGCATTGTGCGGAGAAAATTTTGAGTTCGTGGTCATTGACCGGTTTACCGTCACCATTGAGATTGAAGTAGGGGTGGGCGGTCATACTCAGCGGGGTAGGCTGGTCTGTTGTTGCCCGGTAGGAAATAATGAGGGCTGTCTTGTTCAGGGTGAAGGTTGTTTCCGCAAGCAGGTTGCCGGGATACCCGTTTGAGCCGTCCGGAGAGTGTAGGGAAAGGGTTACGGATGGTGCGTGCTCGTCTTGATTGATTGCGCGGACTTCCCAGTTGCGGCTGTTGAATCCCTTATCGCCGCCATGCAGGTGATTGCGGCCTTCGTTGCGGTCAAGTTTAAATTCCTGTCCGGAAATTTTGAATTGAGCATTTGAAATACGTCCGGCAACACGTCCCACCGTGGCTCCTGAATAGGTCCCGTCGGTCAGATATCCACGTAAAGAATCAAAGCCCAGCACCACATCTGTCTTTTTGCCGTCCAGCAGGATTTCCAGAGCGGTCAGGGAGGCTCCGTAAGTAGATATCTGTGCCCTGAAACCGGTGCTGTTTTTGAGGGTCAGGAAGCGAACTTCCTCACCTGCGGGAGTTTTTCCCCATGACTTTTGTGTAACGGTCATCACTTTTTTTCCTTGTAGCTTGAACCGCGCAGGAGGAGTTCAGTTTCAAGAGTGATTGTTTCGGGCCGGAAATTTTCTTTTTCATGCAATTGCTTAAGGAGCAGGGTCGCTGCCGCCTTACCCATTTCAAACGCGGGCTGAGCTACCGAGCTGAGGCCCGGCTCAATGAGAGCTGATTCGGGAGAACCGGAAAAACCGGCCAGAGCCACATCCTCGGGGATGCGCAGGCCTTCTTCGCGAAACCGGCAGAAAGCGCCGACAGCAACCGGATCATTGATGCACAGTATCGCATCCGGCGGGTTGTCCATTTTCAGGTATTCTTCGGCCCCTATCCTCCCGTTGCGACCCCGGCAGCCTCCGATATTGATATGAAGCTCCGGGTAAAAGGGAACCCCGTGATTTTTCAGGGCCTGCCGGTAACCGTTGAAGCGCAGTTTGTTCATGGTAATGCCTTCACTTCCGGCAAGAAATCCGATGCGTTTGTACCCCCGGTCGATGAGGTGGGAAGTCATTTGGTAAGATGCACGGAAATCGTCGATGACCACTTTCCCGGTATCAAGCTCATCAATCACCCGGTCAAACTGGATAAGCGGGATGCCCTGTTTCATCAGGGCTCTGATGTGTTCCCAAGTTGTGGTTTCAAGTGAAACAGCCATAAGTACTCCGGCAACCCTGTTGGCAGCCAGAGCCTTGGTCGTTACTATTTCACGCTGCAGGGTCTCATTGGATTGGCAGACCATGATAATGTAGCCGGCATTGTATGCGATTTCCTCAATACCGCTGATGACTGTGGCAAAAAAATTGTGTTTGATTTCAGGGACGATGACCCCGATTACCTTGCTGCTTTGTTTCTTCAGGCTCTGGGCGATAGGGTTTGGCTGATAGCCGTATTTGTCCGCCGCTTCCATGACCAGTTTTTTGGTTTTATCACTGATATCAGGATGATCATGCAGGGCTCGTGAAACCGTCGATGCAGAGATGCCCAGTTTCTTTGCGAGGTCTTTCAGCGTCACATGTCCCATACTAAGCCTCCGTTCCTTTGTCGGGTATGGTCAGGAATTCATTGCCCGGCTGGCGGATGCATAGTTCAATTACTGAATTCTCGCCGAAAACGTTTTCCATTAAATGTTTGTATCTTCCGAAATCTCTTTCGTGGATATAAGCTTGAATGGTTCCTGCAAAGCCTCCTCCGTGAACTCTGCCCACTCCATTCGTGCCGAGAGTCAGCTCCGTCAGGTTCAGGGCCAGAGGTATAGGCTGTTTTCTGGGTGTTGCGGGGCTATAGCAGTTTTGCAGCAGGGAGCAGGAAGAGTGGCCTGATTCGGCGACAAGGCGCAGAAATTCAGGCATGTTACCTTCGTGCAGGGCTGCGGCTTGTTGCTGGGCCCGCTCATTTTCACCAATGAAATGCATTAATCGCAGAATCGCCCGGTCCCCGGCGAGTTGCCGGATGCGGTCAATGTTATCCAGAACATTGTTCAGAGTTAATCCTTTTGCCTGATCCTGCCCGCAGCTCCGCGCACCCTGATACATTTCTTCCGGGATGGCGGCGTAATCAGGAGTCATGTCCGAATGACTGCCGCCGGTATTGATGACGCAAAGCCGGAACCCTGTGCCATAAAATCCGGCGGTTCGGTTTTGAGTATCAAAGCCCGGAGACACTCTTGTGATTCCCGGATTGTCCGGGTCGGCAAAGTCAATGGATAGAATCCCCTCGAATGAGCAGGCCATCTGGTCCATGAAACCGCAGGGTTTATTGAAATGTATATTCTCCGCCTGTTTGGCGATGCGGGCGATCTGGAGCGGGTCGACTTTTGCTCCGTTAAAAAGATAGCTGAAAATCCGGCCCACAAGCACTTCAAATGCCGCGGAGGAACTCAGCCCGGCCCCTGCTGGAATGGTGCTGTGCACGCAGGCGTTGAATCCGCCTGTTTTAAATCCCAGCTTACGGAATCCGTCTGCAACACCGCGTACAATGGCGGCACTTGTTTCATTCTCTTCCTTGCGGGGAGTTGTCTCTGAAATATCAACAATGATGGGATTGTAACCTTCGGAAATAATGGTCGCCACATTCCCTTCCGCCGGGGAAAACACGGCAAGACAGTCCAGATTTACGGCTGCTGCCAGAACATGTCCGTGGTTGTGATCGGTATGGTTTCCCCCCATTTCCGTGCGGCCCGGAGCACTGGCAAAACAGATCTGTTTAGGGGAGAAGGCTTTTTCCATATCAAGGAGCAGTTTTTCCATGCGCGTGCGAGACTCGCTCAGTCTGGACCATGAATGGTTCAGGCCGAAAATACGGTCAAATCCATTCTGCTCCAGATGTTTACGGTAAGCCTCAACTGAATGCATGTTATTCTCCCCGGTCCAAATAATGTTTTTCCGGTAGATCACGCAGTCGCTGCGCGCTCTGTTCGGCGGTGATATCCCGCTGCGGCATGCCCAGCATCTCAAAACCGACCATGAATTTTTTCACAGTGGCAGACCGCAGCAGAGGCGGGTAGTAGTGAATATGCCAATGCCAGTGCTTGCTCTCTTCATTGTCTGTCGGCATCTGGTGGATGCCCATTGAGTAGGGAAATGATGTCTCGAAAAGATTATCGTAGCGGATGCCCATGCGTATCAAAGCATCGGCAAGGTCTTCACGTTGGGCGGCGTCCATCCGGCTGATGGCGCCCATGTGGACTTTAGGCAGGAGCATTGTTTCAAAAGGCCAGACAGCCCAGAAGGGGACAAGGGCGACAAAGGATTCGTTTTCAAAAATTATCCGCTCTTTATTTTCCCGTTCCCGCTTTACGTAGCGGCACAAAAGGCACTCCCCGTTTTCTTCCAGATATTCACGCTGGCGATTATCTTCGGCTTCAGGGATTACCGGTATGGAACCGGTCGCCCAGATCTGCCCGTGAGGATGAGGGTTGGAGCAGCCCATGATGTCACCCCGGTTTTCAAAAATCTGCACGTAGCCGATGTCTTCGCGTTTTCCCAACTCATCGAACTGGGCACACCAAGCGTCGACCACCTTGCGTACCGCTTGCGGTTGCATGCGTGAAATCGTCAAGTCGTGGCGGGGAGAGAAACAGATCACCCGGCAGATACCGTTTTCCGGTTCCACTTTAAAGAGATTGTCGGCATCACTGAAGCCTTCCACAGATTCACTTAGAAGGGCGGGGAAATCATTGTCGAAAATAAAAACGTCTGTGTAGTCGGGGTTATGCGCGCCCTGATTGCGGCTGTTTCCGGGGCAGAGATAACATTTATCGTCATACTCGGGCAGGGTGTTAGATGCACTTTTTTCCTGCTTTCCCTGCCATGGACGCTTGGTTCGGTGTGGAGAAACCAGCACCCATTCGCCGGTCAGGGGGTTGAATCTTTTGTGCGGGTAGTCCTGAAAATTTTTGCTCATTTTTCCTGCCTGAATCGTCCTTTTCCAGATTATGCAAATGGTTATGCAAACGTAACCGCAAACGTTTTCGGAAATATTGCCTCAAGCTGATTATCTTGTCAATAAGCCCTAATTAAAAAGTCATATCCTTTTTATTCTTAATTAACTCGGCTGGGTGATGTGAATTCATGATCCTTGTGTTCGTAAGGCTGTTATGTACTGGTGAAAGGTGTTAAAATACAGGCAGTGTATTGTTTCTTAACACCGGAGTGGTTATGCAGCTGTCTAAAATGATAGATCAAGCCCGTGGTCTTGAAAAAGCGGATCTGGTTATCCGAAATTGCCGGGTGGTAAATGTGCTCAGTGGTGAAATCCATGAGTCCGATGTGGGAATTGCCGGAGGAATATTTCTCGGTTTTGGTGATTACAAGGCTGAAAGAGTATTTGATGCCGGAGGACGTTTTTTGCTTCCGGGGCTTGTGGAGGGGCATATCCACATAGAATCAACCCTGCTGACTCCGCCTCATTTTGCACAGGCAGTTGCCGCAAGGGGCACCGCTGCCGTGGTTTGCGATCCACATGAAATAGCCAATGTGTCGGGTTCTGCCGGAGTGGAATATATGCTGGAGGTCTCCCGCAATCTGCCTGTTTCCATATTTTTTATGTTTCCGTCATGTGTGCCGGCTACCGCACTGGAGACTTCCGGTGCTGTGCTCAGTGCCGGTGATTTTGAACATTTCCGTCGGCTTTATCCTGAGCGTATTCTCGGGCTGGCGGAGATGATGAATTTTCCCGGGGTGCTGGCGAAGGACCCGGAAGTATTATCCAAGCTCGAAGCGGCTAAAGGACACAGGATAGACGGGCATGCCCCGCTTCTTTCGGGGCTGGATTTGAATGCTTACATTCTGGCCGGGCCGCGCAGTGATCATGAATGCTCCAACACTCCGGAAGCGATGGAAAAAATGCGCTCAGGAATGCATCTGATGATGCGTGAAGGATCGCTTGAGCGTAATATGGAAGATTTGCTCGGCATGGTTAATGATTTCAATTCCCAGAATATTTCCATCGTCACCGATGATCGTAACGTGCTGGATCTGCGGGAGAACGGGCATCTTGATTACGGGCTGCGTCGCGCTGTGGCCCTCGGTATGGACCCGGTGCGGGCGGTGCAGATGGTTTCCATCAATACTGCCCGCTATTTCGGACTTAGCGGATACGGGGCCATCGCTCCGGGGTTCCGGGCCAATTGTTTCCTAGTGGATGATCTTAAAGAATTCGCCGTTGAAAATGTCTTTATTGAAGGCCAATTTCTGGAAGAACTATGCTTTGAATCTGACGCCGGTTTTCCGCCGCTCAGTTCCATGAATATAGGGAGCGAAATTGATGAAAGTATGTTTAGGCCGGAAGAGGGGCGCGGAAATATCAGGGTTATCGGTGTCTCCCGCGGACAATTGTTGACTGAGAATCTGGAATTGGAACCGTTGCTTGAAGGAGGTCAGCCCATTGCCGATCCATCGCGGGATATATGTAAGCTTACGGTTATTGAGCGTCATACGGCGACAGGAAACCGGGCTACCGGTTTTGTTCGCGGGCTGGGGCTTTCCTGCGGTGCTATTGCCGGAACCGTAGCGCACGATTCACATAATCTGGTTGTGGCCGGGATGAATGATGTCGATATGGTGCTGGCCGCGCGTGAAGTAGCGCGCATAGGCGGAGGTTTTACCGTGGTACGTTCTGGCGAAGTTCTGGGGACACTGTCCCTGCCTGTTGCCGGATTGATGAGCGATAAAGGGTTGGATGAAGTAGCTGAGGCAGTACGCGGTCTGGACCGGGCGACAAAGCAGTTGGGGTGTTCTTATAATCCTTTCATGCAGATTTCTTTTCTGGCCCTCCCGGTAATCCCCAGCCTTAAACTTACCGACCGGGGATTAGTGGATGTGGCTGCATTTGATTTTACGGGGTTATGGGTCAAATGAGTAAAGTCATTATGAACGGTTGATGTACCTAACTTCGATTTCCTCCATGAGGATAATTTTCCAGTTTCCACATGGGTGGGCCATCCCATTGTTTGTAACCGTTATCCGCGTTTAGGACCTGATCCACAAATGCCAGTCCCAGTTCCGTAAGCCGTTTCGGGGTAGGCCGCCCCTGCCGGTCGTAGCCTCGCAGTTCATAATAACGGCTTAAATGTTCTTCATGCTTTTCCAGATCGGCCCGGCCTTCTGCCGTGTCCCGGATGTCCGGTTTTTGCGGCATGCAGTCATCTTTACGGCTTATGCCCTGACGTATGTTGAATGCGTGTTCCAGTGCGTAAACCCGGTCAGCAGCCTGCTCAAGTTTTTCGGTTGTGTACCCTATGCCTGTTGCCGCACTCAGCAGCTCAGCCAGACCTTCAAAAATAGGTTTCTTCCAGACCAGCGGTACCGCGCTGATCCAGTTGTTCACCGCGCCCTTGCAGCGTCCGATGCAGTCCGCCAGTGTGGTCATGCGTTCGCCGGTGATTACTGCCGGGGCCGGATTTTCATCCGGGTTTTCCTGCAGCAGACCCTGTTCATTTAGTATAGGGAACATGTCCGGGTCCGGTTGGCTGAAAGCCCATGACCGGCCACGCAGATGATCGGCTCCTCGGGTGGAGGTCGCGTGAGCCAGCGAAAAGATTCCGCTGGGATAAGGACCGCGCGAAAGCCCTTTGACATGGTAGCAATAATCCATTGCCTGCCCGCCTAACCGCTTGGCTAGAGTATACATGCCTTCAGCCACGAGGTTGCCCAGTCCTTGACGCTGAGCGGTGCGGTGCAGCAGCTCAATCTGGTCCGCGTGATTCTGCCAGCTCAGATCAAGGCCGTCCGTCAGTTCCCCCTCCAGCAGTCCCCTGTTGTATAAATCCTTAAGCATGGCGATGGTGTTACCAAGGGCCAGCACGTCCATGCCGTAGATATCACATATGTTTTCCATCTCCATTATCGCTACCGGATCGGTTATCCCGCAATTGGTGCCGAGACAGAATATACATTCGTATTCCATTGCCTTACCCGATTCTCCGGCCCTTTTGCCGGAAGGTATGCGGTAATGATCCTTACAGCGAACATGGCATCCGTGGCATCCGTGGCGACCCAGCGAAAATCTTTTCCACGATTCCGGGCGCAATTCATCCGGCACATCCTCAGCCTTCCAGAATTCTTTGTAGTTACGGAATCCCGGTTCCCACATCATCATGCCGATATGGGTCCCGTATTGTCCGACCACTTCACGTTGAAAATCGGAATTACGAAAAAATTCCCGGTCTTCGGCAGCCATTTTCCTGAACGCATTTTCGTCTGCCAGTGAAATTCTTCCACTGCCTTTGACAACAATAGCCTTAATCTTTTTGGACCCGAGCACCGCGCCTGACCCACGGGCGGCGGAAGCGTATTTATCAATCATGGTTGTAGCCATGCGAACCAGATTCTCACCCGCCAGACCGATGCATGCTACACTGGCGGATTTGCCGTGTCTTTCGCGTAGTCTGTCCGTGCTTTCCCAGACCGAGAGTCCCCAGAGTTCTTCGGCATCAAGCAGCTCCGCCTTGTTGTTTTCAACGAGCAGGTAACAGGGGGAGTCCGCAACTCCGCTGATGACAATCTGATCCAGCCCGGCTCGTTTCATCATAAACGCCATTGATCCACCGGCATTACCATCCCCCAGGATGCCGGAGTACGGAGAGAGGGTGCTGACTTCAACCCGCCCGGTCAACCCGAGAGGAGTGCCCGAAAGTGGGCCGGCTCCAAGGCAGTACACATTTTCAGGCCCGAGTGGATCAATCTGCGGGCTGATTTCATTGAACAGGACCAGTGAGTTTAATCCGCGTCCGCCGAGGAAGTCCCGCGCAGTTCGGGGGTCAAGCGCACGTCTTTCTATTTCAGTCTTTTCCAGATCAACCCTCAGTATCCAGCCAGCCCAGCCATGCATAGTGCCTCCTTTTTTAGGGAAAATGAGCTCTATATTTAAAGTATATCATGGCTATGAAAATCAGAGGAGACTTTTCCCATTAATGTTCATTGCAGTACGGTAATTTACATAAATGTGAATAACTTCAAAAATGTATTTTTTATAATTATCAGGAATAAAAGGAATTATGTAAAAAAAACAAAATGGCACTAGGATTGCTAAGCTTCAAATATGTATCCTTCACTGCATGGACTAAAGCTTTCCGCGTTGCTGGCGATTTGTCAGGCCATTGAGCAGGCGCTTGATCTGGAGTCCGCCCTTGACGGAGTTCTCAGTATTCTTTCCGAGAACTTGAGCATGAAGAGGGCGACAGTGACTCTCTATGATCCAGAGACAAGACAGCTTTCAATCAATGCCTCCTACGGTCTTTCCCTTGAGGAAAAACAGAGAGGGGTCTACCGCCTTGATGAAGGGGTTACCGGGCGTATTTTTCAGACCGGTGAGCCTTACTATGTTCCTGATATAACCAAAGAACCTCTTTTCCTTGATAAAACGGGCGCTCGCAAGATCGTGAGGGCTAAAACCGGTTTCATCGGTGTACCGATTATCCTGCATAGCGAACCTATCGGCGTGCTGAACGTGGACCGTATTTTCGGTGATGAGATAGCGGCGGAAGAAGACGTAGATTTTTTAAAGATTGTAGCTACTCTCATCGGTCAGTTTATAAGCCTTAATGAAAAAATCTTAGAGCGCGAGGCGGTTCTCAAGCGTGAAAATACCTCCCTCAAATATCAGATTTCTAAAAAAACCAAGGGCTTGTACATTGTAGGGCATAGTTCTGCCATGGTCGAGGTTCAGCGGCAGTTGGAAAAGGTTGCACCCACTAAGGCTACGGTTCTGCTGCTTGGTGAATCGGGCGTTGGTAAAACCCTCATGGCCAAGATAATCCATGAGCTTTCAGATCGCGCCAAGCATCCTTTTATTAAAGTAAACTGCGCTTCCATACCTGAAAATCTGCTTGAATCTGAACTTTTCGGCCATGAAAAGGGCTCATTTACCGGTGCTTCCGCTACCAGACCGGGGCGTTTTGAAGAGGCTGACGGCGGAACGATCTTTCTTGATGAGATCGGGGAGTTCCCCATGGGACTTCAGGCCAAACTCCTGCGGGTTTTGCAGGAAAAAGAACTGGAAAGAATCGGTTCAAACAAAACACGCAATATAGATGTGCGTATCCTTGCTGCCACTAACCGCGATCTCGGAGTGCTGGTGGAGCACAATGAATTTCGGCTGGACTTATATTATAGGTTGAACATTTTTCCAATTACCGTACCGCCCCTGCGTGACCGTAAAGAAGATATCACCGGGCTGCTCAATCATTTTATCCAGAAGATGGCCGAAGATTATGGTCGCAAGATGTTTTTTACCCCTGCGGCCCTTGATTCTCTCATGATATATGATTGGCCGGGTAATGTGCGTGAGATGCAGAACCTGCTGGAGCGGCTCGTTATCATGTCCGATTCAGAGTACATCACCCTTGAATTTTTGAAATCATACCTTGCTCCGGGCCAGCGCGGAGTCCCCGGAAGTTCCGGAGAAGACAGCGATCCTGCTTCCAATGACGCGCTTCCGCACTGTACTTCGCTCAAGGAAGTGGAGCGCAATGAAGTTGTCGCCGCTTTGGAAAGAAGTGGGTGGATTCAGTATAAGGCCGCAGAAACTTTGGGCCTTTCTGCCCGTCAGATGGGATACAGGGTCAAGCGTTACGGTCTTGAATCCATGATTGCCGAAGGTCGGGCGCGCCTGCGGCGTATGAAAAAGGGTTAAAAATTTCCTGACTGGCTATACCGCGATCATGGGGATTGCGGTTGAGAAAAAGAGAGCTTTCCACATCGGGTGGAAAGCTCTTTTCTTATGGTTGACCATTTTATTTGTGGCAGGCTTTGAAAGCTTTTCCTTTGTAGTTATATTCCCAGGAGTCGCGGAGCAGAATCTGTCTGGTTTTTGGAAATTCAACCTGAAGAATCACATCATGACGTCCTTCGGGATGAGTCCAGATGGCGCTGCCGCCGCCCCATTCAGCCGGGATTTCCATCACGATGCTTTCTTTTTTGTTGGGCCGCCAATGTTTTGAAATCTGTCCGTCAAATATTGCCCTTCCATCCGGCAGAATCACGACTGACGCTCCTGAAGGTGCGGTCCAAAGTCCCCAGACCCAGCAACTGCCGATATTTTTGAAGCTTCCGCTGGTACCTTTGTTTTTCGGAGAATCGTAAGGGGTATCTTCTTCAGTTGAAACTTCTGGAAAATTCCATGTGTTCAGTGAATGCCTGACCAGTCCTTCTGTTTCGTGGTCTGCTGCCGGATAGCTGCTCAGGAAAACGTAATTAATTCCGTTGTGGCGGCTTGCTGCCAGCAATGATTCAATTCCCCTGCCGCTCTTATTCCCTTCGTATTCACGAAAGAGAGCCGGAACACCTGATACATGGCCTTTGGTTTCGGCTACTTTTTTTTGCAGCGGGAAGCCCTGACTCTTCATATTAGCAGTCCAGTTGTTCAACAGCTTGCCCAATTGAATTTTTTTTCCGTGAATTACGTAGAGCTCAATGCTGGACTCAAGGTCGGGAGAGAGACACTGTTTTACGAGATTACCGCCACGGGCGCTCTGGTTGTCATTCCATCCCGGCGGGCAGTTAACTCCTTTTGATACATCGTCAGCCCTAGCTGATGTCATTGCAAAAAGGGTTACTAGAAAGAACAGAAGTACTGTTTTGCTGGTGGTTTTCATTTTGAGCTCCGGTCTTTTCCTTTAAATGTAATCGTTTTTGCTGAAGATTGCTAGAGAGCGTAACTGTAAATGATGCCAATAAGAACCTCTTTCAAAAGGCGAAACCCCCGGCAAGAGCAACTTCGCAGGGGGCTTCACAGTGTTGCTGAATTTATCTTTTGGATAAAAACAGCACGGAGCAATTTATTATGATCATCCGCATTTGGTTCCGGTTCCGGTGCAGCAGGCGTCAGCGATGCTTCCCCGTCTACCTTTGTGGATATCCATATTCCCGCCGCTGTAAATCGTTGCCAGCGCGTCTTCAATGAATCCACCGACTATATGCGGTACAATACCGTTTTCAGCCAGTTTTTCCTGCGGAGTTTCCCCGATGGCAGCTGCGAGAACCGCGCGACAGTCACTGAGTGTGGCAGCGAGATCTGCCCAGCGCTGCGGACCGCATCCTGCTTTGGGGGCGGGCCTTTTTTCTACCATTTTAAATCCGCCTTCACCGTCTTCCGCCCAGATGTAAAATTCCTTTGATTCACCGAGATGCTGATTGACCAGCATGCCTTCTCGGGAAGAAACCGCAACGTAAGGACGAGGGCCTTTAACATCAATAGGGTTCAGCTCGGAGCACGCTTTAAGAGTTCCGCACAGGGCTACGGACTTATCTTCACCCAGCAGGCCGACTGCATCTGCCCGGCAACGACGGCAATGGGTCATCTGTTCGATAACTTTTCCCGCTTCTTTGCGCAGGGGATTTATCATTTCGTGACCCGGTTCGGGCAGGTCTGCGAATTTGGTGTTTTCAGTCGGCTTGAGCGGAATCATGTTCTGAATATCCGCGCCGAGTTCAGCAGCCACGCGGGCCACTTCCGGAATATGATGGTCGTTCACTCCGGGGATGACAATAGAGTTGACCTTTACGGTAATACCGCGTTCCTTCAATCCTTTGATGGCTGCAAGCTGGCGTTCAAGCAAAACTTTTGCGCCTTTTTCGCCGCGATATACAACATTGCCGTCTTTAACCCATGAATAAATCTTGGCACCGATGGCTGGATCGACCGCGCTGATTGTGATGGTTACATGGGAAACTTCCAGTTCCTTGAGCTCGTCAAGATAAGGAAGGATGCCCATGCCGTTGGAAGAGAGGCAGAAAATCAGGTGCGGATGCTTTTTATTGAGCAGACGCATGGTTTCCAAGGTCTCTTCCGCGTTGGCGAAAGGATCACCGGGGCCGGCTATACCTGCTACCGTGATGCGCGGCTCTTTTTCCAGCACGGCGTCCATGTATTCGGCAGCCTGAAAAGGCTTCAGCACACCGCTGGTCACACCGGGGCGGGATTCGTTAACGCAGTCGTATTTACGGTTGCAGTAGTTACACTGAATGTTGCACTTGGGGGCTACCGGGAGATGTACACGTCCACAGGAGCCTGCGGTTTCTTTGTTAAAACAGGGATGTTTGGTGGTATCTTTTGTCATGGTATATCTCCTTTTTGCCTTCGGCGGTCTCGCGGGGCACCCTGCGGGGGGCCTTAAACGTTTTAATAGGGCTTCGCCGAGAATGTGATTAACGTGGTATCTTTAATTAATTCCTTGATTACATGTAGCCGTAGCCGACAGGGTTATCTGCCTGTTTCTTTCCGAGCATAGCGTTGACAACCTGATCGAAAAGATACTGTGTTCCCCTGTATCCCAGAGTCGGGATGCGCTGTCCGCCGAAGCGGTCATGCACCGGGAAACCTACCCGGATAAGGGGGATGTTCCATGCTTTCGCATAGCGGTAACCCTTGGAATGACCGATGAGCATATCTGGTTTCAGTTCCTCAGCCCGTTCGGCAATGTCAAAAAAGTCAACGCCTTCATGGATTTCAGGCATGGTACGCCCAACGCCTTCGGTAACGGCTTTAACTGCTTCGCCCATGCCCTTTTTCTTAGCGCCGCTTCCGGCAAGGATTACGTCCACGCCGATCTCGGCAAGGAAAGCGCAAAGTCCGACGACGAGGTCTTCTTCTCCGTATACAACCGCCCTTTTACCGAAGATGTATTTGTGGCCGTCCACGTAGGCATCGACCAGCCTGCCTCTTTCGCGTTCATAACGGGTAGGGAGAGGGTTGCCGGAAATGCTTTCTAGAGTTTCAAAAAATTTGTCAGTCTCGCGCAGCCCCATAGGCAGACCTATGCGGTGGTTGGCTACATCGAACCTTTCTTCAAGGCTGGTTCCGCCGCTTTTTGCGGGCAGGCAGCGGCCTAACTCAATAGTTGCGGCGGCTCCGGACATCTTTTTGATGTCTTCAACCGGGGTCCCGCCCACGGGGATTTTCATGTAATTTTCAAAAGCCGGGCCATCGAGGGTTTCGGAAATGTCAGGCAGGATGGTCGCTTTCAAATCGAAATCTTCACAGATATCAAAGAGGTGTCGAACATCCTCGCATGAAACCATGTTGGGCAGGATGTTCACGTGTCCGTCATTCTCCGCCTTTTCAGTGCAGAGCTGTTCGACCATGGAACGTACGGCGCCGTGCCAGCCGTCCATGTGGGTTCCATTGTAACTGGGGGTTGAAACCTGTACGATATTAGGCAGATCAAGATCACCGAATTCATCAAAGAATTCTTTGAGATACATGGGAACATCATCACCGATTGTTTCGGTCAGGCAGGTGGTTGCCACTCCGATTACTTTCGGTTCATATTTCTTCATTACATTGAGGATACCCTTTTTGAGGTTGGGGCCGCCGCCGTATACAGCGTGCTTTTCACCAAGTGCAGAGGAAGCGATATCCACAGGTTCACGGAAATGGCTGATAATATAACGGCGCATGTATGTGGCGCAGCCCTGCGAGCCATGCAGGAAAGGAATTGAACTTTCTACTCCGCGGAAGGCGAGTGACGCGCCGAGAGGGGTGCAGAGTTTACATGCGTTAGTCGTTGATGTGTAATTTTTACTCTTGGTTGTCATGGCTATACTCCTTCCTTCTTGGCTCTACGGGGGACAAAATTCCAGACCGGGCTCATTGCTGAGGAGTGGATTTCTCGTGCGAAGTTGAGCATTCCTTCAAAGCCTTCAAGGGCTTCTTTGCGCTCGTGATTGTGGTCGCAGAATCCTACTCCCATTTTGAATGCGATGGGGCGTTCCTTTACTCCGCCGACAAAGATGTCGACGTCTTTCTCTTTGATGAAAGCGGAAAGCTCCAGCGGATTTGCATCATCCACGAGAATCGTTCCGGGATCAGAGATACGTTCCAGTTCAGCGTAATCTTCCTTGGTTCCGGTCTGGGAACCGACCATGACAACCTTCATACCTAGGTGCCGGAAAGCCTTGAGCAGGGAGAAAGCCTTGAATGATCCACCTACGTACATGGCGACCTTCTTGCCTTCGAGGTCCTTGCGCATGCGGGCAAGCTCGGGCATGAGTTTTGAGAGTTCATCCCGTACGAGATCTTCCGTGCGTTTGACAATGTCCGGGTCGACATCCTTGAAGAAATCAGCAACCTGATAGAGGGAGTCGGCCATATCTTCGATGCCGAGGTAGGAGACGCGCATATAAGGCTTGCCGTATTTCTCCTTCATCATTTTTGCCAAATCCAATGTCGCACCCGAACACTGTACAAGATTAAGGGCCGCACCGTGGCTGCGCCCGATATCTTTCACACGCCCGTCGCCGGTTATGTTGGCAACGACTTCCACCCCCATCTTTCTGAAATATTCACGTATAATCCAGATTTCCCCGGCAAGGTTGAAGTCGCCGAGAATGTTCACCGAAAGAGGTGAAACATCTGAAACATCTTCAGTCCCGACCAGCTTGAACATGGCTTTACATGCTGCGAGATAACCTTCGCGTTTGCTGCCTTTGAAACCTTCGGACTGAACCGGAAGAACGGGAATGCCTTTCTTCTCGGACATTTTTCTACAGACCGCTTCAAGATCATCACCGATGATGCCTACTATGCAGGTGGAATATACAAAGGCTGCTTTAGGGCTGTGGCGGTCAATGAGTTCATCGAGGGCCGCTTCCAGTTTTTTCTCACCGCCGAAGATAACGTCAGTCTCCTGCAGGTCGGTGGAGAAAGAGAGGCGATGCAGTTCCGGTCCGCTGGAAAGCGCGCCGCGAATATCCCATGTGTAGACCGCACAGCCGATTGGCCCGTGCACCAGGTGCAGGGCATCGGCTATGGGGTAAAGGACGACCCTTGAACCGCAGAAAACACAGGCTCTCTGGCTGACAGCTCCGGCGAGTGATTCCCGGTTGCAGGCAATGTCCAGTGCTCCCTCGCCCGTGCGGTGGATCTGCCCCTTACGTTCGTCTAAAATTGTGTATTCATTCATTGCTTTGCTCCGTTGCTATGCGTTCGTTTTACGAAGGCAGATCATGCTGGTCTTGTTCCAGCCGATTTTATTGTAAAATTTAAGGGCCGGGGTGTTTTCGCAGTCTGCAAGTAATTGCAGCCGTGTTGCTCTATTTTCTACTGCGAATCCGAGGATGGCTTCCATGAGCATGGAACCTATTCCCTCCCCTTGTCTGTCGGAACGGACAACCACGTCTTCTACGAGGATTGACGGGCCTCCTTCCGCTGTTGAGATTACTATCTGACCGGTGCACATACCGACCACTTCATCATGTTCTTCCGCAACAAGAATGCGTGCACGGGGGTTGCCTAGCAGCATTCTGAGTCCTTTCATCTGTCTGCTTCCATCCGCTGAAAAGTCTTTCTCAATTGAGAAGAGCGAGTTCAGCAGATCGGTCATTGGAACCAGATCAGCAGAGTTGGCGTTTCGGATGTGAACAGTGGTCGGCATATGCTCCCTCTATGGTTTTTCAAAATTCAGATGCGGGAATTTCGAAATATGAGTGTCTCGGTTAATTATTCAAGCAGGTAGTCTGCGCAGGGTTCGCCGTCTTCCAGGCCGTCGAGGATTTCATCAATTTTTTCTTCAGAATCCACACCCTTGAACCACCAGTTTTCGGGCTGTACAACGAGGATAGGGCCGTTATCACACTGTTTTAAACAGCTGGTGGCCACCACAAGAGCGTCTATGCCTCGGTCGATGATCTCTTCTTCAATGTATTGCAGATAGCCGTCGGTCTGCTTGTGGCAGATGCCTTTGGGTTCACCCGCAGCGCGGAAACTCTGACAACAAACAATCATTCTTTCGGGGGTAGCCATATTCTCTCTCCTTTTGCCTTTGGTCGCTTTAAGCCTTTTATAAAAAAGCCTTGCCGCATGTAGAGGCACAGTTGGTTTCTATTTCTTGCACTTGCCTTTTTTGCCGCCGCCGTAGAGAACATCGACCGTGCCCTCAACGTTTTCTTCAGAAACGATGGTTCTGATGCCATTGGCGGCCAGAATTTTTTTAGGGTTTTCCCCGGCTGCGGCGCAAAGCAGCACGAAACAATCATCGAGGATTCCGGCCAGTTTTTCCCAGCGGGATTCCCCTCCGCCGGGTTCCGGGGCCTGCCGTGTTTCCAGCAGACAGGCAAGGCCGTCTTCGCGGGGACCGTAGATCAAAATTTTATGGGCGTGGCCCAGATGCAGGTCGATATCCATGCCGCTGGAGCTTGCCACCGCCACGTTCGGGCGGTTCTTGCTAGGTTTTGGCAGGGTACTTGATATCGGTGATTCCAGTGCGATGGATGCCCCGCATTTGAGCCACGGCTCCATGAGTTCAATATGCTTTGCAGCCAGTTCACGGGCGGAGGCCACATCTTCGTTGTCGACGACTGAAAGGTCGCTGTCCTTTTCAGGAATGAAGAAAGGAAGTCCCATGATATCCGCCCCCAGATTTTTCACCGTAAGCGCGATGTTTTCTATCTGAGCAACGTTTTCAGGATAAATGGTTGTGTTGACCTTGACGGTGATACCTGCCTTCTTGAAGGCTTTTATGGATGCCGCCTGTTCTTTAACGAGCATTTCGCAGGCTTCAGGCAGGGGAATGTTTTTGGTTGACGGGCGAATCCACGCATAGATCTTTTCGGCGTTTGTAGAATCCACCGCATCCACCAAAACAGTGATGTGGGAAATTTTTAATTCGGCCAGCTTTTCGGCATACTTTGAACCGCCGATGCCCAGGGTGGTCAGGCATAAAACAATGCTTGGGTATGCGTCGCGGACCATTTTCAGGGTCCGGTAGGTGGTCTCGAAATCCGCCAGCGGATCACCGGGACCGGTGATACCGACTACTTTGATTTTTTCGCCGGAATTGATCTTTTCTTCCAACATTGCAAAGGCCTCTTCGGGCATCATGGCTGCGGGGAGTTTTGTCTCAGTGGCGAAGCGGGTGCGGGCAAAAAATTTCGGAGCGACCTGAAGGTGAATCCGGCCTGCAGATGCGCGGGCAGAGGGGCCGAAACAGGGATGTGAAGTGGTGGAAGTGGTCATTGGGTGCTCCGTATTTCCCCTGCGGCAAAGGGAATGCCGCAGGGGATGAGGTAGAGATTAAAGTACGAGTTCAAATGTTTCTTCGGGGGAGTCGCGATCTTTGCGATCCAGCAACAGTCCGAGGATTTTTTCGAGCAGACGGAGACCGCCTTTGTATCCCACGGTGGGGAAGTACTGGTGTCCCTGACGGTCAGTGATGGGGAAGCCCCAACGCAGGAACGGGATGTCTTCATCACGGGCGATATACTTGCCGTAGGAGTTACCCATGAGCAGGTCGACAGGCTCGTTTTTGATCCACTGATGCAGAAGGAACATGTCGCCTTTAGCTTTGACCTTAACTTCGTAAGGCATGTCGGCAGTGAGTTCTTTGATGCGTTTTTCGAACTTCTTGCCGGGAGTACCGGTAACGACGTAGACCGGGCACATATCGATGGAGCGGAGGAATTCCACCATGGAGATGAGCTGGTCAGGATCACCGTAAATGGCGACCTTTTTGCCGTAGAAGTACTGGTGCATGTCAGAGATCATGTCTACCAGCTGTCCGCGTTCGTAAGAGATGCTGTCAGGGATTGAAGCACCTGCTACGGTACGCAGCACATCAATGAAACGGTCGGTTGCTTTCAGGCCGAAGGGCATATCCAATACGGTACAGGGTACTTTGTGTTTGGAATCAAGCCAGCGTGCGCCGTCTGCGGAACACCATTCACCGAGGGCGATGGTACCGGTAGCCTGTCCGGCTTCCTTGAGTTCCTTGATGGTTACGCCGCCGTCGGGGAACATCTTGTATTCGCCGCTCAGGGGGCCGTTAAGTACGCCGGAGGTATCCGGAAACATGGTGATGTCCACGCCGATCATGGAGCAAAGACGTTTAATCTCTTCCATGTCGCTGGGTTCTACCCAACCGGGAATAATATTGACTTTGCCGTTCTTTTCAGAAGTAGGCTCAGCGAGCTGGGCCATGGCCTTAACCATGTTGGAGAAACCGGTGACGTGTGAACCCACATAACTGGGGGTCGGTGCGCCGAAAACGGTCTTACCTTCCGGTATCTTGCCTTCCTTGGTTGCCTTGGTGATGATCTGTTTCAAGTCGTCACCGATAGTTTCGGAAAGGCAGGTTGTGTGAACGGCTATCACTTCCGGCTCATAAACCGAGAAGATATTGTTGATGGCCTGAATGAGGTTGGCCTGACCGCCGAAAACGGATGCGCCTTCAGTAAAGGAACTGGTCGCGGCGGATACAGGTTCTTTATAATGTCTGGTCAGCATGGACCTGTGGTAGGCGCAGCAGCCCTGTGAACCATGTGAATGGGGCAGGCAGCCCTTGATGCCCAGTGCGGCATACATTGCACCGATAGGCTGACAAGTTTTAGCCGGGTTGATGACCAGTGTCTTACGATCCGATATTTCTGTGGGTGTGTGTCTGAGTAACATTTCGTATCTCCTTCTCTGCTATTCCCAGACAAACGTTGCTGTCAGTTCCGGGTTTTCCTGCCAGGGGGCCTTCATGTAGCTCCAGACCTTGCTGCCCACGAGGCGGTCGATTTCTTTGTAGAAGTTGATCGCACCTTTGAAACCGGCGTATGGTCCGCCAGAGTCATAGCTGTGCAGCTGTTTCATGGGTACGCCCAGCTTCTGGATGGAGAATTTTTCCTTGATACCTGCGCAGAAAAGGTCAGGCTTGAGGATTTCCACCAGTTTTTCAGCTTCGTACTGGTTCAGGTCGTCAATAATGATGGTGCCTTTGTCCATGTCGGGGTTCAGGCCGTCATAATGTTTGAACTCGTATCCTGCGTCTTCAAGAGCTTTAATTTCAGCTTCGGTCTTACGCGGTTTGTAAAGTTCTGGATCTGCTTCAACTTCGATTTCTTCGATGTTTCTGGAGTCCGCATCAACTTTGATGTCCGGGATAACGCTACGTCCTTCGTAGTCATCGCGGTGACCGAATTCGTAACCGGCTGAAAGGGTTTTCATGCCCATTTCGTTGAACAGTTCCTGATAATGGTGAGCGCGTGATCCACCGACGAAGAGCATCGCAGTCTTGCCTTCGGTGCGTGAACGCACGTCTTTGGCAACGCTTTCAACTTCAGGCATTTCCTCGGCGATAACTGCTTCGACTTTGTCGATAAGTTTTTTGTCGCCGAAGTATTTCGCTATCTTGCGCAGGGACTTGGCGGTTGCTTCCGCGCCGATAAAGTTAACTTTGATCCAGGGAATACCGTATTTGGTTTCCAGCATGTCAGCCACGTAGTTGATGGAGCGGTGACACATTACACAGCTCAGGTCTGCATGCTGTGCTGAAGCGAACTGGTCGTAAGTTGAGTTACCGGAGAAGGTTGCGATGTTTGTGATGCCGCATTTTTTAAGCACACGGTCAATCTCGAAACCGTCACCACCGATGTTGTACTCACCGAGAAGGTTGATCTTATATTCTTCGGTGCGGGGCTCTTTGTTTTCGCCAACAAGGTGGGTGAAAACCTGGTTATTCGCAATATGGTGACCGGCGGACTGGGATACACCCTTGTAGCCTTCACAGGAGAAGCCAAATACGTTGCAGTCGCCGAGTTTTTCTTTCATCTTTCTTGCTACGGCATGAACATCATCACCGATCAGACCTACCGGGCAGGTGGAGAAGATACAGATACCTTTGGGATGAAAAATATCGTATGCTTCCTGAATTGCTGCTTCGAGTTTCTTTTCACCGCCGAAGATGATGTCCTGATCCTGCATGTCTGTGGAGAAGCAGTAGGGCATATAGTTATCACCATCCGGGCCGGCAGAAGTCTGGTTACGGCGGGTCAGCCAGGAGTAGAATCCGCAGCCGATGGGGCCGTGGGTGATGTTCACGATGTCGCGGGTGGGGCCCATGATAACGCCCTTACAACCTGCGTAGGTACAGCCGCGCATGGTGATGATACCGGGAATGGTTCTTACGTTGGCGACTATTTCCGGCGGAGCTTCGCTTTCAGTCGCTTCATTGATCATTATCTGTTTGGCGCGCTTACGGGCTACTTTGGGCGGATACTTCTTAAGAAGTTCTTCCTTGATGTCCGCCGGGTCCCACTGCACCACTTTAGTCTTACTCATGATTTCTCTCTCCTTGAGTGGTTAGGCGATGGATTTTGCGCCTGTTTCGCCAGTTCTGACCCTTACTGCGTCGCCTATGGGGCAGACGAAGATCTTGCCGTCGCCGGGTTTACCGGATTTGTTGACTTCGATAATCTTTTCAACAATTGCATCCACTGATTCTTCAGGAACAACTGCGGTGAGGATTCGTTTGGGATAGAGTTTACCTTTTTCGCCAAGGACAGCGGCAGCTTCTTCATATCCGGATTCAATTCCTTCAATAACTGCCGGGTTTATAAAGCCTTTCCCGCGTCCCTGAGCTTCATGTGCGAAGAAAGCGTCTATGCCTGCTTCGGTGAGAGCTGTTTTGGTGCGGTTCATCATGTCCATCCGCACAACTGCGATGACTTCCTTCATGCTAAGCCTCCTCTGCCGGGGCCGCTTCATTGATGCCGGAGCTGATGGTGTAGACATCTTCTACGTCGGTTACGAATATCTTACCGTCACCGAAAGCGCCTTTTGCGCCGGAACGGGCTGCATCCATGATGGTGTTGATTACAAAGTCTTTATCTTCAGCCTTGACCACGCTCATGAGCATGGTTTTGGGGATTTCGTCGTAGGTTACTTCGCCGATTTTGATGCCGCGCTGTTTACCGCGACCTGCTACAGAATATTTAGTTACAGCGGGGTAGCCGTTATCCATAAGTGCGGCCAGTACATCATCCGCTTTTTCCGGTCTTACGATTGCTCTCACCATGATCATCATTTTAGTTCTCTCCTTACTCTGCTGTGTGGGGATGGGTTAGGTTGCTGCCAGGACTAGACTTCCATCAGGCCGAAATCGAGGAGCAGCTGTTCGAGTTCTTCAATTTCAAGGGGTTTGGGGACAACGAACATTTCGTTTTCATCGATAGCTTTTGCGAGTCCCATGTATGCTGAAGCCTGCGGAACAGTGTCGTCCCATTCGATAACGGTTTTACGGTTGATTTCTGCGCGCTGTACGTCGTTGTCGCGGGGTACGAAGTAGATCATCTGGGTGCCGATTTTTTTGGCCAGCTCTTCGATCATTTCTTTTTCGTTATCAACGTTACGGGAGTTACAGATCAGGCCGCCGAGACGAACTCCGCCGGATTCTGCGTATTTCATGATACCTTTGCAGATGTTGTTGGCTGCGTACATTGCCATCATTTCGCCGGAACAGACGATGTAAATTTCTTCAGCTTTACCGTCACGGATAGGCATTGCGAAGCCACCGCATACAACGTCACCGAGTACGTCGTAGAAAGCGTAGTCCAGTCCTTCGGACTCTTCGTATGCGCCGAGGTTTTCAAGCATGTTGATAGAAGTGATGATACCGCGGCCTGCACAACCGACACCCGGTTCAGGACCACCGGACTCAACGCACCATGAATCGCCGAAACCTGGTTTACGGATATCCTCGAGTTCAACGTCTTCGCCTTCTTCACGAAGAGTATCGAGAACTGATTTCTGAGCCAGTCCACCAAGAAGAAGGCGGGTGGAGTCAGCTTTGGGGTCACACCCAACAACCATTACCTTACGGCCCATTGTTGCCAGTCCGGCTACAGTATTCTGTGTTGTTGTGGACTTACCGATTCCGCCTTTTCCGTAGATTGCTACTTTTCTCATTTTTTCCTCCATGTGGTTTGGATTGTTTTTCGTGTTGGTAATTCTCCTAAGGCAAACCACGTGCCAAAACACGAATACGCTCATAACTATCTAAAATTATTTATTTAAAATGAAGGAGGTGCAGATTTGGCCTACCTACAAAAAATGTAGATTGATACGAAATTAATGTACAAAAGTGTAATAAAATACATTTTTGAAGGTTGTGTGTGGGGAGAGTGGATTATGAGTAAGCTATATATATTAAGGTAAATAGAAGGATGGTGGCAATTGGCACTAAAAATGCTTTATGTTTTTTGAACTTTAAAACTATTTTGGAGCATTACTATGTTGATCGATACCACCCTGCGTGAAGGCGCACAGTTGTTCGGGGCCTACTTTAATCTGGAAACCCGTAAGCGCATCGCATCCTCTCTTATGAATATGGGAGTGGATGAGATCGAGCTGGGCTGGGTCGGACAAGAAGGTCTCGCTCTGTTTGCATCACATGCGCTTGCCCTTGGCGGCAAATCTGAATTAAGTGTCTGGTCTCCCTGCCGGGAGAAGGATATTGAGACAGCCGCTACGCTGGGGCTGAAACGCATTAATATCGGAGTCCCTGTTTCGGATCTGCATATTGAAAAAAGGCTGGATTCGGACAGGCAGGCAATTCTGCGTAAGCTTGCCTCCGCAGTAAGAACCGCTAGAAGTTGCGGTTTTGAGTATGTTTCCGTGGGACTTGAAGATATCTCCCGCGCTGATGGTGATTTTGCACTGTCCATGGCCCTGCATGCCGAAATATGCGGAGCTTCAAGGGTTCGCCTTGCGGATTCTCTCGGGCAACTGACTCCGCTTGCCATGGAAAAGCTGGTCACAAAATTCAGGTCTAAGCTGAATATTGATATAGCAGTTCACTGCCATGACGATTTCGGTATGGCTACGGCTAATTCCTTTACCGCTCTTGAAGCCGGAGCCGATTATGCGGACTGTTCCGTTCTCGGCATTGGTGAGCGTGCAGGGATCTCCGCCACTGAAGAACTGGTGGCCCGGCTGACCCTGCGTGAAGGTAATTCCCGTTATTCCACTACAGTGCTGAAAGAAACCTGTATGCTGGTCAGCGTCGCATCCAAGGTTGCAATTCCACGAACAAAAGCAGTTGTAGGCACTGATATTTTTGCCTGTGAATCCGGGCTGCATACCCACGCTCTCAGCAAATCGCCGGAACTTTTTGAACCTTATGATCCTGAATCAGTCGGCACGGCCCGTAAAATGGCTGTGGGTGGTAAAAGCGGCAGGGCGGCAGTGCGTAATGCCCTGACTGAATACGGTATTGATTGCGGCACAGACAGCCTGTCCACTCTGACGGAGGCCGTCCGCCAGCTTTCCCTGCGTCTTGAGCGTCCCCTGACCCGCAGCGAATTTATCAAGCTCAACGACGAAGAGGTTTATTCATGAGTACTAAAATTCACACTTATTCAACCGAGGCCGGTGAACTTGTGGCTCAGCACACTACCGATGATCTGCGCCGCAAGACATTGCAGCCCGTTGAAACTTATAGCAACGGGGTATTGAAATATCTGCCGCTGGAGGAACGGACTCCCGTTTTCACGCCTCTGGGGATTATTCATGCCGAGATGGTAACGTTTTATAAATCCGGAAAACTGAAACGTGTCTTTCCTCTGAACGGAAAGCTGTCCGGTTACTGGACGCAGGAAGATGAAGGGCAATTGACCGATCCGTTGACGATAGATACCCCGGTGGGGATACTTACTGCCAAGGTCATAAGTCTTTGTTTTTATGAGGAAGGTCCCTTGCGGTCCATAACGTTCTGGCCGGAGAGTACCGTCAGCATCGAGAGTCCTGCCGGGAAGATTAAAACTCGCGTTGGCATCAGCTTCAGCCGTGAGGGCAAAATCCTTTCGCTTGAACCGGCTGAACCAACTCCTTTAAAGACTCCGATAGGTATGATCACAGCCTTTGATTATGATGCCGTGGGCATTAACGGCGATTCCAATTCACTGGTGTTTGATGGGCTGGGGAATGTCGCGGCTATAAGAACATCTTTAAGTATGATTACTGTTCGCCACAGTTCCGGACAGGAGCGGGCTTTCATTCCAGAGAGCCGGGAATCCCTGTGTTCTGAAAGCGAGCAGGAAATCGTTCCTATGCAGATATTGTTCGATGGCAAGGGGATTTCGATCCGTGTTACGGCGGACGCTGATTCTGAATATTTCGATTACGAGAATCATGAAATCAGCACAGCCCCATTTCTGCCGCAACTGAGTAATTTGTCGAAGGGGTTGATTTGTTCGGTTTAGGTCTTTCCAGATCTGATTCAGTCATTTTTTAATCTTTTCATTATTACTTTACGCAGTTCATCTTCTTGAATCGGTTTGGCGATGTAATCGTCCATCCCGTCTTTAATAAACTGGTCCCGGTCACCCTGCATGGCATAGGCGGTGATGGCAATGATCGGGATTCGTTTGTTGTGTGCCCCGGCTTCCCCCATCCTGATGGCCTTGGTTGCCTCGATGCCGTTCATCTCGGGCATCTGAACATCCATGAGTATCATTTTGAAATCTTTGTATAAGAGCTTGTCCAGTGCCTCACGTCCGTTTTTTACCGTATCCACAGCGAACCCCAGTTGTTCCAGAAATCGCTTGGTGTAAAGTCTGTTTACTTTTTCATCTTCAGCCACAAGGATGCGGTACTCATTAAATGAGGATATTATTACCGGCTCAGAATGAATTTTTTTCGGTAAAACAGTTTCATTTATGGGCAGGGTAAAGGGTATTGAAACATAGAAGGTGGTACCTTCCCCAGAGGTGCTTTCAATGGCTATAGTCCCTTTCATCAGTTCTGTAAGCCTTTTACAAATGGAAAGGCCCAGTCCGGCTCCCTGATATTGTCGGGTGTAGCTGTCCTTAATTTGAGTGAAAGATTGAAAAAGCACATGCATCTTTTCTTCGGGAATACCCTCACCTGTATCTTCCACTGAGAAGAGTATATGACAGTGTCCGGGTAAAGAATAAGGCAGTAAAACCGCTTCAATACGTATATATCCCTGATGGGTGAATTTCAGGGAATTGCCGACAAGATTGGTCAGGATCTGTTGCAGACGTGCCGGGTCCCCTATAATTGTCTGCGGTATGTTCGGAGCGATCTTCAGTTCCAGCTTCACCCCGGAATGGCGTGATGTGACTTCAAAAAGCTTAAAAACCTGCTTCATTGCCTCAGCTGGATTGAATTCTTTATAGCACAGGGACAGCTTGCCGGCTTCAACTCTGGCCAGATCAAGAATATCGGTAAGGACGTTGTTCAGTCTTTTGGATGCCTGTATCGCGGCATGTATGTATTCATCCTGCTTAGGGGTCAGCTTTTCCGCGTCCATGAGTTGCAGCATGCCCATGATTCCATTCAGGGGGGTGCGGATTTCATGACTCATGTTGGCCAGAAATTCAGATTTGGTGTTGCTGGCGGCTTCAGCTTTGGCTTTTTCCTGCTCAATCTTTTTCAGCGCTTCCTTTAATTCTGTTACATCGCGAACGATTCCTTCAACCGTAGTGGGATTACCTTCCTGATCATAAGACGGAATGTTGCTTTGTTGCAGCCATTTTGATTTTCCGTAGCGGTCGATTATTTTGTATTCCACCAGAGGAGACATTTTTCCCATGGACATGTCCATCCACAGCTGCTGCATGAAATTTTCAAATTCCGGATGGACCAGATCAAAAAAGAACTGCGAATTATTATAAAATGTTCCGGGAGGGTAGCCGGTTATAGTCAAACAAGCCGGACTCATATATTCAAATATCTCGTCCTGTACTGAAAAACGATAGATCAGATCTTTGGAGTTCTCAGCCAAAGTCTTGATATGGGATTCGGTCTTGGACAGTTCCTTTTCAATCCTTTTGCGTTCGGTAATATCTTCCAGACTGGCGATTACTTCCGTAGGATTGACTCCTTGTTCCACCGGATTGAATACTGCGCGGATGTAGCTGGTTTTATTGCCGGTTACAGAGGTATATTCATCTTCGTACTCGGAAGTCTCCCCCTGTACGGCTTTTTTTATGGCCGCGCTCATTTTAGGGGTACTTTGTTCTATGGAGTTAAAACCGATCAGTTTTTCCTTATCCGCGCCCATCAATTCAACGAATTTGTGGTTACAGTCGATAATTGTTCCGGTGTTATCGAAACGTATCATTGCATGAGGGGAGAATTCAAAAATCAAACGGTAGCGACCGTGTCTATTGGCATTTCTTTGGGTTCCCATTTTTTCTCCGCCTTGTAATTAAGCGTACAGTAAAAGATTACTTCAGCAGGATACAAAAAAAAATATGTCTTGTGAATTAATAGTGTTTTTTTATCTACGAATTATAAAGAACGTTTTTTTGTCAGGTTAGATAATTGTAATTGAAACAGTTGATTGCAGTGTGTATAAAATTTGTAATATAAGATATTTTTATTGTCTTTTACCGGAGCTGATTATGACTAAAAAATGTATTTTTGTTGCCATGTTGGGCGCTGCTATAATGTTCCTTGTTCTCTGGATGAGCGGGTCATTCAAGTCGGGTGTTATTGAGCCGGGCAGGATTGTATCCATCCGTAACGGAGAAACTCCCACCCGTACCGCATTAGCTGAAGTTGTCTCAGTTCCGGTAATTTATGAAGCTGTGGGAACTGTGCGCCCTGAAACAGAAGCTTCTATTGAGGCACAGGTGACTGGGAAAGTACGCAAAGTTCTGGTCCGGTCCGGTCAGAAAGTCAGCAGAGGGGATACGCTTATCGTACTGGATCACCGTCAGCTTCAGGCCAGACTCGAAAGTGCCCAGCAGGGGCTTAAATCCGCGCAGGCAGCCGAACGTCAGGCCCGGGAAGGCATCAATGCCGCCAAAGCTGAATCTAATACAGCCACAGCCACGTGGAAACGGATGAAAAAACTTTTTGAAGGCAAGGTCGCCACACAGGATGAACTTGACCGGGTGGAGGCAGCCTACCTGAAGGCAAAAGCCGCTCTGGCACAGGCTGAAGATGGGCTGGACGCGGCGACAGCAAGAGTCCGTCAGGCCCGTAAAGGTGTTGAAGAATCCCGTATCGGATTAGGCTATACAACAATCAAAGCCCCGGCTGACGGAGAAGTCGCCAGGCGCATGGTTGAACCCGGTGATCTGGCCTTTCCGGGTAAGACGCTTATGTTGATCCAGACCGGCGGAACTTTACGGCTGGAAGCCCTTGTGCGTGAAGGTCTCATCGGGCAGGTGCGTATAGGGCAAAAACTGGATGTTGATATTGAGGCTCTGGGTGATCTTTCCGAGGCGATAGTGGAAGAGGTTGTTCCCTCCGCTGATCCATTGACCCGTACATTTCTGGTTAAAGCCGGACTTAAACCCCTGCCGGGACTTTATCCCGGTATGTTCGGGAGGTTACTGATTCCCGTAGGCCAAAAGGATGTGGTCCTCGTACCGGCTAAAGCCGTGTCCCGTGTCGGACAGCTCGAAACCGTGCTGGTGCAAAGCGGCGAATCATGGGAACCCTTTTATGTGCGCAGCGGTGCGAAACACGGCAACAAGCTGGAGATTCTTTCAGGTCTTAACGGTAATGAAACAGTCGGCTATGATTTGTCCGTGGCTGGAGGGCAGCAGTAATGTCCGCCCCGCTCAATCCTGAACCTTCCCAAGGCCTGATAGCCTCGGCCGTTCGTTTTTTTCTTCATTCCAAGCTTACCGTAGTGCTGGTTATAGGCGCAATTCTGCTGGGTGTGGCCGCTGTTCAGCTTACCCCGAGAGAGGAAGAGCCGCAGATAGTCGTGCCCATGGCCGACATTATGGTTCAGGCGCCCGGAGCCGGGGTCGAGGAAGTGGAAAAACTGGTCACCACTCCGCTTGAGCGCATTCTCTGGCAGATTGACGGGGTGGAATACGTCTACTCAATTTCACGGCGCGATTCTTCTATGGTCACGGTCCGCTTCTATGTGGGCGAGGATCGTGAGGAATCCTTGATCAAGCTGCATAACGCCATTGCCAAAAATACGGATATTGCTCCGGGGATCGCTTCCAGTTGGGTTGTTAAACCGATTGAGATCGATGACGTCCCCATCGTGTCTTTGACCCTTTATCCTGCAGCCGGACGTAGTGATATTTCAGATTTTGAATTGCGGCGTGTGGCTGAAGAATTCGCCTCCCGTCTGGCTGAGGTGGAGAACCTTTCCCGCGTTTCGCTTGTGTCCGGGCGTTCCCGTGAGGTACGGGTAGAACTTTTTCCTGAACGGATGGCTGGATTCAACATTTCTCCGCTTGAAATAGCCGCCGCGCTCAAGGGCGCGGATCAGTCCGCAGTGGCCGGTTCGGTGCTTTCCGGGAATAAGGAAATTGTTGTCTCCGCTAATTCTTTTTTGGAAGACGCTGCGGATGTTCGCAATCTGGTGGTCGGTGTATTTAATTCCAGACCGGTCTATCTGCGCGATGTGGCGAAAGTTATAGACGGGCCGCAGGAAGCTGATTCCTATTCCCGGATAGGATTTTCCAGAATGTATCTGACCGGTACAGGGCAGGACCCGGAACAGAGATCACGCCCGGCGGTAACTATCGCCTTTTCCAAGAAAAAGGGAACCAATGCGGTAAAGGTGGCCGAGGCTGTGCTCGGGCGCATGGATAAATTGCGGCAGGCCATCCTTCCTGAAGGAATTGAAGTTGCGGTTACCCGCGATTACGGCAAGACCGCCGATGCCAAGGTCGACGAACTGCTCGGTTCCTTAGGCTTTGCCGTTGTCACCGTGGTTATTCTGCTGGCCTTGACTCTTGGCTGGCGCGAGGCTGCGGTGGTTGCTCTGGCTGTGCCGATCAGCTTTTCGTTGGCTTTGTTCGTGAATTATATGCTCGGCTACACCATAAACCGGGTGACTCTCTTCGCTCTCATCCTTTCCCTCGGACTTGTGGTCGATGACCCGATTACCAATGTCGATAATATTCAGCGTCATATTTTAATGAGGAAGAAGAAACCAGCCGCTGCGACCCTTGATGCCGTTTCCGAGGTTCTGCCTCCGGTTATCATGTCCACACTGGCGATTATTGTTTCTTTTGTGCCTCTTTTTTTCATCACCGGAATGATGGGACCGTACATGGCTCCCATGGCCGCTAATGTCCCGTTGACAGTCACATTCTCTACTGTCTGCGCCCTGACCATCGTACCATGGATGGCCTTTCGCCTGCTTAAGAACATTCAACCTCAGGCGTTGGCAGCGTCCTCCGGTCCGGGAAGAATAGAAAGAATATATAAGCGGATTATCACGCCTTTTCTGGAATCACGCGTTCGGCGCTGGATTCTGCTACTGGTTATTATGGGCGGTTTGATCTTTTCATTAGCTCTGGCCGGATTGCGGATGGTGCCGCTGAAAATGCTGCCGTTTGACAATAAAAATGAATTTCAGATTGTCATAGATATGGATGAAGGCACGCCGCTTGAGCAGACTGACCGGGTGGTCCGTGAACTGGAACAGGTTCTTAAAACCGTGCCGGAAGTAACAAATTACGTAACCTATACCGGAGAACCTTCTCCTATGGATTTCAACGGCTTGGTCCGTCATTATTACTGGCGTGACGGTGGGCATATGGCCGATATCAGGGTTAATCTGGCCGATAAGGACCAGCGTGAAGAGCAGAGCCATGCCATTGTGCTTCGTTTGCGTAATGAATTGGAACAGGTTGCCGCGCGCAACAATGCCAATATCAAAATAGTGGAATCCCCTCCAGGTCCACCGGTCATCTCGACGATAACTACCGAGGTGTACGGAGCCGAGGACCGGCCTTATTCAGCCCTGATTGAGAGTGCGCTGCAGATTGCGGGCACAATGAAACAGGAGCCCGGAGTTGTGGATATAGACACTTCCACTGAGGCGGAGCAGGGCATGATCGATTTCGTGCTTGATAAGGAAAAGGCGGCCCTGCACGGAGTCAGTGCCCGTGATGTGGTGAGCACCTTGCAAATGGCACTTTCCGGTATGGTCCCGGCGACAGTGCATGAGCAGAATGAGCGTAATCCGCTGCCGGTGCGCATGATTCTACCGCTTTTGCGTCGAGCTGACGTGACTTCATTGGAACAGCTCAAAGTTCGTACTTCAGATGGTAAAAATGTTCCGCTGGCCGAACTGGGGAGTCTGGTTCAGATCAGCCGGGAGCAGCCCGTTTACCATAAGAATCTTAAGAGAGTGGTCTACGTGTTCGCGGAAATGGCGGGTCGTGCTCCGGGCGAAGCAATTCTCGACATGCAGTCCAAACTTGATAACGATCCGCTGCCTCCTTTTATCTGGACCGACTGGGCTGGCGAGGGGGAATGGCAGATCACCCTTGACGTATTTCGTGATCTCGGCATTGCCTTTGGCGCGGCCCTGCTGGGGATCTACATTCTGCTCATCGTGGAAACCGGATCATTCGGTATGCCGCTTTTGATCATGTGCGCTATCCCGCTGACCCTGCTGGGGATTATGCCCGGATTCTGGCTGCTGAATCTATTCAGTGCCGGGACCGTGCAGGGGGCGGTCGGAGCAGCTTTTGCCGACCCTGTCTTTTTCACCGCCACGGCAATGATAGGTATGATCGCGCTAGGAGGGATAGTAATCCGTAATTCGCTGGTGCTCATCGATTTTATCCGCCAATCCGTTGCCGGAGGCATGGAACTGAAAGAGGCGATCATCAAATCCGGTTCAGTCCGTTTGCGGCCCATTCTCCTAACTGCGGCAACCACCGCTCTTGGAGCATGGCCCATCACCCTTGACCCGATTTTTTCAGGTCTGGCCTGGGCGCTTATTTTTGGACTGACCGCTTCCACTCTCTTTACGCTGTTGGTCATTCCTGTGGGATATTATGTTTTTGAGAGGGAAAAATAAGCTCAGGTTGACTTATGTCATATAAGGTCTACCTTTTTTGTGGGAAATATAAGCTGTAGCGGTTGAGACATTCAACCTGAACAATAAACCGAACCATTTACATGGAGGTTGATATGGCTGATTTAAATCTCAAGAATATTAAGGATTTGACCATAAAGAATATTGATCACAACAAGGTGCTGAACCTGACAGATTTGGTTGTTTATCAGGAAGGGCAGGTGGTCAGCCGGACCCTTTCTCAGGTGAAGCAGATTTCCCTGACTCTTTTCGCCTTCGATACAGGTGAAGGGATCAGCACTCACAGTGCGCCGGGAGATGCCATGGTACAGGTGCTCGACGGCGTTGCCGAAGTTACCATAGGTGATGAAGTCTTCAATGTCGCGGCCGGAGAATCAATCGTAATGCCCGCCAATGTTCCCCACGGACTTGAGGCACGTGAGCGGTTCAAGATGCTGCTGACTTTGATCAAGCAATAATAAATTATTAAAAAAGGGAGCCTGCTTGGGCTCCCTTTTTATTTTACCTAACTGCATTTACCTGAATTATTGGGCAGCGTTATGGTGAATTTGGTACCTTCACCCAGTATACTGCTGACTTCCATTGTCCCTTTGTGCTGTTCGGTGATTATAAAATATGAAATGGACAGGCCAAGCCCGGTACCCTCACCGACTTTTTTGGATGTGTAGAAAGGTTCAAAAACTTTTTTTAAACGGTTCTGAGATATGCCGGGACCGTTATCTTCCACTTCGATAATTGTCCCTTCTTTTTCGTATTTAGTCCTTAAAATTAATTCCGGCTGTTCATCAGGTGGATATTTTTTTCCCGCCATAGCTTCACATGCGTTTTGTATCATATTTACCAGTACCTGCCTTATCTCACTGCGTACACAACATACCGGGTTGTCCTCAGCTATATATTTTTTTGTTATTCTTAGTTTATTGAACATATATGTGCTGCAAAAATTGACATCAGAAGAAAGCAGCTCAATACTTTCATCAAGCAAGGTTGAAACATTGCAGGAGTATAGCTTCTGAGAGTTGCTGTAGCCGAAATTCAGCATGCTTGAGATTATCTGCGATGCTCTTTCTCCAGCCTTAGAAATTGTGCTGATCATATTTAGAATATCTCTTTTGCGCATATATTCGCGCATTGCTTTTACATCTACATTACACTCCTGAGCTATATGTAAATTTTTAGGACTGTCGTTGAAAATTCGGTTGCGGATATTCTGACAGGAGCCCAGAATAGCGGCCAGCGGATTGTTTATTTCGTGTGCGATGCCGGCGGCCATTCCGCCCAGTGAATCCATCTTTTCCCGTTGCAGCAGAAGTTCCATGGTCTTTAGCCTCTGGGAAATATCCCGGGCTACGCTGATGCAGAATTTTTGTTCGTTTTCTTCGAAAACACAGGCCACCACTTCTACGGGATAACTGGTTCCGTCTTTGCGTCTGTATTTGCTTTCGAAAAGGAAGCGTTGGTCGGGGCCGGCTTCGTTTATTGCCTTTTCCCATTCTTTCTCGTTTGCGCTGGGGGCCACATCGGAAATGGTGCAGTCAAGTAGCTGTTTTCTGCTGTAACCTAAGGTTTCTACCGCGGCTTCATTTATATCGATTATTTGCCCATTAGAGCCGATCAGAAAAATTGGATCAGCGATGTTTTCAAGTAACCTTCGGTAGGCATTTTGGCTTTTTTGTACTGACCGGTCATATCTATCCACCAGCATATAGATTATCGCCGCTGTGACCAGTACGTATAACCAGCCTTTAACAGTCTGGATACTCTGGACTATTTCTGCGTCGCGTACCAGAAAATTGAGCAGTCTGTCTGAAAGAATAATCCATAAAAATCCGAAAAGTGAGTAAACTGCGGCAATTTTAAGAGCAATAGAGTATAGTCTTTTTCTTTGCTTCACGTTTTGATCCTGTACTGTTCTTTTGCATAATGAAGTAGCTGATTATAAGCCATCCTGAATGATGATAATATCATATAGCAAAATTCAAGTACAGATGAGACCTCAGATGATTTTAAAGACAGCCCTTTTTCGACATTTAGCGAAAAAGGGCTGTCTTTTCTAACTGTTTAGGCCTTTCATACCTTCGTCAGTATAGCGGTTGCCTTGGACTTTATTGGTTGTGAGAATCTTTTCAATGGCAGCTAGGTCCTCACTGCTCAGCAGCACCTGCGTTGCTTTGATGTTGGAATCGAGGTTTTTAATCTTAGTGGTTCCCGGAATGGGAATAATGTTGTCCCCTTGCGCGCATACCCATGCCAGTGAGAGCTGGGCTAGAGTACAATTTTTCTTTTCTGCTATCTCGCCCAGTGCGGCAGCGATTGATTTGTTCTTTGCGTATGCTTCTCCTTTGAAGCGTGGCAGCTGGTTTCTAAAGTCGGAGTTGTCTTTGGAAGGGGCCCAGTTGCTGAGCAGTCCCCGGCAAATGGGACTGTATGGAACAAAGCTGATTCCCAGCTCACGGGTCAGGGCGAGAATTTCCTCTTCCGGGTCACGGGTGAGCATGGAATATTCCGATTGCAGGGCGGAAAGCGGATGCACCGCATGTGCCCGGCGCAGGGTTTCCGCTGAAGCCTCGGAGATGCCGATGGCTCTGATTTTACCCTCTTCAACCAGACGGGACATTTCACCGATGGTATCCTCGATGGGAGTCGTCGTATCTACCCGGTGAATGTAGTAAAGATCGATGTAATCGGTTCCAAGCCTGCGCAAACTGTCATGACAGGACTTGCGTACATATTCCGGCTTGCCGCTGATGGTTCTGGCGTACTCGCCTTTTTCGCGCACAATACCGAACTTGGTGGCGATTACGGCATCCTCCCTGCGTCCGTTGAATGCTTTGGCCAGCAGCTTTTCATTGTGTCCCGCGCCGTACATGTCGGCTGTATCAAAGAAATTTATACCCTGATCAAGTGCATGGAGGATAAGATTCACTCCGGCTTCTTCCGGTGTGCTTTCACCATAAAATTCACTTAATCCCATGCAACCGAGGCCAATGGGAGATATTTTGATTTCACTGTTTCCAAGTTTCTTTAATGTGATTTGAGCAGACATATTTTTCTCCGGGTTAATGTTGTTGAATGAGTGTACTAATATTGCCGGGCTATAAATATGTCGAATATATCTTTTAGATTAGAGTAATATCTGATAGATATTACTGATGGAAACACGACAGCTCAAATATTTTTTGGCAGTGGCCGAGGAACTTCATTTCGGGAGGGCCGCTAAGAGGCTGCATATTTCACAGCCTCCGCTCAGTCAGCAGATAATGAAATTTGAAGATGAGCTGGGAGTCAGCCTGTTCAAGCGCAACAAACGTTCTGTCTCTCTTACCGCGGCCGGAACTTCTCTATTGCGGGATGCCGGGGGAATTATGAGATCAATCGAAAGGGCTCGTGAGAATCTGCTGGATGCCGCTTCCGGGTTGGGAGGGCAGTTAAGGCTGGGATACATCGGTCCGGCTTTGGAAACAGCGCTGACGGAAATTATCCGTAAATATAAGGAGAAATTCCCTGCGGTCAGATTCGGATTGCAGGAGATGTTTACAAATGATCAGCTTGCTGCTGTGCGTAGCGGGGATATAGATGTCGGAGTTGTAAGGCTTTTCCGGCATGATATTTCCGATCTCAGATGTAAATTATTTCATTGTGAGCGGTATGCGCTGGCTGTTCCTGACGGGCACCGGTTTTGCGGGCAGGAAAGTGTGGATATTTCCGAGCTGGACGGCGAGCCTTTTATCTTCTCTCCGCGTGAAAGCCAGCCGCGCCTCTATGATGAGTGGATGAGGGTTTTTGCGGAAACCGGAGTTGTGCCGGATGTTGTGCAGCAGACAGCACGTAAAAGCGCGACGGTTGCATTAGTCGCGGCGCGAATCGGGATCGGTATTGTCCCTGAGAGCATGGCTCGCAGGAGGCCGCACGGAGTGGTTATCAAAAAACTTACCGGGGAATTTCCGACTATTGAAATGCATCTGATCTACAAGGAAAGTGCGGATTTTCCGACCATTGATAATTTCGTTCAAATTGCTAGTGAAAATTCTGTATGCGATTAAAATCCAAAGGAGAGCGTTAAGGATTCCACGTTTCCCTGACGGGTTTAAGGGGCCTTAAACCGTCAACAGGATCAGCTCGCCAGTCTCGGTCGGGTATTTCCGATTCGGCGGGGACTTTTCTGCCGTTTCCGTCAGCCTTGAGCCCTTGCCGGACATTGGCGATGGTCTGCTTCAGTTGATCGGGCAGCCAGCAGTGCCCGGAACTGTATTCCGGTCCGTTTTTGTCCAGATCAAGGTGCATCTCCACCACTGCGGCATCGTATTTGTGTACCGCTCTCTGGATTACTCCCTGACTTACAGTATGGTCGGACCAGCCTGTTTTACATTGAAATTCATTCCTAATTGTTTCTATTGCCGATAGATTTGCCTGTTCAACCGGAGTCGGGTAGCCGGATACGCAGTGCAGCAGGGTCGGTTTGGCGCAGCCTGCCGCTTTAAGGGTTGCTACCGCCGAGTTTATTTCATTCATATCCGCCATGCCGGTGGAAAGTATTACCGGTTTGCCGCTGGCGGAGCATGCTGTCAGCAGGTCTGTCCAGAGCAGCTCGTAAGAGGCGATTTTGAAAAAATCCACGTAAGGGGTCAGGATTTTAACTGCATCAAGATAAAACGGGGTGCATCCGAAAAGTATCTTGCGATCTTTGCATCGCTGGGAGATCTTCGGAATGAACGATTCAGGCAGTTCCCAGCCGCTTCTTTTCCGGTGCTCAGCGCTGCGGGCCAGAATTTCCGGGGCAAAGAGTTCATCAATTTTGAATAATTGGAATTTTACAGCATCGCAGCCGATGCGGGCGGCGGTGTCTATAAATTCATAACAGCGCTCAATATCGCAACCGTGATTGCTGGAAACTTCAGCTATGAAAATGGGATAGGATTGCATTAGTCAGTTCTTACCCTTGATTGCCGGACCGCCCGTAAACATCCTCAAACCGCTGGATATCATCTTCGCCCAGATAACTGCCGGTCTGCACTTCCATGAGCTCAAGATTGATCCGGCCGGGATTTTCCAAGCGATGTTTGATACCGATAGGGATGTAAGTGGATTCGTCTTCTTGCAGCAGAATTTCTTTATCTCCAACTAAAACCTTGGCCGTTCCCTTGACCACAACCCAGTGTTCTGCGCGGTGATGGTGCATCTGCAGCGACAGCACTCCTCCCGGCTTAACGATTATCTTTTTAACCTGAAAGCGCTCTCCGCTATCCACTGTTTCGTATGATCCCCATGGACGGTAAACCTTTTGATGATGGTCAACTTCGGCGCGTTCCTGCTTTTTTAAATCCGCGACCAGTCCGGCGACCTCCTGCCCGTGTTCGCGCCCTGCAACCAGCACAGCGTCCGATGTTTCAACCACGATAACATCGTCCACGCCGACCACGCCGAGGAGCCTGCCGGATGAATGGAGAAAACTGTTTTCCACATTCCGGGCCAGCACATCACCGGAGATGACATTTCCGTCTGCATCGGTCTCTTTTTCTTTCATCAGGGAATCCCATGAACCGATATCGGACCAGCCTCCGTCAAGCGGGACAACACTCAGGTTGTTGATCTTCTCGATTACTGCATAATCAATTGATTTAGCGGGGCATTTTGTGAAATGTTCTTCATCGAGACGGATAAAATCAAGGTCAATATGCGCTTTTTCTGTGGCGGCCTGACAGAAAGAATGTATTTCGGGCTCAAGCTGTTTAAGCTTTTCCAGATAAATATCCGGGCTGAATAGAAAAATTCCGGCATTCCATAAATATTTCCCAGACTCAAGATAGGACTTAGCGGTCTCAAGATCAGGTTTTTCCACAAATTCCTGCACCTGCTGAGGAGTCCCGGTCTGGAATTCGCCGGCTGTATGGATATATCCGTATCCCGTTTCGGGCGTGGTAGGGATAACACCGAACAGTACCAGATCATCATTGTGGGCAGGTTTTATCCCGGCAGCTACTGCCGAATTAAATTTCTTTAAATCATGAATAACGTGATCCGAAGGCATTACCAGCATCAGGGCCTCCGGATATTTACGGCTGATGTAGAAAGCGGCAGCGGCAATGGCCGGAGCTGAATTACGCCCTTCGGGTTCCAGAAAAATAGCTTCCGGCTTGATACCTGCCGCGCGCAATTCTTCAGCGACCATGAACCGGTACTTGCTATTGCAGACCACAACCGGCGCTGTTGCTTCGTCCAGCATGGAACCGCGTTCGGCGGTATTACGCAGTAAGGAATTTTTCCCGGTGAGGCTCAAAAGCTGTTTGGGATGATTCCTGCGTGAAAGGGGCCAGAGTCTGGTTCCGCTGCCCCCGGAGAGTATGACTGGTACGATCATGATATTTACCTGCTTGAAAATGCTTTTAAAATAAGGCTTATTCAGCTGTTAGAAGTACACTTTTCACGGGGAGTGCGCAAACGGGAATAATCAGATTGACAGCAAAGGGGTGTGTTTAATTGGAATAATTTGAAATTTTATTTTGATTTTAGGCACAAATTTTCGTGAGGGAATCAATACTTGCCCATCCACGCAAAGACAGGTATTGAGGGGCCGCAACGCGTGATATTATCTTTATAGGTAATAGAAACTGAAAATCTACCTTTCACGGCCCGGCACCCCGAAAAAAAACTATTTTTTTCATGCGATTAAAAACTGCATGTGCGGGATGTTTGCGGCGTGAAACGGAATTCATATTTTTTGAGGAGAATTTCTTATGGCTCTCAGTATCGGTATCGTGGGACTGCCCAACGTTGGTAAATCCACCCTTTTTAATGCCCTGACCAAGGCCCAGAACGCAGAAAGCGCCAACTACGCTTTCTGTACCATCGAACCCAACAAGGCGGTTGTACCCGTCCCGGACGAACGCATCGACAAGCTGGCCGAACTGGTCAAGCCCCAGCGCGTGCAGCAGTCCACAGTTGATTTTATCGACATCGCCGGTCTGGTTGAAGGAGCAAGCAAGGGTGAAGGGCTCGGCAATAAGTTTCTCGGCAATATCCGTGAAACACAGGCCATTCTCCACGTTGTGCGCTGTTTTGATAACGACGATGTTATTCACGTTTCAAATTCAGTTGATCCCCTGCGTGATATTGAAGTTATCGAAACCGAGTTGATCCTCTCTGATGTGCAGGCGCTTGATACCCGCATTGAGGGCATGAAGAAAAAGATCAAAGGTGATAAGACCCTCGGTCCCAAAATTGCCGAAGCTGAAAAGCTGCTCGAACACCTCAACGAGGGCAACCCCGTAGGAACTTATGGAGAGCTGGATACCGACTACATGATCGAACTGCTCCGTGATCTGCGCCTGATCACCGCCAAGAATGTGATCTACTGCGCCAACGTTGATGAAGAAGGCCTCACCGAGGACAACGACTACGTAAAGAAAGTTAAAGCTCTCGCCGACGAACGCGGAGCCGAATTCGTAAAAATTTCCGCTAAAATGGAAGAAGAGCTGGTCGGACTTGATGATGAGGAATACAACGAATTCCTCGATTCCTACGGTGTTACCGAATCCGGTCTGGCCAAGATTATCCGTACCGGATTTCACACTCTGGGTATGATCAGCTACTTCACCGCCGGGGTAAAAGAAGTCCGCGCATGGACCATTCATGACGGCGACAAGGCTCCCCGCGCAGCAGCAGCCATCCACACCGACTTTGAACGCGGATTCATTCGCGCCGAAGTTATCGGTTACGAAGATTACGTGTCCAATGGTTCGGAAGCCGCATGCCGCGCAGCCGGTGTGCTCCGCTCAGAAGGAAAGGAATACATCGTTAAAGACGGTGATGTTGTCCACTTTCTGTTTAACGTTTAGATTGCTTGCGGATTTTCGGGAACCAGCTAAAGTTTTATCAGGTTCCGCCGTTCGGTTATTAAATTTTGCTTAAATAAAAGCTCCGCAATATCTTTTAGGTATTGCGGAGCTTTTTTACTTTAATCCTGTCAGCCCACATCCAGCACCATACGTTCTACAACAGGGCCTTCATGTCTTCGTGAAATATAGTAGACCGCGATAACCTGTCCTTTTTTATTCACAGCCAGATCTCCGTAACCACCGTGGAACCTTCCTCCTTTATACCATGCTAAGGTCCGGGGAAGACTCCACGTTTCTCCGCCGTCTTCAGAGATAGTCAGGGCCACTCGGCATTTCGGATTTTTGCGGATCATGCCCCGGTAGATAGCCAGTACCCGCCCGTCCGGCAGGAGCTTGACGGAAGGGGCCTCCCCGTAAAGTCCGATGGGCTTTGGGACGGACCAGGTCTTCCCGTCATCATCGGAATGGGATGTGAAAAGTCCTTCCATGCACGGTTGTTGACGCAAGAGGGCCACTATGCGGCCCGAAGGCAGGCGGGTGATGGATGTTTCATTGAGGCGGTATTCCGGGATGTGCTCGTAGATGTATGATTGATTGGAAATCTCTCCGTTTTCCGGGTTAAAGCGGAAGGTCCCGCAGCCCGGACCGTTGTAGAATGAACCGATGAAATTTTTCTCATCATCCAAAGCAGGGATGAAATGCCCGAAAGATGCCCATGCCCCACCGGGAAGATCAAGCGGTGAACGCTCGGGGAAACTCTTCCCGCCGTCAGTGCTTAAGGAAAAGTAGTTTCGGCGAAGTTCTGTGGTGTGGGTGCGTGAGATGAGCAGCACTTTATCTTTACCCAGATGGGTGACAAGCGCGTCATGTTCGTTGGTTTGATTCAGCGCATGACTGATGACCAGTCGCGGGGACTTGAAATTCTGTCCGCCGTCTGTTGAACGGGTGGTGTAAATATCCCCGGCCATGCCATGGTCCATTCTTCTGCGCAGGTCTTCGCTGATGTTCACCGCCCGCCGGAATCCCACCAGCAGATCGCCGTTTACATCAGTTATGGTCGGAAAGGACTGGTAACCGTCCCATTCATGCGGGGTGATGCGTTTTGTATCGATAATCGAGACGGAAAGCTTCGGACGTTTGCCGGCCATGTTCATTCTCCTGGACGCGGTGTTATGCTGAAACCGGTACTGAAATTGAATTTGGGTTCGGGACCGCATCCGCGCATACTGGTTTCATCCATTTCCTGCATGGAAAAGAAGACCCGCACAAATGGAGTGGGCGCAGCCTGTCTGCATTTGACCATGCCGACAAATCCGTGTTCAGGGTAGAGCGGGCTGATTTCCAAGGCTCTTTCCGCCCCGCCAAGTACAACTTTCCCGTCGGTCATCCCCAGCCCCTGCGATGCTGATACTGCAAATGAAATATTGTCGCTGTGGTCAAAGGTGAGACCGCCCAGCGGAAATTTTTCTTTTTCCCCGCCATTGCATGTGGAGTAGAAGAGGCTGTCCGGGGCCATCTCTTTTGTCAGCAGGGTCACATGACCGATGCGCGCGAAACCCGGAGGTCTGCAATTGAGTGCGAAACGATACAGAATATCAATCTGCTCCCGATCCTTATAGATACGAACAGCCTTATCGAGCCTGCCCTGATACAGCTCCATGGAGCAGGAAACA